>NZ_CP147244.1:2741783-3083567 GCF_002141365.2 Enterococcus sp. 7F3_DIV0205
TGATCAAGCAGCAATCCGTCGCTTTCAACGAGAAGCCTTAGCCGCAACTGAGTTGGTTCATCCAAATATCGTCAGTGTCTATGATGTAGGCGAAGAAGATGGTCTACAATACTTAGTGATGGAGTATGTGAAGGGAATGGATCTGAAACGATTTATCCAGACACAGTACCCAATTCCATATGCAAAAATTGTTGATATCATGGAACAAATCTTATCAGCAGTTTCATTAGCGCACGAACATAGAATCATTCATAGAGACTTAAAACCGCAAAATATTTTGATGGATGAAAGCGGCGTTGTTAAAATCACCGATTTTGGGATAGCCATTGCATTGACAGAAACATCAATCACCCAAACAAATACGATGTTGGGCTCAGTCCATTATTTATCTCCAGAGCAAGCTCGCGGCAGTATGGCAACTAATCAGTCCGATGTTTATGCAGTTGGGATCATTTTATATGAAATGCTGACAGGAAATGTGCCGTTTGATGGTGAATCAGCCGTAACAATTGCTTTGAAACATTTCCAAGAAGAAATGCCGTCAGTCAAAAATTTTGATCCTAATATTCCTCAGTCGTTGGAAAATGTCGTATTACATGCAACGGCTAAAGATCCAGCTGATCGCTATAAAACTGCTGAAGAAATGTCACGTGATTTATATACGGTATTAGCAGCGAATCGCTTGAACGAGCCGAAATGGCAACCAACAGGATTGATGGGTGAAACGAAAATTTTAACCCCAATCACGGATGAAATGGCGATGCCATCTTCTTTCAATTCGATGGAAACACCGCCTGAAGAGCGGAATGAACATGAAGAGATCGAAAATCAGGAAAAGGCAACAAAGAAGAAAAAGAAGAAAAAGCCTTTGATTATTTTTCTGATTTTATTCGCTTTGGCTTTGATTATCGGCGGTTTGTTTTATTTTGCTGGGCGAGGCAGTAGTGAAGTCAAGATTCCTAACGTGGAAGACAAGACTGAAGCACAAGCGCGCAGTTTATTAGAAGATGCTGGGTTGAAAGTAAAGAACGAAGTAAAACAAGTACAAAGTGAGAACATCGAAGAAGGAAAAGTAGTCAAGACAAATCCTGAGATAGGCTCTACAGTAAAGAAAAATCGTGAGATTGAGCTATATATTAGTACTGGCAATAAAAAAATAAAATTACCTAAGGTGACTGGTGAAAGTTATAAAGATGCCATTGAAAAATTAGGTGAATTAGGTTTCAAAGAAAGTCAGATCAAGATTACGAAGGAAACGGATTCTAAAGTTGATGAAGACAAAGTCATCAGTCAGACACCAAAAGAAGGTTCTGAAGTAGATCCGAAAACAGATGAAATCGAGTTGGTTGTTAGTGAAGGACCAGCTGATATTTATTTAGCTGACTATGCAAGTTTAGGTTACAGTTATAACAATGCTGTAGATGAATTGGCAAGTTATGGAATTAAAGAAAGTCAAATAACTAGAGTAGATAAACCAAGTGATACTGTAGCGAAAGATTTGGTTATTGCTCAAAATCCCGCAGCAGGGAATCCATTTAATCCTAAAAAAGGTAAGATCACATTAACGGTAAGTTCTGGGCCTGATAAAACGACGACAACGAGCTCTGAATCAAGTACAGTTGTTTTAGGGAGTTATGCAGAAAGTTATACGTATGATAATGCAGTAAATGCTCTAGTCAGTTTAGGAATCAAAGAGAATCAAATCTCAAGAGTAGATGAAGCTAGTGATCTGCCTAAAGGAACGGTTATTTCTCAAGATCCAGGGGCAGGTGCGACCTTTGATCTTAAAAATGGTAAAATTACGTTAAAAGTTAGTACTGGGCCGAGTAACGTGAGTGTTCCAAGTATTCTAGGACTTTCTTCAGCTGAGGCTAAGTCCCAAATAGAAGGCAGTGGCTTGAAGTATGTACAAGGATCAGGAGATGCATCTAAAGGAAAAGTCATTAGTGTGTCGCCTAGCATTGGGGATAGTGTCGCAAAAGGGACTTCCGTAACAGTCAACTTCTCAAGTGCAACCGATTCAACAGGTAATGAAAATAATTAAATAAGTAACATAAGTGATTAAGATGAACATTGTCTTAATCACTTTTTTTATGTGAAAAAATGATTTCTCTAGCCCTGCATTTAGCTTTTCTTCAACCTATGTTAAAATGGAACCAATAGAAACGAGGAGGTGGCATTTCTGAAAGGTCAAATCAGAAAAGCATTAAGTGGTTTTTACTACATTTATGCAGAAGGCGCAACATTTCAAACAAGAGCCCGCGGGAATTTTCGTAATCGAAAAATCACCCCACTAGTCGGTGACGAAGTTATGTTTGAAAGTGATAATCCAACCGATGGCTATTTACTTGAAGTTTATCCTAGACACAATGAGTTGGTGCGTCCTCCAGTAGCAAATGTAGATCAAGGTGTAGTCGTTATGAGTATGATCGAACCTAATTTTTCATATAATTTGTTGGATCGTTTTTTAGTCACGTTAGAAGATAAAGAAATCGCACCGATCATTTATTTGACGAAAGTCGATTTATTGAAAGGTACGGAAGCTGTCAGCGTAGCAGATGTCAAAAAGGTCTATGGAGATATTGGTTATCCTGTGATTGCTGCGACAAAAGCAAATGATGAAGACGCTGTTCGGACTTTAGAGCAGTATTTTCCAGAACGTTTGACTGTTTTCATGGGTCAATCTGGTGCGGGTAAATCGACCTTACTAAACAAAATCTCTCCAGACCTACAATTAGCGACCGATGAAATTTCTGAATCACTAGGCCGAGGGAAACATACCACACGCCATGTGGAACTGTTGCCGTTGTATGACGGTTTAGTCGCGGATACACCAGGCTTTAGCTCGATCGACTTTTTAGAAATGGAAACTACTGATCTGCCGAAACAATTTCCAGAATTTGTAGAAGCTGCCGTTTCATGTAAGTTTCGCGAATGCATGCACCGCAAAGAACCAGGTTGTGAAGTGAAAAAACGTGTAGAAGCAGGAACAATCGCTCAAACACGTTATGATAATTATCTGCAGTTTTTACTAGAAATAGAAAACCGTAGACCGATTTATAAGAAAAAATAAGAAACGTTGAAGAACGAACCTACAAAATTCAAGGAGTGGTTTTAATGAAACTAGCACCATCGATTTTAAGTGCCGATTTTGCCAATTTAGAAAGAGATATTCAATTAGTCGAAAAATTAGGGGCAGACTATATTCATGTGGATGTGATGGATGGTCAATTCGTACCTAATATTACGTTAGGCCCTAACGTAGTCTCGGCAATTCGACCAGTGACAAAATTACCTCTAGATGTTCACTTGATGATCGTTCAGCCGGAAAATTATATTGAAGCATTTGCGAAAGCTGGAGCAGATATCATCACGGTTCATGCAGAGTCAACGCCGCATATCCATCGTGCTGTCCAAATGATCAAAGCGTCTGGTGTGAAATCGGGTGTGGTGATCAATCCAGGGACTCCTTTGTCAGCCATCGAGTATGTGTTGGATTTAGTTGATCAAGTTTTGATCATGACGGTGAATCCTGGATTTGGGGGACAATCGTTTATTGAAAGTTCATTAGATAAGATTGCCCAATTAAAAGAGTGGAAAGAATCCAAAGGGTATACGTACGATATTGAAGTAGATGGTGGTATTGTGCCGGAGACAGCCAAACGTTGTAAAGAAGCAGGTGCTAATGTTTTTGTGGCGGGTTCTTATATCTATGATTCAGAAAGCCCTAAAGATCGCATCGCTGCACTTAGAGCTGTGTTAGATTAATGAATATTCTTCTTGTGGCAGGTGGTTCGCCTGATAAGTGGCCGCAGTTTGACATGGAAGAGTTTGATTATTTGGTGGGCATCGATAGAGGAAGCTTGTATATTGTAGAGCAGGGTTGGTCGTTGGATTTGGCGGTAGGAGATTTTGATTCTTTAACGGAGGATGAACAACAGCTTATCCAAAGGTTGACGAAAGAACTTGTGCAAGCACAAGCAGAAAAAGATGATACCGATACCCAATTAGCTTTAGCTCATACACTTAAAAAGTTTCCAGAAGCTGAAATTACGATCATCGGTGCAACAGGTGGTCGTTTGGATCACTTTCTAGCAAATTTATGGCTCCCTCTTGAATCGCGTTTTCAGAGTTTTGCGCACCAAATAAAATTAAAAGATTACCAAAATAGTGTCTCCTACTATCTTCCTGGAGAGTATAGTGTGACAAAAGAAGTAGGAATGACTTATTTAGCCTATTGCTGTTTAATACCGGTCAAAAACCTGACACTGACAGAAAGTAAATATACGTTGGATCATGTCGATGTTAGCCTTCCTATTTCTTATGCAAGTAATGAATTTGTTGGTGAATCGGCTGGATTTTCGTTTGATGCAGGCATGATTGCCGTAATCCAAAGTCGCGATGATAAATAAAAAAAGCTGAACGGCATGCCGTTCAGCTTTTTGATTACGTTCTATTAAACACGCTCGATTTTACCAGATTTCAAAGCACGAGTTGACACCCAAACTTTTTTAGGTTTACCGTCTATTAATACACGAACTTTTTGCAAGTTAGGTTTAACAGTACGTTTAGTAGCGTTCATTGCATGTGAGCGGTTATTGCCGCTGCTTGTCTTACGACCAGTAAAGTAACATACTTTTGCCATTTTTAGTTTCCTCCTTTGCTTTGATCTCGGAGCGATAGTTTTCAGCTCATACTAACTTAATTTATCACAGAAGGCAGTTTTTTGCAAGAGGATTTTCAAATCTGTTTGACATTTTCCTTCAAACGATGTAAATTATACAATTATTGGTAAATTCGATGAGACTCTCTATAATTATCTAGATAAGTTCCTTTTCATTAAGGTATGGCTATGTTAAAATATTATAGAAGAAAATAGGGCAATTGTGCTCTTTAAGGAGGCTTTCATCAATGGCTGTAAAAATCAAAACACCAGCAGGTACCATTGAGATTACCAATGAGGTTATTGCCACGGTCGTTGGCGGTGCTGCGACGGATATCTATGGAATCGTCGGTATGGCTAGTAAAAACCAAATCAAAGATAATTTAAATGGCATTTTGCGTAAAGAAAATTATTCTAAAGGCGTTGTCGTTCGTCAAGAAGAAAACGGCGTTGCGGTCGACGTATATACAATTGTGAGTTATGGAACAAAAATTTCAGAAGTTTCACGTAATGTACAAGAGAAAGTAAAATATAATCTTGAAACATTACTAGGTGTGACAGCTAATTCTGTCAACGTATTTGTACAAGGTGTTCGTGTGTTGCCTGACTAGGTAGCCAGCTGTTAGCAAGAGTTTAGCTGGATGTGATCGTTTCACTTTTTATTGATCTAGCTCCACGAACCAGCCCTCTCAACAAATAGATAAAATGCCGAAAAGACAAAAAGCATCTTTCCTGCACTTTCCTAATTTGTTCGAGGTCTAAGCGGTTCGTTTCGCTTTTCTATGCAACAGTGAATCTCAAAGGAGGATTTTTTAGGTGAATGTAACAGAAATCAGTGCAAGTCAGTTCCAAGAGATGGTTCAGGCTGGTGCGAGTCGTCTGCATGTGAATGCAGAATATGTCAACTCATTGAATGTTTTCCCTGTACCAGATGGTGATACAGGAACCAATATGAACTTATCTATGACAAGTGGAGCGAAGGCTGTAGCCGATTCTCGTTCTGAAAAAGTCGGAGAACTAACAACGATTCTTTCAAAAGGATTGTTGATGGGTGCTAGAGGGAACTCTGGTGTTATCTTATCACAATTATTCCGCGGATTTTCTAAGCAAATTCCAGATGTTGAGACGTTGAATGCAAAAGATTTAGCAGCAGCATTTACTCATGGTGTAGAGACTGCCTATAAAGCGGTAATGAAGCCAGTGGAAGGAACAATTTTGACTGTTTCTAGAGAAGCTGCCCGTTCTGGTGAGCGTAAGGCAAAAGAAACAGACGATTGTATCGAAGTGATGGAAGCAGTTGTTAAAGGAGCAAAACGTGCTCTAGCTAAAACACCTGATCTTTTACCTGTGTTAAAAGAAGTCGGCGTGGTCGATAGTGGTGGTCAAGGTTTGTTATTTATCTATGAAGGCTTTTTAGAAGCTTTATCTGGTGAATTCTTGGCAACAGAAATCTATGAACCAAGCCCAGGTGAGATGGACGAGATGGTCAATGCTGAACATCATCGCGGTGTTAGCGGACATGTAGCGACTGAAGATATCAAATTTGGTTATTGTACAGAAATCATGGTTCAAATCGGTGAAGGTCCAACAGTGGACAGTGATTTCGATTATGAAACATTTAGAAACTACTTAAATGAATTAGGTGATTCTTTACTTGTTGTAAATGACGATGAAATCATTAAAGTTCACGTGCATACGGAACATCCGGGTGAAGTGATGAACTACGGACAAAAATTCGGTTCATTAGTGAAAATCAAAGTCGACAACATGCGTTTGCAGCATGAAACATTGGTTGAACATGACGCTCAAGCAGCAGTTGCTCAAAAAGCACGTGTTCCTTATGCTGTGATTGCGATTGCAGCAGGAGAAGGCGTCCAAGAATTATTCCGTAGCCTTGGTGCAAGTTACATCATCAGCGGCGGTCAAACAATGAACCCAAGTACAGAAGATATCTTGAAAGCTGTTAAAGAAGTGAATGCGGATCAAGTTATTATCTTACCTAACAACAAAAACATCTTCATGGCAGCGGATCAAGCAGCAGAAGTAGCAGATATTCCAGTAGCGGTTGTTCCAACGAAAACAATCTCTCAAGGAATGACAGCGATGCTTGCATTCAATGATCAACAAACCCTTGAAGAAAATAAAACAACCATGACAGAAATGATCGAAAGTGTTGTCAGTGGACAGGTAACAACAGCTGTACGTGACACAACGATCGATAATGTCGAAATCAAAAAAGATGACTATCTAGGAATGATCGACGGTAAAATCGTCGTTTCTGAACCAGATATGTTTAAAGCATCATTGGATACACTAAAACGCATGATAGATGAAGATACGGAAATCGTAACGATCATTGTCGGCGAGGGTGGTACAATGAAAGAAGCTGAAAAATTTGTAGAAGCTTTGACGGCTGAATACGAAGATCTAGAAACAGAACTTCATGAAGGTGGACAACCTGTTTATCCATATCTATTTTCAGCTGAATAATTAATGACTTACTAAAGCCAGACACTTGTTGTTTGGCTTTTTCTATAGAAAATAAACAAATAGAGAGTAAATCACGTATCTATTAATGAAAGGAGGAACAGTGGTGAACCTATCAGATGATATCGGTGTCTTGCCAGGAGTTGGACCAAAACGTGCGGAAAACTTAAAAGAGCTAGGTATTCAAACGATTGAAGATTTGCTATCCTACTATCCTTTTCGCTATGATGATATCCAAGAAAAGGAATTAAATGAGATTCAAGATCAAGAGAAAGTCACGTTAAAAGGTTTAGTTGTATCTGAGCCAGTTGTGAGCCGCTATGGCTATAAAAAAAGTCGAATGATGTTTCGGATGATGCAAGACCATGCGGTGATCAATGTTTCCTTCTTTAACCAACCCTATTTGAAAGATAAAATCGTCATGTCAGAAGAAATAGCTGTTTACGGAAAATGGGATGCTAAACGGAAATCCTTGAATGGCATGAAAATTCTAGCGGCAAAAAACGATGGAGAAGATTTTGCTCCGATTTATCATGTAAATAAAAAAGTTAGACAAAGTAGTTTGATTCAGCTGATTCGTACTGGGTTTGAAAAATATGGGAATTTGATTCCTGAAATTCTACCAGAAAATCTATTGGAGAAATATCGTTTGATGCCAAGAGAAAAAGCAATGCTTGCGATGCATTTTCCTAGTAATCCAGAAGAAAGTCATCAAGCGAAGCGGCGCGTTGTTTTTGAAGAATTTTTCTTATTCCAACTGAAAATGCAAGGCCTGAAGAGACAAGAGAAAGCTGAAAAAAATGGGTTGATGATTCAGTATGATGTGGATCGTTTAAAATCATTTACGCAAAAACTGCCTTTTGAACTGACTGCAGCTCAAAAAAAAGTAACAAATGAAATTTGTCGAGATTTAATGAGTCCAAACCATATGCAGCGTTTGTTACAGGGGGATGTTGGAAGTGGTAAGACAGTGGTTGCGGCGATTGCTCTTTATGCAACGATGACCGCTGGCTTTCAAGGGGCCTTAATGGTCCCCACAGAGATTTTAGCGCAACAACATATGGAAAGCCTCCAACAACTATATGATCCTTTAGAAGTTCGTACAGCGCTACTTACTGGGTCGACTAAGACCAAAGAGCGTCGAGAAATTCTTGAGCAATTAGCGACAGGTGAAATCGATATTATCATTGGCACCCATGCTTTGATCCAAGAAGATGTTTTATTCCATCGATTAGGTTTGGTAATCACCGATGAACAACATCGATTTGGTGTGAATCAACGCCGAATCTTAAGAGAAAAGGGATTAAAACCGGATGTCTTATTTATGACAGCGACGCCTATTCCTAGAACGTTGGCGATTACAGCTTTTGGTGAAATGGATGTTTCGATCATTGATGAAATGCCAGCTGGCCGTATCCCGATAGAAACACGTTGGATCCGACCACCTCAATTAGATACTGTTTTAGAGTGGATGGAAAAAGAATTGGCCCGTGGTCATCAGGCCTATGTGATTTGTCCATTAATAGAAGAATCAGAAGCGTTAGATGTTAAAAATGCGACAGAGATCTTTGAGCATATGTCCGCTTTTTTCAATCCTACTTATCAGGTTGGATTACTTCATGGGAAAATGAAGAATCAAGAAAAAGAAGAAATTATGCAGGAGTTTAAAGAAAATAATTTGCAGCTTCTTGTTTCTACTACAGTAATTGAGGTTGGGGTCAACGTTCCAAATGCAACGGTTATGCTGATCATGGATGCGGATCGTTTTGGATTGGCACAACTTCATCAACTTCGTGGTCGTGTTGGCCGTGGCTCAGATGCGTCATACTGTATCTTAGTTGCTAACCCGAAAAATGAAATGGGCGTAGAACGGATGAAAATCATGACCGAGACCAATAATGGTTTTGTGTTGAGCGAAAAGGATTTAGAATTGCGAGGACCAGGAGAAGTATTTGGTGCTAGACAATCTGGTGTACCACAATTTGCTGTTGGAGATATTGTGACAGATTTCAATATTCTTGAAGTCGCTCGTCAAGAAGCAAGCGATATTTGGAAAAAGGAACAATGGTGGGTGTTACCAGAGTATCGTGGAGTGGCTGATAAAATCAAGCCGAATGATGGTGAGCAGCAATTTTTTGATTAAAAAAAGATTTGGAACTGTATGAAGCAACTCTCAAGGAATGAAATGAGTTGATGTAGAGAGGTACCTACTACATTTTATTTCGATCTCCTCAATTCTAAGTGTCAAAAACAAAGGCTCGGTTTCATGAGAGTTAAACGCTTTGTTCCGCTTTTCGCTGATCTAGCTACACGAGCCAGACCTCTCAACAAATAGACAAAATGCTGAAAAGATAAAGAGCATCTTTCCAGCATTTTCCTAATTTGATCGAGGTCTAAACGGCTCGTTCCGCTTTTCGGTATGATCTAGCTGCACAAAGCAACTCTCAAGGAAAATAGATAATCTGCCTATGAAACTAAAAGCGTTTCCTAGTCAGATTCCTAATTGCCCTGACACACAATGAATGAACTGAGTTGATGTAGAAGGGTACCTACTCGGTTTCATGAGAGTTAAACGCTTTGTTCCGCTTTTCAATATGTTATACTACTTATTGTAATTTACCTAGGAGGGACTATGTTATGAAGATTGCAGTTGATGCAATGGGTGGCGATCATGCGCCGCAAGCTATTGTTGAAGGCGTGATGTTAGCCAAACAGGATTTTCCAGAGATTGAGTTTTTACTTTATGGAAAAGAAGATGAAATTAAAAAATATGTAACAGATGAAACGAATATTACGATTATCCATACGGATGAAAAAATCAATAGTGATGATGAGCCAGTAAAAGCGATTCGTCGTAAGAAGACAGCTTCCATGGTGTTGGCAGCACAAGCGGTCAAAAATGGAGAAGCTGATGCAATTTTTTCTGCAGGTAACACAGGTGCGTTATTAGCCGCAGGATTATTTATCGTTGGGCGTATCAAAAACGTTGAACGTCCAGGTTTGATGTCGACTTTGCCAGTTATTGGTCAACCAGATGGCGGGTTTGATATGTTGGATTTAGGGGCGAATGCCGATAATAAGCCAGAGCATCTTGTTCAATACGCAGTGCTAGGTTCTTTTTATGCCGAAAAAGTTAGAAATATCACGAAGCCACGTGTGGCGCTTTTGAATAATGGTTCTGAAGAAACGAAAGGCAGCGAGCTGACTAAAAAAGCGTTTGAATTGCTTTCAGAAGAAGAAGGAATTCACTTTATTGGTAATGTGGAAGCACGTGATTTACTAAGTGGAGCAGCCGATGTTGTTGTGACTGATGGTTTCACAGGGAATGCTGTTTTAAAATCAATCGAAGGAACAGCCTTGAATATGATGGGACTGTTAAAATCTTCGATTCTGGCAGAAGGATTTAAAGGCAAAATGGGCGCATTACTTCTAAAAAATGCGTTACGTGGTATGAAAGATGAAATGGATTACTCTAAGCACGGTGGAGCGGTTCTGTTTGGATTGAAAGCACCAGTCATCAAGACTCACGGATCAACTGGACCAGAGGCTGTTCGTTATACGATTCGTCAGATTCATACAATGTTAAAAACAGAGGTCGTACCTCAACTTGTTCGTTATTATGAAACAAAAGAATAGCTATTTTCGCAACCTATTTGCAACCGTATTGTAATAGTTTTGCAAAAAAAGATGGACAAATCAATCAATTGTGAGTACAATGTATCATAGCGTTTAACTCAATCATGATGAACGCTTTTCAAAAGCAGTGGAGGTGAATACAGTTGACTCGTGAAGAAGTACTTGAAAAAGTAGCGAAGATTATCTCAAACCACTTTGATATTGAAGCTGAGAAAGTGACAGATCAATTAAACATTAAAGATGACTTGAATGCAGATTCAATTAGTGTAATGGAATTTGTTTTAGAGCTGGAAGATGAGTTTGGTACAGAAATTTCTGATGAAGATGCAGAGCAAATTGAAACAGTTGGTGCCGCTGTAGATTATATTATGAATAACTTATAATTTGAAATGAAAAAAGTGGAACAAAACAAACCCTGTTTTGTTCCACTTTTTTTACCATATAGCCGATTTTGCATTACCAAAATGTTGCAATTTTTACAAATATTATATACAATTGCTTAAAAATGATTACAATGAGAATATACCGAAAAAGTTTAAAAAGATATGGTTTTTTAATAAGATTTTTTTATTGTAATAAGTGATTTAATTAGCGTGGAGGAGTGTATAAAGTGAGTGATGGAAATCAATTATTAGACGTTCAACATCTGCACACAGGTTTTCGTATTAAAGATGAGTACTATGATGCAGTTGATGATGTGTCCTTTGAATTAGGAAAAAATGAAATCATGGCAATCGTTGGTGAGTCTGGTTGTGGGAAAAGTACCTTAGCAACAACGATTATTGGGTTACATGATGCAAATAATACCCGTGTAACTGGAGAAATTATTTATAAAGACTTGAACTTGACTACATTTAATGAAGAACTATATAACAAAATACGCGGTAACGATATCGGGATGATTTTCCAAGATCCATTGTCGGCGTTGAATCCTTTGATGCGAATTGAAGATCAGATAAAAGAAAGCTTGACCTATCATACAGATATGAACACAGAGCAAAAACAAGCGCGAGTGATTGAACTATTAACTCAAGTAGGAATACCAAATCCTGAACGAGTAGGAAAACAATATCCTCATGAGTTATCTGGAGGAATGCGTCAGCGTGTGATCATTGCAATCGCGATTGCATGCAAACCAGCAATCATTATCGCTGATGAACCAACAACAGCATTGGACGTAACGATCCAAGCACAGATTTTGGATTTATTAAAGGATTTACAGGAAGAAACAGGTTCTGGAATTATTTTGATCACTCATGATTTAGGTGTAGTAGCTGAAATGGCGGATAAGGTAGCGGTGATGTATGCAGGGCAATTTGTTGAAGTTGCAACGGCTGAAGAATTGTTTAACAATCCCAAACATCCATACACACGTTCATTATTACAATCGATTCCACAAGAAAATTCAGATGATAGTCAGTTGCACGTAATTGAAGGGGTGGTACCTTCGTTGAGTAAATTACCAAGAAAAGGATGCCGTTTTGCGCCAAGAATTCCTTGGATTTCAGAAGATGCTCATGAAGCAGAGCCAACTTTGCATGAAGTGTCAGAAGGGCATTTTGTCCGTTGTACGTGTTATCAGCATTTCCATTTTAGAGACGATCGGGAGGAAGTATAATGGCAGAAATCATTCAAATCAAAGACTTGAAAGTTCATTATCCTATCCGTAGCGGTTTCTTTAATAGAGTAACTGATCATGTATTGGCGGTTGATGGTGTTGATTTTATTATCGAAAAAGGCAAAACATACGGTTTAGTTGGTGAGTCAGGTTCGGGAAAATCAACCACTGGAAAAGCAATCATCGGCTTAGAAAAGGTAACGAGCGGTAGTATTTCATATCAGGACAAAGATGTGACAAAAGCGCATAACCGCAAAGCGATGAAATACAACAAAGACGTTCAAATGATTTTTCAAGATTCAATGTCTAGCTTGAATCCTAAAAAACGTGTGCTGGATATTATTGCTGAACCAATTCGCAATTTTGAACGATTGAGCGATCAAGAAGAAAAGAAAAAGGTCAAAGGACTTTTAGATATCGTTGGAATGCCGGAAGATGCATTGTACAAGTATCCGCATGAATTCTCAGGCGGGCAACGTCAACGTTTAGGTGTTGCTAGGGCTGTTGCAACGAATCCTAAGTTGATTATTGCAGACGAGCCAGTTTCAGCGTTGGATTTATCTGTGCAAGCACAAGTGTTGAATTTTATGAAAAATATCCAAGAAGAATATGGGTTGAGTTACTTATTTATTTCACATGATTTAGGTGTCGTAAAGCATATGTGTGATAATATCGCAATTATGTATAAAGGCCGTTTTGTAGAGATTGGAACACGTCAGGACATTTACACAAATCCACAACACATCTATACAAAACGCTTATTATCAGCAATCCCTAAAATCGATGTTGCAAATCGCGAAGAACACAAAGCGCAACGTCGTCAAGTAGAAAAAGAATATATCGAGCATCAAAAAGATTATTACGATCAAAATGGTCGCGTATATGATTTACGTAAAATTAGTGAAACACATCAAGTAGCGCTAAAAGATGGAGGTGAGATCTAATGTGGAAAACGATTTTACGACGTGTACTCTTTATGATCCCTCAAATCTTGATTTTAAGCGTACTGATTTTTATGTTAGCCAAAATGATGCCGGGTGATCCCTTTACTGGTTTGATCAACCCCAATACCGATCCAGCAGTGATTGAAAAAATGCGTGAATCAGCTGGGTTGAATGATCCTTGGACAACACAATATGTGCGTTGGATCGTCAATGTTTTTCATGGCGATTTTGGTGAGAGTTTTATTTTTAAATTACCCGTTTCAACCTTGATCGGCAGTCGTGCGATTAATACGATCCTGCTATCCTTAGTAACAGTTGTGATCATGTATGCGATCGCTTTACCATTAGGTGTTTTATCGGGTCGTTATCAAAACTCCATTTTAGATAAATTTGTGGTGATTTATAACTTTTTCAGTTTTGCAGTGCCACCATTTATTTTTGCATTAGTGATGCTTTTTGTTTTCGGCTATCGTTTAGATTGGTTCCCAACAACTGGTTCGATTTCCAGTGGTGTTGAACCTGGAACGGGTGCGTATATTTGGGATCGGTTCTATCATTTGATTTTACCAGCGTTGTCTCAAGCACTTTTAGGAACGGCGATCACGATTCAATATTTACGTAATGAAGTGATTGATTCTCAATCCTTGGATTATGTGCGGACAGCTCGTTCAAAAGGGGTACCGACAAATAAAGTCTATACAAGACATATTTTCAGAAACGCCTCTTTACCAATTGTTTCTCAACTTAGCTACGAAATCACAGCTCTGATCAGTGGTTCAGTAGTTATCGAAAAGATCTTTGGTTATCCAGGAATTGGAAAATTATTTATCGACTCGATCGGACAACGGGATTACGCAGTAATCACCGCCTTAGTATTGATTTTAGGAGTTGCGACACTCGTCGGAAATCTGATTTCAGATATCGTGATGAGTCTTGTAGATCCGCGGATTCGGGTTCAATAGAAAATCAATTTTAAGGAGAGGGAGAGACGAGATGGATAAAAATAAAGAAAACACAACAGTTGCTGTACCAGAAACAATCCCACCAATGGGATTTCGAATGATCGCAAGAGAATTCAAAAAAGATAAATTAGCGATTTTCTCACTTGTACTGTTAGTAGCCATTCTATTGGTTGTTTTTATCGGTGCTTTATTGACCGATCAAGACAAAGTAATGACAGTCAGTATTTTAGATAAATATGCCGAACCTGGTGGAAATTTCATATTAGGAGCAGATGAAGGCGGACGTGATGTGCTTGGTCAATTGATCATTGGTGCTCGTAATTCTGTTGTGATCGGTTTTGCGATCACGATTCTAACATCGATCATCGGTGTAGGTATCGGTATTGTTTCAGGATATTATGGCGGAATGTTTGATAATGCAGTGATGCGTGTGGTTGATTTTATCATGATTTTGCCGATCATGATGATCATCATTGTATTTGTTACGATCATTCCTAACTATAACGTTTGGTCCTTCGTGGGAATCATGAGTGCTTTTTACTGGGTCGCAAAAGCGCGGTTGTTTAGAAGTAAAACGTTATCTGAGGTTCGCAGAGACTATGTGAGTGCTTCAAAGACGCTAGGAACAAGCGATTTTAAAATCATGTTTCGAGAGATTATGCCAAATCTAAGTTCATTGATCATCACGAACTTAACGATCAACTTTGCGGCAAATATCGGGATCGAAACAACATTGACTTTCTTAGGATTTGGTTTGCCGACAAATGTACCGAGTTTAGGAACATTGATCGGATATGCCAGCAATGGCGATGTTTTAGCAAATAAAACATGGATCTGGGTACCTGCATCAGTGCTGATTTTAGTAATGATGTTATGTATAAATTATATTGGCCAAGCGTTTAAACGTTCAGCAGATGCTAGACAACGTTTAGGTTAAGAAGAGGAGGAAGTAGTGTGAAAAGCAAGAAACTTTTGGGTTTAATTACATTAACAGCAGTGGTAGCTGTAACATTAGCTGCGTGCGGTGGAGGTAAGAAATCAGATTCAGGCAACAAGAATGTCGAAACTGAGGATATCAGTAAATTTACAATGAAGGTCAAAAATGACAAAGAAGCAATCAAAGGCGGGACTTTGGAAGTTGCAGTTGCGTCAGATACTCAGTTTAAAGGATTATTTTCTAAAATATACTATCAAGATGCTTACGATTATCATTATATGAGACCTTCTGATGAAGGACTATTTAGTTATGATGAAGATTTTGTTATCACAGATGACGGTGCTGCTAAGTTAGATTTAGATGTTGATAATAAAAAAGCAACGATCACTCTGAAAGAAAATATTAAATGGTCAGATGGTGAACCTGTAACTGCTGATGATTTGATTTATCCATATGAAGTGATTGGAAGTAAAGACTATACAGGAATTCGCTATGATGACAACTTTACTAACATTGTTGGAATGGAAGAGTACCATGATGGAAAAGCAGACACTATCTCAGGTATCAAAAAAGTAGATGATCAAACAATCGAAGTATCTTATAAAGAAATGAATCCAGGCATGCTACAATTAGACGGTGGCGTTTATACAAGTGCAATGCCGAAACATATCTTTAAAGATATTCCAATCAAAGACCAAGAAAAAAGTGATGCAGTCCGCAAAAATCCTGTAACATACGGTCCTTACTACATGAGTAAAATCGTAACAGGTGAATCTGTGGAATACTTACCAAATGAACATTACTACAAAGGAAAACCTAAATTAGATAAAATTGTATTTACCAACGTGCCAACTGCTTCAATCGTTGAAGCAGTGAAAGCGAAAAAATATGATATGGTTTACGCAATGCCAACTGATAACTTCCCAACTTATAAAGACTCAGAAGACTATCAAATGTTAGGTCGTGAAGAATTAGCATACACATATGTTGGATTTAAATTAGGAACATTTGATAAAGAAAAAGGCGAAGTTATCATGAATCCAGATGCCAAAATGGCGGATGTGAAATTACGTCAAGCAATGGGCTATGCGATGGATAATGATGCAATCGGACAAAAATTCTACAATGGCTTACGTACTGGTGCAACAACGTTGATTCCACCAATTTTCAAAACATTGCACAATACAGATGTTAAAGGCTATCAATATGATTTAGATAAAGCGAAGAAAATTTTAGATGACGCTGGTTATAAAGATACAGATGGCGATGGCCTTAGAGAAAATCCTAAGGGTGAAAAATTAACCATCAACTTTGCTTCAATGGCAGGTGGCGAAACAGCTCAACCTTTAGCAGATTACTATCTACAACAATGGAAAGAAATTGGTTTAGATGTGAAATTAGCAACAGGCCGTTTAATCGATTTCCAAGCATTCTACGATAAAATCAAAAATGATGATCCAGAAATCGACGTATTCCAAGCTGCTTGGGGTGTCAACAGTGCGCCATCTCCAGCAGGATTATATAGTCGTAACGCAGCATTCAACTACTCACGTTTTGCTTCAGAAGAAAATGACAAACTGTTAAAAGCAATTGATTCAAAAGCGTCATTTGACGATAAAAAACGTAAAGAAGCATACGATGCATGGCAAGAATATATGTTTGAACAAGCACCAGTTATTCCAACATTATATCGTAACGAAATCATGCCAGTTAATGATCGCGTGAAATCATTTACTTGGAATTATGAAGAAACAAGAGACTTCTATGATATTGAATTGACAGCAGAAAAACGTTAATTTATTGGGCTAGAAGATAGTAAAAAAGACACTTCCATTAGTATTTGGAAGTGTCTTTTTGCGTTGAAGGGTTGAACTAAAAGTAATAGTATGAGAAAATGGTTAAAAAAGTTAGTGAAAATGAAAGAGTATGCTAATCTTTATGGAATCTGGAGGAAATCACCTATGAATATTTAAAATACTTCACTTGGTCAAGAACGAAAAAAATGAAGAACGAAATTTTCGTTTCTTCTAAGTGAAGGTGAGAAAAATGAATAAAAATAAAGCGTTCAACAAACTTATTGTAGGTCAAATGATTTCTAATATTGGTGATACTATTTATACGATTGCAATCGTGAGCTCTGTCTTTTCGTTAACGAATTCTGCATTAGCAGCATCAACTGTCCCCGTCATTATCACAGGGAGTATGGTTCTGTCAGGATTGTTGACACCATTGATCGTGGTGCGTGTAGCGCTATCAAAAATTTTGCAGGTAAGCCAATTGTTTAAGACAATTATTTTAGCGGGTTTAGCGACTTATTTACAGTTGAATGTCGAGCATCTTGATTTAACCATTTTATACGTATTTATTGCAGGTATTGCTTTTTTAGACGGATGTGCTGAACCAGTTAGTACAGCTTTAATACCGCACTATGTTAGTGAGCATTATTTGATTCGAGCCAATAGTATTTTTAATACCATGTTACAAGTTGTCAGCATAGGTAGTTGGGCGATCGGATCGTCATTATTGATTACTTTTTCGGTGATGAATCTTTTGTGGTTGGATGTAGGAGTATTTGCGATTTCGGCTATTATTTTATGGCTGCTGCCAAAAGTTACTAAACGCGTAGAATCAGAAAAAAATGAATGGGAAAATTTTCTTGTAGGTTGGCAAGGGATTCGTGAGCAGTCGCTTGTTCGTGTGGTTGTTAGGATGGATATTCTCGAGAATATTGCGAATACAGCTTGGGTTTCAGCGATCGTGTTAGTTTACGTGAAAGAAGTTTTACACGTTTCTGAAAGTTGGTGGGGGTACATAAACGCCACTTACTTTGCTGGAGCTATGCTTGGAAGTATTATTGTGATGAGATATTCAAATTGGATCAATCAAAATAAATCAAAAGCAGTTATTACAGGTTCGTTGTTTGGTGCTATTGTGACCTTTTTTGTTGTTCCAGGGTGGCATCCTATATTTATTTTGATTTGTTCTGTCTTTGTTGGGATATTTTCTCAAATCAAAAATATTCCTCAAGCGACTGCTATACAACAGAAGATTCCAAAAGATAAACTTGCTTCGATTTATGCTTCGATGAATGTACTTTATACGGGAACATTTTCTTTGGCTTCGGTCTCTATGGGACTAGTTTCAGAGTATCTTGGTGTGAGAACAGTATTTGTCTTATCGGGAATTTTATTATTTGTCGTCGCTATGATAGCGAAGAATAAAGAGTCATTATTTGATGAATAATTTTTAGCTGAGATAATCTGTAAGAGGGAAACAGTGAGTAGTTATGAAGTAGAGTTCATAGCTACTCGCTTTTATATTTAGCGTACAAGAACGAGTATAACGAAAATTAAGGAGAATGATAGAATGGGCCACAAAGTAATTAAATTTGGTGAAAAAGAAAATGAACAGGACCAACTTGCAAATCTCGTCGATAGTGGGATAAAAGTTGCAACATCTTCACTGTTATACTTGCAAGAAATCGGAGTAAAAGAATCAACTAAAGTGGGAGACAAATGGATTATTCAAGATAGTCAAAATAGAAAAGTGTGTGAAGTTAAAGTGGAAGAGGTAACAATCACTACTTTTGCCTCGATAACGAATGATTTTGCAATCAAAGAAGGAGATCAAAGTTTCCAGAATTGGTATGATATTCACTGGAAATACTATACGAATCTTTTATCAAAATACAACCAAGAAATGACAGATACCACAAAATTGGAATGTGTATATTTTAAAAAGGTGGACTAATAGTCTCTCTACACTGACTACTTCAAAGACTTATATCTAACAGTGACAAAGAACCTTCTTTTTTTGTCACTTGTATCCTAGACATAAATTTGGAAGAATGATAATCTTTTTGTTAAGCGCTTTCAAAACGCATTTTAAAAATAGGGAGAGAAATCAAATGGAACAAACACTAGTTATCATCAAGCCAGATGGCGTTTCACGTAAATTAGTTGGAGAAATCCTTCAACGATTTGAGAAAAAACAATTAAAATTAAGCCAATTAAGAGTAGCAAAAATGTCCAGAGAACTAGCAGAAGAACATTATGCTCATGTTAAAAAATTTGATTTCTTTGAAGACATGATGACATATATGACCTCATCAGAAGTCGTTTATCTCGTTTTAGAAGGAGCCAACGTCATTAAAACTGTTCGCAAAATGATTGGTGCAACAAACTGTTTAGAAGCTGAACCGGGAACGATTCGAGGAGATTATGGTGCTAATAGCTATGAAAATATTATTCATGCATCAGATTCACCGGAAGCGGCTATGGCTGAGATCAAACGATTCTTTTCTGAATCAAAATAAAGCAAAAGCGTTCAAGATTTGTTATCAATCTTGAACGCTTTTTATCTTTTCAATCCAAATGAATACTAGAAAATGTGCTGTTTATGATAAAAATACACAAAAATTATTAGGAAATCCTTCAAATACTATGAATTAAGCAGTGATTTTAGTGCAATTCCTCCCTAACCATTTAAAAATTCCGCAAAAAAAAGTATAATAGAGAAGGTTGTAAATAAACTTAAAGGAATGTAGCAAATGGACAATCAGTTAACTACAGAATTAAAAGAACGTTACGGCATTGTTTTCCATGATGTCAACCTATTAGAACAGGCTTTTACCCATTCATCCTATGTGAATGAGCATCGCTATTTGAAACTATCTGACAATGAACGATTAGAATTTTTAGGAGACGCCGTTTTAGAATTATTGGTTTCTCAATATTTGTATAAACAATTCCCAGAAATGCCGGAAGGCAAACTGACGAAAATGCGGGCAGCGATCGTGCGCGAAGATAGTTTATCCAAATTTGCGAAAGAATGTCATTTTGACCAATATATTCTTCTGGGCAAAGGTGAAGAAAATTCTGGCGGCCGAACACGTCCAGCGTTACTTTGTGATTTATTTGAAGCATTTTTAGGTGCTTTATTTTTAGATCAAAAAGTGGATGCAGTCAAAAAATTTATTGCAGAAGTCATTTTTCCTAAAATCGATGCCGGTGCTTTTTCACATGAGATGGATCACAAAACACATTTACAAGAAGTTTTGCAACGCCAAGGGGATGTCAATATTGACTACCGTTTAGTTAATGAGGAAGGTCCTGCCCATGATCGAATCTTTTTCGTTGAAGTTTACGTCAATGAAAAGTTGATCGGAACAGGCCAAGGAAAATCGAAGAAATTAGCAGAACAGGATGCCGCTGAAAAAGCGCTGAAACAAAATCCTGAGTAAGCTTGGAAGGAGCCGTTTTATTCGTGTATTTAAAACGAATTGAGATCGCAGGATTTAAATCCTTTGCGGATCGAACCGTTATAGAGTTTGAAAATGGTGTGACGGCTGTCGTTGGACCAAATGGCAGTGGAAAAAGTAATATCACCGAAGCGATTCGCTGGGTCCTAGGCGAGCAATCGGCAAAAAGCCTCCGCGGAGGCAAAATGCCGGATATTATTTTCGCTGGTTCTGAAGGTCGTAAAGCGTTGAATATTGCCGAAGTAACGGTTGTCTTAGATAATAGTGATCATTTTTTACCGTTAGATTTTACTGAAATCAGTGTGACACGTCGCTATCGTCGAACTGGGGAAAGTGATTTCTATATCAATAAACAAGCTTGTCGTTTGAAAGATATCCACGATTTATTTATGGATTCTGGTTTAGGGAAAGAATCATTTTCAATCATTTCTCAAGGGAAAGTTGAAGCGATTTTTAATAGTAAACCTGAAGACCGTCGCGGTATTTTTGAAGAAGCTGCAGGTGTTTTAAAGTATAAACAACGCAAGAAAAAAGCAGAACAAAAACTATTTGAAACAGAAGATAATTTAAGTCGTGTGCAAGATATCATCTATGAATTAGAAGATCAACTGACTCCTCTAGCTGCACAAAGCGAAGCGGCCAAGGAGTTTTTGAAGCTTAAAGAGAGCTTGACTGAAATCGACGTTAGTTTAACGGTAACTGAGATCGAAGCTGCAAAAGAAGTTTGGAAAATAAAAACTGCTGAACTTGCTGAGATTGAAGAAAAACTAGCTGCTGCAAGTAAAAAAATCCGTGATTCAGAGGATGAATTGTTCCAATTGCGTGGTAAACGAAATAAATTGGATGGACAAATCGAAACAGAGCAGCAACAGTTGCTCCAAATCACAGAAGCGCTGAAACAAACTGAGGGACAAAAAGATGTTTTAGTCGAGCGCTCAAAACATACGATGCAGACAACAAGCGAATATCAGCAGTCATTAGCAGAAAATGCCGAAAAAATCACTCGCTATCGTGAAGAAGTACAAGATCTACAAGCAAAAGTTGCTGAGAAAAGAACGCAGCGTGAATCACTAGTTGAGGCAATCAAAGTTTCAGAACTAGAAGTTGAAAAGTACAGTAAGTCCTCAAAAGAACTATTAGAAGAGTTACGTAGCCAATATGTAGAAGTAATGCAAGAACAAGCTAATACTACCAACGATTTAAAATATTTGGAACGTCAATATCAACAAGAAACGGCTAAAAACCAACAATCAATTCAAAAACATGAAGCGTTAGAAAAACAAATGACAGATGCTCTAGCCGAAAAAGAAGAGTTGGAAGCCAATTTATCCGCATCGGATCAATCATTAACAGATCAAAGAGAACAGTATACTCAATTAAAAAATAAACTAGATCAAAAGCAAGGTCAGCTGGCTGTGAAACAAAAAAATATGTATCAAGCCATGAACCAAGTTCAACAGGCCAAAGCTCGCCAAAAAAGCTTACAAGAAATCCAAGAGAATTATTCAGGCTTTTATCAAGGGGTTCGAGCCGTTTTAAAACATAAAGACCAATTAACTGGAATCGTTGGAGCAGTTGCGGAATTGATCGATGTGCCGAAAGATTATACTGTAGCAATCGAAACAGCTTTGGGTGGTGCGGCACAACATGTAGTTGTGGAAACAGAAAAAGACGGACGTGCTGGAATCACATTCTTGAAACAACAACACAGCGGTCGAGCAACTTTTTTACCATTGACCACGATCAAACCAAGAAATGTTTCAAGCGCCGTGCGTGAGCGTGTCAGCAACATTCCAGGTTTTTTGGGAATTGCTAGCGAGTTAGTCCAATTCTCTGCAGATGTCAGTAACGTGATCCAAAATCTTTTAGGGGTAACATTGTTAGCGGAGACACTAGAAAGTGCCAATCAGTTAGCGAAGGCTGTAAACTACCAATACCGCGTCGTTTCTTTAGAGGGTGATGTTATGAACTCAGGAGGATCGATGACAGGTGGTGCCAATAAACGAGGCAACCAAGGTAGTTTATTCTCTCAAACACAAGAACTTCAAACGTTGACTGAACAGATGGAACGAGTTGAAAAGCAATTAACAGCTAATGAAAAAGAAGTCCAACAATTAACAGATGAAGTCAAAGCATTAAATGAAGAACTTGAGCAATTACGTTCCACTGGTGAAACGAGCCGCTTGAGACAGCAAGAGTTGCAAAATAAACTTGCTAATCAAGAAGAAACGATCACTCGTTTGACTAAAGAAAAAAGACTGTTTGAGTTTGAAGCGCGTGAACTGCATCAGTTTTTAACGGAGTATCAAGCAAGAAAAGAAGAACTAACGGAACAACAACAAGAGCTGAATCAGACAAAAGAACGTTTGGATCAAGAAATGAAGCAAGTTGATCAAGAAGCGAGCCAAATGGAAACGTTAAGAGCTGAAGCGTTTGAACGATTCAACCAAGTGCAGGCAGATCAAGCGGTCGCTGCTGAACAATTGGCTCATTTAACAGAGCAAGTAGTAGAAAAACAAACCCAGCTAGATGAATTCCTAGCAAGGGAAACAGCATTACGCCAGCAATTACAACAATTGAATGATCATTCAACAGATCATCAAGTCACAGAAGAGAGCTTAGCGGTTCAATTAGAACAACTAGCAGAGAAAAAAGAGCAACTTCAAATAAGCATTCAAGAAGCGAAAACAGCTCGGCACCAACTACAAGAGCAAGTCGATCGAATCGATACAGGTTTGGCTGAAGAGAATAAACAACAACAACATCTATTAACGGAACAAACCAAAATCGAAGTCGAGAAAAACCGTTCAGAAATCAAACTAGATAACTCGTTGCAGTACCTGCAAGAAGAATACAGTTTAACCTTCGAGCGCGCGAGTGAAGATTATGAATTATCAATCGACAAAGAGCAGGCAAAAATCGAAGTGAAACGTTTGAAACGTGATATCGAACGCTTAGGTCCAGTCAATCTCAACGCCATCGAGCAATACGAGCAAGTGAATGAACGCCATGAGTTTTTAGTGTCTCAACGTGATGACTTGTTAGACGCTAAAGAGCAGTTGTTCGAAACAATGGGTGAGATGGATGAAGAAGTCAAAGCACGCTTTAGTGAAGTCTTTGAAGCGATACGAGCACAGTTTAAAGTCGTGTTTCCAAATATGTTTGGTGGTGGTCGAGCAGAGCTGATTTTGACAAATCCAGAAGATTTACTGAATACTGGGGTAGAAATCGAAGCACAGCCGCCAGGTAAAAAATTACAAAACTTAAGCTTACTTTCGGGTGGTGAGCGAGCTTTAACAGCGATTGCGTTATTATTCTCCATCATCCGTGTTAGACCAGTTCCTTTCTGTGTCTTGGATGAAGTTGAAGCGGCTTTAGATGACGCTAACGTTTCTCGTTTTGGGCATTATTTAAGTGAATTTGAAGACGATACGCAATTTATCGTGGTTACTCACCGTAAAGGGACAATGGAAGCGGCAGATGTCTTATATGGTGTAACAATGCAAGAATCCGGTGTGTCGAAAATCGTTTCTGTTCGTTTGGAAGAAGTCAAAGAAGGCGGCGCAATCGTTGCCGAAACTTAGTTGTATAGGATAGGAGGAAAAATTGGGTTGATTAAACTGGTCGCTATCGATTTAGATGGCACATTACTAGATAGTAAGAAGGAAATTTCTTCGAGAAATAAAGAAGCTTTAACACAAGCTAAAGCTGCAGGTGTTAAAATCGTCATTTGTACAGGTCGACCGTTAGCTGCTATCGGCATTTATTTAGACGCTTTAAATTTGCGAGATAACGGCGATTACAGCATCACCTTTAATGGCGGATTAGTTCAAAAAAATGATACAGGTGAAATCATTGAAAAATCATCCATGCCTTTGGAAAATATCCACGATTTATTTGAGCTGGCTACATCGTTAAATGTACCTCTGGATATTTTGTCTGATGGACTTGTCTTGCAACTGCCAACGACACAGGACTATGAATCTTTATATAGTCAACTAAATAAATTACTGACATATGAGTCATACGAATTAGCTCAATTGACAGCTGATAAAATTTACAATAAAGCAGTTGTTGCGGTAGAACAAACGTATCTAGATGAGCAAATCAAAAAGATACCTACCCCATTTTACGACCGTTATGAAATCATCAAAACGAGAAGTAATTTACTAGAATTTATGCCTAAAGGAATCACAAAAGCCTATGGAATTTCTTTATTGGCCAGAGATTTAGGCATCAAACAAGAAGAAATCATGACGATCGGTGATGAAGAAAATGACCTGCCGATGATCGAATATGCAGGACTTGGTGTAGCGATGGAAAATGCTGTCGCTAAGGTGAAAGACTTGGCAGATGTTATTACAGATACGAACGACAATGATGGTGTTGCACAAGCCGTTGAAAAATTTGTTTTAGAACCATTGAGAGGAGGGAATTAAATGGGATTTTTCGATAAAATAAAAAAAGCCTTTATGAACGAAAAAGAAACACCACCTGCTGAAATCAAGACAGATGAAGAAGTCATAGAGCCCGTTCAAGAAGAAGTGATGCCAGAAGAAAAACAAGCTGATACGGAATCACTAGAGCAAGTACAAGAGGAGACTTTTGAAGCAGCAGAAGAGCCTGAAAAAGAACGAGAACCAGAAATCGACCCTCTGATTACAGTAAATCCTGTTACCCAAGCAGAAGAACTGGTTGATCCTGAAATTATTGAGGAACAAGAAGAGGAAATCATCGTCCAAGAAAAGTATGAAAAGGGCTTAGAAAAAACCCGCAAAACGTTCGGTGAACGCTTGAATGAATTATTCGCGAATTTCCGATCAGTTGATGAGGATTTCTTTGAAGAATTAGAAGAAACCTTGATTGGCGCAGATGTTGGTTTTGACACAGCGATTAAAATCACAGAATCCTTACGTCAAGAAGTGAAACTACGCAACGTGAAAAAACCAGCTGCTGTTCAAAATACAATTATTGAGAAAATGGTTGATTTGTACGAAGCAGAAGGTATTGAAGAAAATAATGCGCTGAATATTCAAGAAAAAGGATTAACTGTCATGTTATTTGTCGGTGTAAATGGAGTAGGTAAAACAACCAGTATCGGTAAACTAGCGCATGAATTCAAACAAGACGGCAAAAAAGTGTTAATGGCAGCCGCAGATACCTTTAGAGCAGGAGCCATCGATCAATTAGTTGTTTGGGGCGAACGTGCTGGGGTAGAAGTTGTCCGAGGAAATGCAGGTGGTGATCCAGCGGCAGTTGTCTTTGATGCAGTAGACCGTGCTAAAGCTGAGAATGCGGATATCTTACTTGTTGACACAGCAGGACGTTTACAAAATAAAGTCAATTTGATGAACGAATTAGAAAAAATCAAGCGCGTGATTCAGCGTGAATTGCCAGATGCACCGCATGAAGTCTTGCTTGTAGTAGATGCTACAACAGGACAAAATGCGATGTCACAAGCAAAGCAATTCAAAGAAACGACCGATGTCACAGGTTTAGTCTTAACTAAACTGGATGGGACAGCAAAAGGTGGGATCGTTTTAGCCATTCGTAATGAGTTGCACTTACCAGTAAAACTAGTGGGACTGGGTGAAGGCATTGATGATTTAGAGCCGTTTGATGCAAATGATTTTGCGATTGGATTGTTTAAAGGATTGTTGAAAGAAGAAGATTAAAAGCGAGTTTATAGCGTAGCTTGAATTAAAAAACAGCTTTTGAATACGTCAATAGATGACTATTCAAAGGCTGTTTTTTTATTTGATTTAAGGAGCTTCATTTTTATATGTACGGAAAATATTGAAGAAGTGTAGTGCTCACTTTCTAATAAAATCAGTTGCAGCCTTTTTCTTGATCTAACCTATCATTTTTATTGCTTCTTTTTCAAGTAGTCGATTATATTCGGTAAAAAAGGAGATTTAGAATTAGGGGAGAAACGTCAGTGGCTGAATGCATCTAATGCTCAATAGTAAAAAATAATGTGATCGGAGCAAACTAGCGTATTTTAATATGTCGCCTATCCGCCAGTCTTACGACTGAAAGGAGGTGTACTCTATGTTTTTAGCATTTGTTTGCCCACTTCTTGTAGGAGTATTGATCTCTTTATTTGAGTATTGGCTAAATACCAAAAAGAAGAAGTAAAACAAAATATGGCGGCATTAGCCCACGAAAAACCCCAGGAGAATCAGACTCTCCTGGGGTTTAGTGTACTCTATGCTTTTTGTATGCAAACTAATTATATCATTAAGAGAAGATTTTGTATAGAGGAAAAGATGCGCTCCCAAACTATTTTCCTAATTTTGATGAGAGCTAAACGCTTTGTTTCGCTTTTTTGATCTAGCTACACAAATCAGCCCTCAAGCAAAATAGACAAATCTCTGAAAAGACAAAGAACATCTTTCCAAAGATTTCCTAATTTTGATGAGAGCTAAACGGTTTGTTTCGCTTTTCTATTACAAATTATTCGCTTCGATCCCATAATCTTCAGCAATTTTCTTCAAACTAAATCCTTTACCAAAAACTTCACTCGCATTCATTGACACAATGAACGCTTCTTCATCAATCGCCAAGACATTCTCTTTGATCTTTGCAAAATCTTTTTCACTAATAACCGTCATCATCAACATGCTTGGATTTTTTTGATAGCCACCTTCGATTGGAACCATCGTTAATCCTTTATCCATATCGACTAAGATTTTCTCTTTGATTTCCGCATATTTCGGTGAAATGATCATGACATTTTTCGAACGAACAAAGCCAACTTGAACCATATCGACCACTCGTCCAATAAGGTATAAACAAATCAGAGAAAAGAGTACTGTATCTGTATTGAAAACAAATAGAGCTGACAAAATCACCAGACCGTCCACAAATAAAATCGATACACCTAATGAAATTTTGAAGTACTTATTCACGATTTGAGAAATAATCGCTGTTCCGCCAGTTGAAGCATTTCCTCTAAATTCTAGCCCTAACCCAATCCCTGTCAAAATACCGCCGAAGATTGTTGCGAGGAAAATATTATGGGTCAGTACAGGTAAATGAGTTGTAACACCTACAAAAAACGGATAGATCAGACTACCATAAATTGTTTTGATCCCAACTTCTTTGCCTAAAAGTAAAAAACAAAGCAGTAATAACGGTAAGTTGATTGCATATAAAACTAAAGCTGGGTTGGTGCCGAACAAATAGTTGATTACCACACTGATACCATTTGCGCCTCCAGCTACGATCTTGTTTGGCAGTAAAATCGAATTGATCGATACTGCTAAAATAAAAGAACCAATCGTCACGTATAACGTATCGTGGATTTGTCTTTTCGTAAATTTCATGTAAAACGTTCCTCCATTGTCAAAGAATATCGGGTATTTCATCGTTAAACGAATAATAAGAGCAAAAGAAAAATAGTTCAACAAATATCCCCTAGTTATACTATCACGAATGACTAGAATATATCATGAGATAATTTTAATTTTTTAGTTGAGTAGTATGGTAAAATTAGAGGGAACAAAAAAAACAATAGCTATTTAATCAAATAAAGGTTAAAAATCGTTGATCCCATAAATGTTCATGGTGCTGGATGATTGTTTTAGCATCGAGTAAATCAGTGTCTAGTGTCGTGCTTAAACCTCGTTTCATGAAACAAGTATAACCTAAACCATGAGCCATACGGATCGTAGTATCAACACAATATTCTGTCTGAGCACCACAAAATTCAAGTTCAGTGACGGAGAGTTTATCTAAACATTCTTTTAGATTCGTTTGAAAAAAAGAATTAGCATGGGTTTTCCTGACATAAAAGTCGTAAGATCTAGCATCAAGTTGATCAAATAACTGCCATTTGCGGCTTTCGACAACTAACTCAACATCTTCATGCTGGATAAATACAATGGGTAGATGGTGCTTGCGGTAATCTGCAATGCGTTGATTTACACCAATCAATAGATTAGTGAGGTTAAATAAACCAGTTCCTTCATTTTCTAGACCGTTTTGGAGATCGATGACAATCAAAGCTTTAGTATTCATGATGTCCTCCTTCATTTTGTCTTTCTAGTATACAATGAAGTTCAGTGACTTGAAAGAAGAGAGCGCAGATAAAAAAAGTATGAGGCACTCTCTGTTTGGACAAATTAAGAAAGTTTATATTCTTTTTGACAAAATTTAAGCTAAAATATTCTTTTTACTTCTCTTTTTCTATATAATGATGAGTAATGGAATAATAACGGGGAAGAAAGGCGACAGTATGAAATTTAAAGAGTTGTTACAGCAAAAAAATGCGCGCCCATATGTAATGGCTGCGCGATTTGGATTAGAAAAAGAAAGCCAGCGTACGACATTTGATGGTCAATTGGCGACGACGGATCATCCTGAGGTTTTAGGAAATCGTTCTTATCATCCATACATACAAACCGATTTTAGTGAGTCTCAAATGGAGTTGATCACACCTGTGGCTAATTCTATTCATGAAATGATGCGCTATCTTGCAGCGATTCATGATGTAGCATTGCGTTCGATGAATAAGCATGAGATGCTTTGGCCGTTAAGTATGCCGCCAAAATTGCCATTAAAAGATGAAGAGATCAAAATCGCTAAGTTAGACCAGTTTGAAGGGATTTTGTATCGTCGTTATTTAGCAAGAGAATATGGCAAACGTAAACAGATGGTCAGTGGAATTCATTTTAATTTTGAATACGACATCGAATTAGTAGAGCAGCTTTTCTCAGCACAAACAGAATATGAAACGATTGAAGAGTTCAAAAATATTTTATATATGAAAGTCTCACGGAACTATTTACGTTACCGATGGCTGATCACGTATCTATTTGGTGCGTCTCCTGTTAGTGAGTCTGGTTATTTTACGGATCGAGAAGAGCGTCCGAAAGAGCCTGTTAGAAGTTTACGCAACAGTTCGTTTGGTTATAAAAATAATGAGGACGTTAAAGTTTCTTACGAATCATTGCAACACTATATCAATGACATTCACCGAATGGTTGAAAACGGCATATTATCTGAAGAAAAAGAATTTTATTCAGCTGTTCGTTTACGTGGTGGCAAGCAAATGGCTGATTTACCTAAAACGGGTATTCGTTATATCGAACTTAGAAATCTAGATTTAAATCCATTTGCGCCATTAGGTGTGGATGAAGAATCGCTTGAGTTCATTCATTTGTTTATGTTGTATTTACTATGGACGGATGAAAAAGAAGCGCCGAATGATTGGGTAGCGACAGGCGACTTCTTAAATGAGCAAGTAGCCTTAGGCCATCCTTTTTCTCAAGTGAAGCTTTTAGCGGAAGGTGACCGTATTTTTGCGGAAATGGATGAGATGATTGAAGCATTAGGTTTATTCAGATCGAAAAAATCATTGGAAGTCCATCGCGCGCAATTAAGAACACCCGATTTAACGATTGCTGGAAAAATGTGGACGATCATTGAAAGCAATTCAAATCAAGAATTGGGGATTATTTTCGGAAAAGAATATCAAGGAATGGCTTTTGAACGACCGTATCAATTAGCTGGTTTTAGAAATATGGAGTTATCGACGCAGTTATTTTTATTTGATGTCATCCAAAAAGGTGTAGAAGTTGAATTATTAGATGAAGCAGAACAATTTTTAAAACTCAAACACAACGATCATATCGAATATGTGAAAAATGCGAATATGACGAGTAAAGATAGCTACATTGTTCCTTTGATTATGGAGAATAAGACCGTCACTAAAAAAGTTTTGGCAGAAGCTGGCTTTACCGTACCAGGTGGAGATGAGTTTGATGCGATAGAGCAAGCAGAACAAGCGTATGTAAAATACGCCGAAAAAGCCTTTGTGATCAAACCGAAATCAACAAATTATGGTTTAGGAATCACGATTTTTAAAGAGGGAGCTTCATTAGCTGATTACACAGAAGCATTAAAATTAGCTTTTAAAGAAGATTCAGCTGTGTTGATTGAAGAATTCCTACCAGGGACAGAATACCGTTTCTTTGTATTAGATGACCAAGTACGTGCTATTATGTTGCGTGTGCCGGCCAATGTTGTTGGTGATGGGATTCGTTCGGTTGAAGCGTTGGTAGCAGAAAAGAACCTTGATCCTTTAAGAGGAACCCACCATCGCTCACCATTAGAACTGATTCAATTGGGGGATGTAGAGCGTTTGATGCTAAAAGAGCAAAATCTCTTAACAACTTCTGTGCCGGAAAAAGACCAGATCGTTTATTTGCGGGAAAATTCTAACGTCAGCACGGGCGGCGATTCAATCGATGTAACGGATAATTTCGATGATAGTTATAAACAAATTGCGATTGAAGCAGTCCAAGCTTTAGGGGCAAAGATCTGTGGGATCGACTTGATCGTTCCAGATAAATCGGTCAAAGGAATGAAGAATAGTCGTACGTATGGAATTATAGAAGCGAACTTTAATCCAGCGATGCATATGCATGCTTATCCGCATTCAGGTAATGGACGTCATTTGACGATGGATGTGCTTAAGATGTTGTATCCAGAGGTATTTGAATAATTCTAAGTATAAGAGATCAAGGCTAATTGCTTTTTGATCTCTTATTTTATTTTCTAAAAAATGATTTGACAAATGCATAATTAATTCCCACAATAAAAGAAAGAGGATTGTAAGAAGTTGCACAATATTGCGCTTATGAAGTATTGGAGGACACAATGAAAAAAATTTATATAGTGGAAGATGACGTACAAATTACAAAAACAGTTGCTGCTTTTTTAAGAAAATGGGGATTCGATATTCGAGTTGCTGGGGATTTTCAAAATGTGGCGGTGGATGTGTTACAGTACCGACCTGACCTTGTTTTGATGGATATTTCCCTACCTTTGTATAATGGGTTTTATTGGTGTAGTGAGTTAAGAAAACAAACAGAGGTACCGATTGTCTTTTTATCGTCAGCTGATGACAATATGAATATCTTAATGGCGATGAATATGGGGGCAGATGACTTTATCGCCAAACCATTTGATTTACAAATATTAGTTGCAAAAATCCAAGCAATTTTGCGTCGAAGTGATATGTTGCCGACAACTCACAGTTTGAACTACAATGGATTTATTTTAGACTTAGAAGCATTTGAAGTTGGATTTGAGGGGCAAACAATCGCGCTTACAATAAATGAATCTAAAATTTTAGGAATGCTTTTTCAGCAACCTGAAAAATTAGTACCAAAAGAAAAAATCATGGAGAAATTATGGGAAAGTGAAGAATTTATTGATGTGAATACATTGTCAGTCAATATGACCCGCTTAAGAAAAAAAGTAGCTGAGATTGGTTTGGATCAACAGATATATACAGAAAAAGGTAAAGGTTATCGTTTAGGTAAGGGAGGATAAATGGTATGAAACTATTTCTCTACTACATATTTGATAAGCGTTTAGCGCTTATTACGTATCTAGGTATCGTCGGACTATTCGCATTGACCTTTTTTCTCTATGAGATTCCATTTTCTGCGTATTCTGATGCGATTCTTTTTTCTATTTTATTGATCATTGTGACAATGGGGGTGCAGTTTTATTTTTATCTCAGGAAATATCGACAATTGAAAGAAGGGATTCAAGCACCTAAATTATATCCTTCTCAGAAAAAAAGCGGATATTCTTTATTGGATAAAGAATATGAACGTTTGGTGACGGTACTGGACAAAGAATATCGGACAGAAGTAGGGAGCCTTGAAGCGTCTAATCAGAAGCTGATGGATTATTATAGTATGTGGAGTCATCAAATAAAAACGCCGATAGCCGTATTGAATTTAAAAATGCAGGAAAATCAATTGGATCAAGATATTTTAAAACAAGAACTGTTTAAAATTGATCAATATTTGGATATGATGTTGCAGTATTTACGGATGAATCATACAGAAACGGATTTTGTTTTTGAAGAGATCGACTTAGATCAACTGGTTAAAGACACAGTGAAAAAATATGCTGTCTTTTTTATTCATAAAAACCTGACATTTTCATTGGACCCGACGAATCAAACGATTATTAGTGATAAAAAGTGGCTGCAATTCGTACTTGAGCAAGTGCTATTTAATGCAATCAAGTATACTAATCAAGGTGGGATAAGGATTTACATGAATGAGGAGCCACAGCCTGAATTGATTATTGAAGATACTGGCATCGGAATTTTACCAGAAGATGCTGTACGGGTATTTGAGCGCGGCTATACGGGATTTAATGGGAGAACATATCAAAACGCTTCAGGATTGGGCTTGTTTATGAGTAAAGAAATTTTAATCAAATTAGGTCATCAAATCGCTCTTATATCAGAGGTAGGAATGGGTACAAAAGTCAGTCTAAACCTTACTCAAAAGATATTTGATATCGAATGACGGAGTTATTTATAGCCAATCCTTACCTCATTGTAAGGTTAGCGAGCAAAGTGTAAGTATTCTTTGCTTGCTCTTTTGTTTATAGTGAATAGGTAGATAAATTATAGGCAGGGGCGATTGTAATGGCAATATTAGAAGTAAATCATATTCAAAAAATCTATCAAACAAGATTTAGCGGTAATCAAGTGACCGCATTAAAAGACGTTTCTTTTCAAGTAGAAGAAGGGGAATATATTGCGATCATGGGGGAATCTGGCTCAGGTAAAAGTACATTGTTGAACATTTTAGCAACATTGGATATGCCGACTAACGGAACTGTTACGCTAAATGGCAAAAATATTACAGAGATACCAGAAGGGAAATTAGCTGCATTTCGTCGAGAAAATCTAGGATTTGTTTTTCAAGATTTTAATTTGTTAGATAATTTTTCTGTTAAAGACAATATCTTTTTACCACTTGTCTTATCTAAAATGGATATCAAAGAAATGACTCGAAGAATCGAACCTTTAGCAAAAACGTTAGGCATTGACCAGTTATTAGAAAAATACCCTTATGAAATTTCTGGAGGGCAAAAGCAGCGTGTTGCTGCGGTACGGGCACTGATCACAAAACCTCAGTTAGTTTTGGCAGACGAACCGACAGGCGCTTTAGACTCGAAAAGTTCTGAAAATTTGTTAGAGTTATTTCAAGAAGTCAATCAGCAAAAACAAACGATCGTGATGGTTACACATAGCGCAATAGCAGCCAGTCACGCCAATCGAATATTATTTATTAAAGATGGTCAAGTTTTTCATCAACTGTACCGTGGTTTAAAAACGCAAGATGAGCTATTGAGTGATATTTCAAAAACAATGACGACTTTGCTGTCGAAAGGAGTCTAAGTTATGTTATATCTACGTTTAGCTTATAGCAATATTAAGAAAAATCGTGCGGTATACCTCCCATTTTGTCTTGCGGCAATTTTTACGGTCGTGTTAAACATGATCATGCAAATTATGAGGAATAATCAAGGGCTGGATCACTTGCAAGGGGCAGAGTCATTGAAAGTGATGTTTGACTTAGGAAATAAAATTATTATGATTTTCACGGTAGTTTTTACATTTTATACGCATAGTTTCTTAATGAAACGTCGTAAAAAAGAATTAGGCCTGTACAATATTTTAGGGATGGATAAGAAGAATCTAACTGTGATGATGTTTTTTGAAAATCTGATAACGTTAGCTATTACGTTGCTTGTGGGGTTACTAGCGGGGGCTATTTTATCTAAGTTGATGTTTTTGATTTTAAAACGTCTAACGGGTTTTGGTGCTGATTTTGTCTATGCATTTTCTGTTGAATCCCTAGGACAAGTCACGTTATTGTTTATAGGTGTTTTTTTAGTAACGTTTTTATATGACACATGGGAAGTCAGAAAAACCAAACCGATCGAATTGTTCGGGCAAGGAAGTTCTGGTGAGAAAGAACCTAAGTCTAAATGGTTGTTTAGTGTAGCGGGAATTATTTGTTTGGGAATTGGCTATGGTATTTCTGTGACGATCACATCACCAGTAGAAGCACTGACACAATTTTTTATTGCAGTAGTTTTAGTGATCATTGGTACATACAGTATTTTTATCGCAGGTAGTATCACTTTATTAAAGGTATTGAAGAAAAATAAAAAATTCTATTATCAGCCAGATAACTTTATTTCGATCTCTAGTATGATTTTTCGAATGAAGCAAAATGGCGCAGGTTTGGCTACGATTTCTATTTTATGTACGATGGCATTAGTGACAATTTCTTCTACTGTTTGCTTGTATATTGGGCAGGAAAAAATCATCCAAAGTAGAAATCCATTTGAAAATTCTGTGGAAGTGGCTTTACCCATGGAAGAAACCAAAAAAATCATCCATGAAGAAGTAAAAAAACAAAGATCAGCAGTTAAAGATGTTAAATACGTAACACTTTCAGGTAATTTAGTTACGCTGAAGCAACAAGATGATTCATTTGAGCCTTTAAAAGAAGCTTTTTCAAATTATAACAAAGTCGTTGGGATTCGTTTTTTGGCACTAAGTGAATACAATCGTTTAGAAGATAAAACATTGACATTAGCGAAAAACGAAGTGTTTGTTTACCCAGTTACTGGAAATTATAAAGAAAAAAGTATCACGATCGGTAGTAAAGAATTCCAAGTGAAAAAAACGCTAGAGCAATTTATATTTGCTCCGAAAGAAGAAGACGCAGTTTTAGGTTCGCTTATTCTCGTGATACCAGATGAAACAGCGACAACATCGTTTTATACTGAAATAGCAGATGAATTCAAAGAGTCTGTTTTCAAATTTGTACCAACCCCTGCTTCTATAGTAAGTTTTGAAGTATCAGGTACATTGGTTAAACGGATCAAAGTATCGAATGCATTACAAGGAAAATTTCAAGAGATTGTAGCGGCAAATGGCGATGAGAATTTAGAACGCTCGTTGTCAGTAACGTCGATCGATAAAGACCGAGAAGAAATGCGTTCATTATACGGCGGTTTTTTCTTCTTAGGAATTATTTTTGGGGTCAGCTTCTTAGTGGCAACAACTCTGATTATTTATTATAAACAAGTTTCGGAAGGCAGCGATGACCGTGAACGTTTTACGATCATGCAAAAAGTTGGTTTGAGCCATAGAGAGGTAAAAAAAGCGATTCAGCATCAAATTTTATTGGTTTTCTTTTTACCGATTATTGTTGCTGTGATCCATTTAAGTTTTGCCTTTCCGATCATTAAGAAGCTGATGGTACTATTTGGGTTAATGAATGCTAATTTATTATTTGTGACAACTGTTGGGTGTGTGTTGATTTTTTCATTAGGTTATTTTGTGATTTATTGGCGTACCTCGAAGGTATATTATCAGTTAGTCGAGAGGTAGATAAAAAGAGTGGGACATAACTCTTCGAGTCATATCCCACTCACATGGAATCCAGGTAAACGGTGGGAGCAAAAGCAATCTTATCGGAAATAAGCTGAAATTCACAAAAATTTGAAGAGCAATTTTCGTGAATTCCTTCTTATTTCTCGGGATTAAACACTCCTGTCCCAACCTCTTTTTTAAGAACGAAATAATTTATGCCAAAAACTTTTCTTTGATTGTTCTGTTTCGGAAGTTTCAGCAGTTTGTTTTGGATATTTTTGTTCAATATCGATTATTTCTTCATTCACGGCTTCTTTAGCTGTGAAAACTAAGCCCAAAGCATCCGGTGTATTTTCAACAAAATCATTGACCACGGTAAAGGATAATTGTTGTTCATTGATCAATTTGATATAAGCCGCCTGTAAACTCATTTCCATCGCCCCATTCAGCAAAACAGTAGCATCTGGATGTTTTGCCAATTCTTTTAAGAAATTCGCTTTATCTTCTGTATTTTTCATCTGTGTAATCGTCATCGTCAAGTAACAACGCTCGCGGAAAGTACCCATATACTTGCGTTGTTCTTCTGGTTTTAGTAGCGGGGTGCCATACATTGCATTATCTAAATGTTTCTGTAAGTCATCTTGTGCCATTAATTATCTAACCTGCTTCCATCTAGTCTTATTTCAAATTATAGCATAGAACAAGTGAGAAGCGCCTTGAAGAACTGTATTTCTTCGCTAATTGAGAATGGATAAAAGCGAAAAAAGTATTGCTTTTATTCATAACATCGCATAGACTAAGAAGTAAGAATGAAAATCATTCTCAATTAGAAAGGTAGAACAAAAATCTTGTGCCATTCTCTGGCATGCGTATGTTTTATCTTTTTTCAGAGGAAGTAGTTTGTAAAGCTAGATAAAAAGAAAAGCGAAGCAAGCTGAGTTTAATTTTGGGTATTTCATTCTAGCAAGTAGAAAAACGGAGCAAGTATATGAAAAAAATAGGCCTATTTGTTCTCTTACTCCTTTTGATCGTATCATCGATTTTTGTCGGAGTGAAAGATATCTCTCTGACACAATTATTTCAATGGGATTCACAGCAACAATTAGTTTTGTTAACAACAAGGCTGCCTCGGACGATCAGTTTAGTGATTGCAGGAAGTACGATCAGTATTTCTGGTTTGATCATGCAGCATTTAACACAGAATAAATTTGTTTCGCCTAGTACGGCAGGGACGATGGATAGTGCACGTTTGGGGATTTTAGTTGTCATGATTCTATTTCCTAGCGCGCCATTATTATTCAGATCCTTTATTGCCTTCTTGTTTGCTTTTGGCGGGACGTTAGTTTTTATTTATTTAACACGCTTTTTACCTGCAAAAAATCAAGTTATGATTCCGCTGATCGGCGTGATGTTTGGGAATATCATTGGTTCAGTGGCGACATTTTTTGCCTATCAATTTCAATTAGTTCAAAATATGTCTTCTTGGCTGCAGGGAAATTTTTCTACAGTGATGAAAGGCAATTACGAGTTGCTTTATCTGACGATTCCGTTATTGATTATCACATATCTTTTTGCGTATCGTTTTACCGTAGTTGGCATGGGAGAAGATATGGCGACAAATCTGGGCTTGAATTATCAGCGTATTCAGCTATTTGGCTTAGGCATTGTGGCTTTATCTAGTGCGGTCGTCTTGATCATGGTAGGAAATATTCCGTTTTTAGGCGTGATCGTTCCTAATCTTGTATCCATGCGTTATGGCGATCATATGAAAAACACTTTGGCGATCACAGCAGTTGGCGGAAGTATCTTTTTACTAGCATGTGATGTGTTAGCTCGTGTGGTGATTGCACCTTATGAGGTGCCCGTCAGCGTCGTAGTAGGCGTTTTAGGTAGTTTTATTTTTATCGCATTACTGATGAGGAGGAAAACAGCATGAAAAAATTCTTCCAGTCATCCGCGGTGAAAATTATTGCATTGTTGATAGCCGTGATTGCAGTCTGTGCTTTGTATCTATCCTATAAGACATATGGGAATTGGGCCTTTGCTTTAGAACTTAGAGGGAAAAAGTTATTAGCTTTTGCTTTCGTTGGAATCGCTGCGACGTTTTCGACGATTAGTTTTCAGACGATGACGCAGAACCACTTTTTAACGCCGAATATTTTAGGCTTGGATTCATTGTATGTTTTTATTCAAACTGTACTGTTCTTTTTTTTAGGAGGACAGCAGCTTTTAGGGAATGAAACAATCGCGACATTTCTTTTGAACGTTTTATTGATGGTCAGTGCGAGTACTATGTTGTCTCGTTTCTTATTGAAAAAGGGCGGTAATGATCTCTTTTTATTGTTGATGATCGGAATTATTTTAGGAACGTTTTTCAATAGTATCAGTACTTTTTTACAAGTTGTGATGGATCCTAATGAATATGATTTATTGCAAGGGAAATTATTTGCCAGTTTTGGTAATGTAAATAGTCAGCATCTCTTGATTGCAGGTGTTTTGATCACACTTTTGGTAGGCTTCTTATGGATAAAAAGTCATGCGCTGGATGTGTTGCATTTAGGAAATGAGCAAGCGACCAGTCTAGGGATCAATGTTCCTAGGTTTCAGTTTGTATTGTTGACGGTCATTAGTGGATTGATTGGACTTTCGACAGCTTTGGTAGGTCCTGTAACTTTTCTTGGATTCATTGTGGCAAATATGAGCTATCAGTTAATGGGTACCTATCGACATCGTGAGTTATTTTTAGGTGGTAGTTTATTATCGATCTTATTACTAGTATTTGGGCAGTTTCTTGTAGAGCAAGTGTTTCAGTTGAATACGACGTTAAGTATTGTGATCGAATTTGGCGGCGGTGTCTATTTTGTTGGAAAGATTATTAGTGAAAGGAAGCAGCGCAGATGATCGAAATCAAAAATGTTTCAAAAAGATATGGTGAAAAGATTGTTGTTTCAGAGGTTCAATTGCCAATTACAGAGCAAAAATTAACTGCGTTTATCGGTCCGAATGGAGCGGGGAAAAGTACGTTGCTTTCAATGATGAGTCGCTTGATTCCAAAAGATACGGGTGAAATTTATTTAGATCATAACGAAGTAAAGACTTGGAAACAAAGTGAACTGTCTAAAAAGCTATCGATTTTAAAACAAACGAATGGTATCAATCTGAAAATTACGGTTCGAGAGCTAGTTAATTTTGGGCGTTTTCCTTATAGTAAAGGGCGTTTGAAAAAAGAAGATCATGAAAAAGTCGAAGAAGCAATGGAAAATCTTGGGCTATTAGATTTAGCAGATGAACTGATCGATACATTGTCAGGTGGGCAATTACAGCGAGTGTATATTGCGATGGTTTTAGCGCAGGATACGGATTATATTTTACTGGATGAACCACTGAATAATTTAGATATGAACTTTGCGGTTCAAATGATGCAGACGTTACGTCGTTTGGTGGATGAATTTGGTAAAACTGTCATTATCGTATTACATGATATCAATTTTGCGGCAAGTTATGCAGATGAGATCGTCGCGATGAAAGATGGTCGATTATTTACTCATGGTAGTACAGATGACATTATTCAATCAGAAGTGTTGAATAAGCTTTATGATATGAACATCCGAATTTGTGAAATTGAAGGAAAACGATTTTGTATGTATTTTAATTAGAAAAGCGGAGAGCGTTGTTCAGCCTTTGAGAAAATTAATAGAAAAAAAACTTTAATCTATTGTAGAAAAAATGTAAAAACATTAATTAAACTGGGGGAAATAAAATGAAAAAGAAATTCTTAGCAATTGCAACAGTATCAATGATTGCACTTCTTACTTTAGGTGCATGTGGTAACAACGGGAAAAAAGCAACAGACGGTTCAGCTTCAAAAGAATCAAGTTCTGATGCAGCAACAACGATCACAGTAAACGATTCAAATGGCTCAGTAGAAGTTCCTAAGAATCCTAAAAAAGTTGTTGTATTTGATAATGGTTCACTAGACACAATGGATGCGCTAGGTGTTGGAGAGACTGTTATCGGTGCACCAACAAAAAACTTGCCTAAATATTTAGATAGCTATAAAAAAGTAGAATCAGCAGGTGGAATCAAAGAACCTGATTTAGAAAAAATCAATCAACTTAAACCAGACATGATCATTATTTCTGGTCGCCAACAAGACTTCCAAGATAAATTAAGTAAAATTGCACCAACAATTTATCTATCAGTGGATGCTAAAGACACATGGAATTCCACAAAGAAAAACATCGAAACATTAGCTGAAATCTTTGATAAAAAAGACGAGGCAAAAACAAAAATCGCTGATTTAGAAAAAGAAATTACAGATGTTAAAGAAAAAGCACAAGCAAGTAATCAAAAAGCTTTAGTTGTTCTGGTAAATGAAGGGCAACTGTCTGCATATGGAACAGGCTCTCGTTTTGGAATCGTTCACGACACATTTGGCTTCAAACAAGCAGATGATGCAATTGAAGCATCTACTCATGGTCAAAGCGTTTCGTATGAATATGTATTAGAAAAAAATCCAGATATTTTATTTGTTGTTGACCGTACAAAAGCTATCGGTGGCGATGATACAAATGATAATGTAGAAAATAATGAATTAGTAAAACAAACAAATGCTGGTAAAAATGATAAAGTCATTTCTTTACAGCCTGACGTTTGGTATTTAAGTGGTGGCGGATTAGAATCTACACACTTGATGATTGAAGATGTACAGAAAGCGTTGAAATAAAAATAACAGAATAGACCTACATTCATATTATCTAACAGAAAATTGAATGTAGGTTTATTTTTTGTTAAATACATAAATTCTAATGGTTTTATCTAATGAAAAATGAATAGTGCTTGATCAATAAATTTTAATACCTATATTGACGCTTCTTCTCTCTTTATGCTACAATCCTTGTAATACATTATCTATTAAAATTAAATGTGAAGATGAGGAAAGTATTTTTCAGATAACTCAAAGAGAGTCTCGGATGGTGGGAAGAGACAGTGAATATGGAAAAGAAAATGGCCTTTGAACAAATTGATCGAATATATTGAGATCAATTCAGGTGCGCCTGTTACAGCGCCTCAGTATGGTTGTACTGAAAGAGTGGACTTTTTATAAAGTCAATTGAAGGTGGTACCGCGAAAGTATAAAACTCTCGTCCTTTTATAGGATGAGAGTTTTTTGTTGTGAATCACTACGATTGGCTCCGCCAGAGTAGATGATGAACAATACTTGGCGACCAACGGGAGAGAAGTTACCATACTAGTGAATCACTACATGGTGTTCCAATCGCATCAAATTCTAAGAGCTAAAGCTCAAATAATTGAAGGACTACGATTGGCTCCGCCAGAGTAGATGATGAACAATACTTGGCGACCAACGGGAGAAAAGTTACCATACTAGTGAATCACGGGTCTTCGTTTTGATCTTATTATTGTAAAACAGGAGGAACAAAGTGATTCGATGATGAACAATACTCAGCTTTTCTGACATCTACACAAAAAGGTAGGAGTAGTTAATGTATACAGATACTGAAGGGGGAAACAAAATGAAGAAAAAGTTATTAGTCGTAAGTGCAGTATTAACGGGATTATTATTAACAGCATGCGGGGGCAACGACAAAAAAGAAACAACAAAGAGTGAAGAAGGAACAATCGCAACAAGTCAAAAAATCAAAATCAGCTCACCAGTACCACTTTCAACTTTAGATACTACCCAAACAATGGATAAAAATACATTCACGATCGTTCAGCATCTTTTTGAAGGACTGTATCGTTTTGATGACGACAGTACACCAATTCCAGGACTAGCAGAAAAAGCAGAAATCAGCGAAGACGGTTTAACGTATAAATTTACATTAAAAGATAACATAAAATGGAGTAACGGCGAACCAATTACAGCTCAAGACTTCTTATATTCGTGGAAAAAATTAGTAACACCAGCAACGATCGGACCAAATGCTTATTTATTAGATAATGTAAAAAACAGCAAAGCCATCCGCAATGGTGAGAAAACTATTGATGAGATTGGTCTTGCAGCACCAAGTGATAAAGAATTTGAGGTTACATTAGAACAGGCACAGCCATCATTTTTAACAGTCGTATCGATTGGTTGGTTAGCACCACAAAATCAAGCTTATGTGGAAAAACAAGGCAAAGATTATGCGACAGACAGCGACCATTTGATTTATAGTGGACCGTTTATCTTAACTAACTGGGATGCATCATCAGATACATGGACATTAAAGAAAAATTCTGAATATTATGATGCCGATAAAGTAAAACTAGAAGAAGTCAAAGTGAATACAATCAAAGAAGAGAATACAGGGATTAATTTATACCAGTCAAATGAGTTGGATCTAGTTCGGATCAGTGGTCAATATGTCCAACAATACAGTGACGATGCTGGCTATGTCACACATTCAGACGTCGCCAATTATTATTTAGATTTCAATAAAAAAGAAGGAACAGCGCCAGCAAATATCCATCTTAGAAAAGCAATTGCCCAAGCAATCGACAAAGAAGCCTTAACGAAAAACGTGCTAAACGATGGATCAAAACCATTAAATGGCTTGATTCCAAGTAACCTGTACAAAAATCCTGAAACTTCTGAAGACTTTAGAAAATTTAGTGGTGACCATTTAGTTCATGATGTGAAAAAAGCGCAAGTGGAGTGGGAAAAAGCCAAAGCTGATTTAGGCGATAAAATCAAGTTATCGCTTTTAGTTTCTGACGATGATAATGGAAAGAAAATCTCAGAATATGTCCAAAGTCAATTGCAAGAAAACTTAAAAGGTATCGAAATCACAATCAATGCGCAACCAAAAAATAATGTTTTACAAACGCGTAAAGATAAAGACTATGAACTATCGTTATCTGGTTGGATCGCAGGTAGCAGTGATTTAGATTCTTACTTTAATTTATACGCTGGAGAATCTGCTTATAATTATGGGTCATATAAAAATACTGACTATGATAAATTGATCACAGATGCACGTACAGTGAATGCCAATAAACCAAGTAAACAATTTGATAACTACAAAGAAGCAGAAGATATTTTACTAGATCAAGATGCAGCGCAAGTACCGCTTTATCAAAGTGCATCTAACTACTTGATCAATCCAAAAATCAAAGGAATCAGCTATCACTTATATGGTGATTATTTCAATCTGAGAACAGCCTATTTAGAAGATTAATCAGTTTCACGGAGGAGTAAATAATGAGTCAATTATTAGAACGATTTATCCGTTATGTCAAAGTCAACACACGCTCTGATGCAGCTAGTCAGACCGTTCCAACAACACAAGGACAAGTAGTATTTGCAAAAATCATTGAAAAAGAATTAGTGGGAATTGGACTTTCTGATATTCAGTACAATGAAAAAAATGGCTTTTTGACCGCTGCTTTACCCGCAACAACCAAAGAAAAGGTACCGACGATTGGGTTTATTGCTCATTTAGATACGGCAGATTATAATGCTGAGAATATTCAACCGAATGTTTTTTCAAATTATGATGGTCAAGATGTTGTACTAAATAAAAATCTGGGAATCGTCATGGAAGTTGAAGAGTTTCCCAATCTGAAAGATTATATCGGACAAACCTTGGTCACGACAGATGGTACGACTTTATTAGGTGCGGATGACAAAGCGGGAATCGTAGAAATTTTAGATGCAGTTGAATATTTATTGGCACATCCTGAAATTCCTCATGGAAAAGTCCTGCTTGCGTTTGGACCAGATGAAGAAATTGGACGTGGCGCTGATCGTTTTGATGCGCCAAATTTTCCAGCGGATTTTGCCTATACAATAGATAGTGGAAGAGTTGGTTGCTTTGAATACGAAACATTCAATGCAGCGCAAGCGGTGATCAGGATCGAAGGAACTAGTGTTCATCCAGGAACGGCTTATGGAACGATGGTCAATGCTATTAAATTGGGCGAAAAAATAGATGCGCAATTACCAAAAGATGAAGTGCCGGAAAAAACACGAGGCTATGAAGGTTTTTATTTACTGACAAAATTTGTTGGAAGTTTGGATCATGCTGAGTTGACCTATATTATTCGCGATCATGATAAGAAACTTTTCGAAAAAAGAAAACAAGAGCTTGCTAAAATCGTTAGTGAGTTAAATGAAACCTTTGATAAAGAGCGGATCACAATTGAATTTCTAGATCAGTATTACAACATGAAAGAGATCATTGAAAAGGACATGACTCCTGTAGAACTTGCGGTTAAAGCGATGGGAAATCTCGGCATTAAAGCAGATATTCAACCTTTTCGCGGTGGAACGGATGGTTCAAAAATTTCATTTATGGGGATTCCAACCCCTAATTTGTTTACAGGCGGCGAAAATTTTCATGGACAGTATGAGTTTATCACACTTGAAGCAATGGAATTAGCGTCAAAAACGATTGTAGAAATCATCAAAGAAAACACTGTTAAATCAAAGGATTGAGGAAAAAATTGATTTTCATATAAAAAAAAGTTGACAAAATTAGAGATTTCTAATATGATTGTCCTCAATAGCAAAGCTTTGAGAAAGAGGAGTAACAACACTGGAACTTTTCAGAGAGCTGATGGGACTGCGAATCAGTAAGGGATGGGTTGTGAATGGACTTTCGAGCGAAATGTTGAATCTTAGTAGGCATTTTCGGGAACTCCCGTTATAGAGTAAGGTCGTTGATAGACGACTGATAAGAGGAAAGAATTTCTTTCAAACTTGAGGTGGCACCGTGAATTTTTCGCCCTCAAACCACAGATTTTGTGTGGTTTGGGGGCTTATTTTATTGTAAAGCATGAAAAAAGTGGTTTACAGTAAAAGGTGTGCTAAGGAGAGAGAAGTAACCTTACTAGAAATCACCAAACGCTCTGATCCCAACTGATCAATAGTGAACAGCGATTCCAAGGTTACGATAAAGAATTTTTTTCATTGAGGTGGTACCGTGGATACTATTATTCGCCCTCACAAAACAGATAGAAGTCTGTTTTGTGAGGGCTTTTTGCTGTGAATCACTACGACTGGCAATGCCAGAGTAGATGCTGAACAGTACTTGGCGAGCAAAGTGAGAGAAGTAACCGTACTAGGAATCACTACGACTGGCAATGCCAGAGTAGATGCTGAACAGTACTTGGCGAGTAAAGCGAGAGAAGTAACCGTACTAGGAATCACTACGACTGGCAATGCCAGAGTAGATGATGAACAGTACTTGGCGACCGAAGTGAGAGAAGTAACCATACTAGGAATCACTACGACTGGCAATGCCAGAGTAGATGCTGAACAGTACTTGGCGACCGAAGTGAGAGAAGTAACCATACTAGGAATCACTATGACTGGCTATGCCAGGGTAGATGCTGAACAGTACTTGGCGAGCAAAGTGAGAGAAGTAACCGTACTAGGAATCACTACGACTGGCAATGCCAGAGTAGATGCTGAACAGTACTTGGCGAGTAAAGCGAGAGAAGTAACCGTACTAGGAATCACTACGACTGGCAATGCCAGAGTAGATGCTGAACAGTACTTGGCGACCGAAGTGAGAGAAGTAACCATACTAGGAATCACTACGACTGGCAATGCCAGAGTAGATGCTGAACAGTACTTGGCGACCGAAGTGAGAGAAGTAACCATACTAGGAATCACTATGACTGGCTATGCCAGGGTAGATGCTGAACAGTACTTGGCGACCGAAGTGAGAGAAGTAACCATACTAGCGACTCACTACACCAATTTTCGCTCCTATCAAACTCTAAAACAAAAAAACTAGAAAAGAGGAAATCACATGCAATTGATCAAAGAAATCCAAGCAGATTATCTAACGGCGATATCCGCCTTTTTAAGAATCCAAGGAACTAACAAATGCCTTTTAGAAAGCATACCCAGAGATAAAAGCAAAGGACGCTATTCGATCATTGCCTGGGATGCGGTTTCTGAAATCACTTGTTACGGTTACGAACTAACGATTGATGGAAAAAGAATCACTGCAAAAGATCCACTGAAAGAAATCGAAAAACATGTCTTGAAAAAAGAAGAAATTTCAGAAGAATTACCCTTTCAAGGTGGGGCAATCGGCTATGTTGGCTATGATGTGATTGCTTGTTATGAAGACATAGGGCAGCCTCCTTTTGATGAGTTGAATGTTCCAGATATTCATTTTTATCTGTTTGACTCTTACTTGATCTTTGATCATGTTGGGGAAAAGATCTTTTTGGTCGAAGCTGATAGCTATTCAAATCGAAGTGAAGTGGCATTAAAAGAAGCAATCACTCGAAAAATAAAAGAACTACAAATACCAAGTGAAGAAGAACAAAAAGAGCTGCGTTTAAAAAATTTAAATTATCAAAGCAACTTCACACAAGTGAGTTTTGAAGCAGCCGTCACCAAAATCAAAGGCTATATCAAACAAGGAGACCTATTTCAAATGGTTCCTTCACAACGTTTGACAGCTGATTTTGAAGAAGAGCCGTTTGATTATTACCGCAGATTACGTGTTACTAATCCTTCAACCTACCTGTATTTTCTAGATTTTGGTGAAACCTACGTTATCGGTTCTTCGCCAGAAAGTTTAGTTAGCGTGAAAAATCAACTCGTCACAACTAATCCAATTGCAGGAACGCGTAAAAGAGGAAAAACAGTGGAGCAAGATGCAACCTTAGAACAAGAACTGCTCACAGATGAAAAGGAACGTGCAGAACACTTGATGTTGATCGATTTAGGACGCAATGATGTAGGAAAAGTCAGTGAAATCGGTTCTGTTGAAGTACCTGTCTATATGATCGTCGAGAAGTATCGGTTTGTGATGCATTTAGTTTCAGTCGTGACTGGAAAACTAAAAAAAGAATTGACTGCAATGGATGCATTAAAATCAACATTACCTGCAGGAACAGTTAGCGGTGCACCGAAAATCCGAGCAATGCAGCGTATTTACGAAATCGAGCCCGTCAAACGAAACATTTATGCTGGTGCAGTAGGCTACTTATCGAAAAATGACCAGGCGGATTTTGCTATCGCGATTCGAACAATGGTCATCCATAAAAATAAAGCATATGTCCAAGCAGGTGCAGGTATTGTTTATGATTCTGATCCTACAAAGGAATATGAAGAGACGTTACAAAAAGCTAAAGCACTTTTGGAGGTGGGGCAATGATTTTATTGATTGATAATTATGATTCATTTACACATAATTTAGCTCAATTACTTGGAGCGGATCATGACGTAGTAATCGTTCGTAATGATTCAGCTGATATTTTCCGATTAGCAAGACAAGCGGATGCAATCGTCATTTCACCAGGGCCTGGAACACCAGCAGAAACGGGTCATGTAAAAGAAGTGACCCAGCAATTTTATCAACAGAAACCATTATTAGGGATTTGTTTAGGCCATCAAACAATCGGAGAAGTATTTGGCGCACAAGTGATAACAGCTAAAGAAATTCGACATGGTAAACAGTCAGTCATTACGACGCATAAAGATAGCAAGCTTTTTAAAGAGAGGGGTTCTGAACCTTCTGTGATGCGTTATCATTCTCTGGTCATTGATCCAAAAACAATACCTGAAGGATTTTTGATTACAGCAACAGCTACAGATGATCAGGAAATCATGGCAATCGAGCATCAAGACTACCCGATCTTCGGGATTCAATTTCATCCAGAATCAATTGGAACACCAAGCGGAGCTGCAATCATTAAAAATTTTATCCAACTAATGGAGGAAACATACTATGCATGAACTATTTGAAAAAGTATATAGTAATGAACATCTCACACGGATCGAAGCCGCGCAAGTTGCGGAAAAAATCTTTGAAGGTCAATTAACGGATAGCCAAATTGCGGCCTTTCTAACAGCGCTAAAATGCAAAGGTGAAACAGCAGAAGAAATGGCGGGAATCGCTGATACTATTCAGAGAAAAGCTGTGATGATCGATTGTCAAAAAGAAAATGTAATGGACAATTGTGGGACGGGCGGGGATCGATCAGGTAGTTTCAATATTAGTACAACTGCAGCATTTGTTTTAGCAGCTGGTGGTGTAACAGTTGCGAAGCACGGCAATCGCAGTATTTCCAGTAAATCAGGGAGTGCAGATATCTTTGAATGTTTAGGTGTAGATATCAGCCTTTCACCTGAAAAAACAAGCTTTATACTAAATGAAGTAGGATTAGCGTTTCTATTTGCTCCTCAGATGCATCCAAAAATGAAATATGTCATGAACGTCCGCAAAGAATTAGGAACACCAACCATTTTAAATTTAATCGGACCATTAACAAATCCTGTATCCTTGAACTCGCAATTAATGGGCACATATCGTCGAGATTTGTTGGAAGAAACGGCAAAAACCTTGAGCGAATTAGGCCGAAGCCGCGCAATAGTTGTAAACGGGGCAGGTGGATTGGATGAAGCATCTCTTGCAGGAACGACGCATTTTGCATTGTTGAAAGAGAAAAAAATCACGATGCATACGATCGAACCAGAAGAATTTGGATTTGCTCGTCTGCCTTTAGAAGCTATTCGTGGAGGTAATGCAACACAAAATACAGATACACTATTATCCGTTTTGAAAAATCAAGAAAGCCCTTATTTGGATACTGTTTTACTGAATGCTGGATTAGGTTTTTTCGGTAATGGTAAAGTGGAAACCATTCAAGAAGGAATTATACTAGCCAAAGACTGTGTGGCAAGTGGGGCAGCTTTAGATAAATTAGAACAATTGATACAAATACAAAAGGAGGTTGCGTAAGATGGATTTTCTAAAAAAAATTATCAATGAAAAACAACAAGAGGTAAAAGAGATGCCTTTAGAAATAGTCCAACCACTGCGAGAAACGTATTCATTTTATCAACAAGTCAAAGACAATCCTGAAAAAATGCATATTATCGGAGAAGTTAAACGCGCGTCTCCTTCTAAAGGTGCAATCAATTTGTCAGTGGATGTCATCGAGCAGGCCAAAGCATATGAGCAGGCAGGCGTTACAGCTATTTCCGTATTGACAGACGAGCATTTCTTCAAAGGATCGATTGAAGACTTACGTCAAGTTGCTGGACAAGTGAACATTCCAGTTTTATGTAAGGATTTTATCATTGATGAAAAACAACTAATTCGGGCAAGAAATGCTGGAGCGACAATCGTACTATTGATTGTTGCGGCATTATCTAAACAAAAGTTAGCAGAACTGTATACCAAAGCTGCAGTACTCGGTTTAGAAGTCCTTGTGGAAGTTCATGATGAGCAGGAATTAAGAACCGCAGAAGAATTGTCAGCGCGTTTGATTGGTGTAAATAATCGTAATTTGAAAACATTTAAAGTTTCACTTGGTGTTAGCCAAACTTTAGGTGAAAAACAAGAAACAGATGCGATTTATATCAGTGAATCAGGTTTTTCAAATGCTGAACAAGTTAAACTGGTAAAAGAGAATTATCAAGCTGTTTTAGTTGGTGAAGGATTGATGAAAGAAAATGATCCTAAAGAGAAAGTCAAAGAATTGCAGGTCTCACGATGAAAGTGAAAATTTGCGGCTTGAAAACCAAAGAACATGTTGATTTAGCAGTCAACTTTGGTGCAGATTATCTTGGTTTTGTTTTTGCAGAAAGTAAGCGTCGTATTACGCCTGAAAAAGCAAAAGAGATCACGAAAAATGTGCCAAAAAGAGTCAAAAAAGTTGGAGTTTTTGTTTCACCTAGTCATTCAGAAGTTGAGACGATCATTCATCAAGCTAACCTTGATATGGTACAGATTCATGGGGTGTTAACGACAGAGAAGTTTTCAGTTCCAATGATTCGGGCAATACCGGTGACTAAGGAAATACAAGAAACACTTGACCGAGAACCAGAGACGGATTTTCTACTATTTGATGCACCACCTAAAGAGTTTGTTGGTGGTAACGGTCAAGTTTTTGATTGGGGTCAACTAGATACAAGTTTCATCAAAGGTAAGAAGATAATCATCGCAGGAGGTCTGACTACGGAGAACGTCCAACAAGCTAAACAACGATTTAATCCATATGCTGTTGACGTGTCAAGTGGAGTAGAGACGAATGGCGTAAAAGACCCCAGAAAAATTATTGCTTTTCTAGAGAAAGCGATCTAGCTTCATGAGCCAGCATCTCGGAAAAAAGATAAAACCTGAATGTGACCAAGAGCGTCACTTCAATGTTTTCCTATTTTTAGTCGATGCTAATCGGCTCATTCAGCTTTTATTTATCTAGATTCACGGGCTAGCCTTTCGGAAAAAAGATAAAATATGCCTGCGACAAAAGGCGTCACAAACATATTTTTCTATTTTTCAGTCAAGGCTAAACGAGCCCGTTCAGCTTTAAAAACTATCTAGCTTCATGGGCTAGGTTCTCGAGAAAAAGATAAAAATAGAAAGTGACAGAAAGCGTCACAGTCGATTTTTCCTATTTTCTTGTCGAACCTAAACGAGCCCATTCAGCTTTAATTACAAGGAGGAAAGTTATGTATAATCAACCAAATCAAGGATTTTACGGAGATTTCGGGGGACAATTTGTTCCAGAAACATTGATGTATGCCGTTAAAGAATTAGAGGAAGTTTATGAAGCATCGAAGGCAGATGAGGTGTTTCAAGATGAGTTAAATTACTACTTGAAGCAATATGTTGGACGAGAAAATCCTTTGTACCTTGCAGAGCGACTGACAGATTATGCGGGCGGCGCAAAGATTTACCTCAAACGAGAAGACTTGAACCATACTGGCGCTCACAAAATCAATAACACGATCGGACAAATTTTATTAGCGAAAAAAATGGGCAAGAAAAAAGTTGTTGCTGAAACAGGAGCAGGGCAACATGGTGTAGCCACAGCTACAGTGGCTGCTTTGTTTGGAATGGAATGTACGATTTTCATGGGAGCAGTCGATGTAGCTCGCCAATCATTGAATGTCTTTCGGATGGAATTGTTAGGGGCGAAAGTCGAAAGTGTGACTTCTGGGAGTAAAACACTAAAAGATGCAGTTAACGAAGCACTACGTTTTTGGGTTGCCAATGTGGAAGATACACATTACGTGATGGGATCGGTTTTAGGTCCGCATCCGTTTCCTGAAATTGTGCGCGATTACCAAAGTATTATCGGAATTGAAGCGAGACGTCAATTTTTAGAAGTAGAAAATAAACTGCCTGATGCAGTGGTTGCATGTGTTGGCGGAGGAAGTAATGCAATGGGAATTTTCTATCCGTTTATCAATGATGATGTTGCGTTGATTGGTGTTGAGGCAGCTGGCTTGGGATTAGAGACGGACGCACATGCTGCATCGATCAATAAAGGAAAAACAGGTGTCCTTCATGGCGCGATGATGAAGCTGCTTCAAGATGAGGACGGACAGATTTTAGAAGCTTTCTCGATTTCAGCGGGCTTAGATTATCCTGGACTTGGACCAGAACATTGTCATTTAAATAAAATACAAAGAGCAAGCTATGAGTTCGTGACCGATCAAGAAGCGTTGGATGCCTTTAAAATTTTATGCCAAACAGAAGGAATCATACCAGCCTTAGAAAGTGCGCATGCTATTAGCCATGCTATAAAAGCGGCCAAAGAACTTGGGCCAGACAAACAAATCATCGTTTGTCTTTCAGGTCGTGGTGATAAAGATGTTCAGCAAATCAAAGAATTATTTGAACAGGAGGCTAACTAATGAAATCACTAACGAAACAATTAAAGGCAAAACAGCAAGCGAATGAAACGATTTTTGTTCCATATATCATGGCAGGAGCGCAAGGTCTAGATCAATTAGCGGATGAAATCCAATTATTAACGGATGCAGGAGCTAGTGCAATCGAATTAGGGATCCCTTTTTCAGACCCCGTTGCAGATGGTCCAGTAATCCAAGCGGCTGGTCTAAGAGCGTTGGAAAATAAAGTTACATTAAGAAAGATAATCCAACAGTTAAAACAAATCAAAACCCCAACGCCTTTAGTGCTCATGACGTATTTCAATCCGGTTTTTAGCTATGGTTTAGAAACGTTTATTCAAGAGTTAGCTGAAACCAATGTTTTAGGTTTGATTATTCCGGATTTACCTTATGAACATCAAAAATTGTTAACACCATTACTAAAAGAGAGTGATATTTCATTGATTCCGCTGATTGCTCTGACTACACCGAAGGAACGGATCTCAGAATTGGCTGCAGCTGGAGATGGCTTTATATACGCAGTAGCTGTTAATGGTGTAACGGGAGTTGGGCGAAACTATCAAGAGATAGTAGATGAGCATTTAGCTTATATTCAAAAAGTGAGTGATAAGCCAGTTCTAGCAGGATTTGGTGTGTCTACTAAAGAGCATGTTGAGCGTTTCAGAAAAAGCTGTGCTGGTGTAATCGTTGGGAGTAAAATTGTTCAACTCCTTAGTGAAGGAAAGCAGGGAGAAGTTAAAGCTTTTATCCAAGAAGCTATAAAGAACGAAGTTTAAATTTTTTCGATTTTCCCCTTGCCTCTGAGGGAGGATTTCTGTAAAGTAGTATGAAAAGCAGGTGTAATTATGGAAATTCTTATCAATCGAAATTTAGTTTTTGCACAAAATCAATATTTAGAAACGGATCGCTTAAAACTGCGCCCTGTAACGCTAAGTGATGCTAATGATATGTACGAATATGCGTCTGATAAGGAGACGGTTACCCATGTTTTTCCAATCCATCAGTCTTTGAAAGATACACAAGACAGTATTTCTAATTACTTTATGTCAGCACCATTTGGAAAATACGGTGTCGAATTAAAAGAAACGGGCAAACTGATCGGAACGATCGATTTACGTGTGGAAGATCAGCATAATATTGCAGAAATCGGCTACGCCTTGAATCGAAACTATTGGGGCAAAGGATATATGCCGGAAGCAGCAGGTGAAATCTTGCGTTTTGGTTTTGAAGAATTACAATTGATGCGTATTTTTGCTACCCATGATGTTGACAATCCTAAATCAGGTCGAGTAATGGAAAAAATCGGCATGAAAGTAGAAGGTAGAATTCCAAATGCTCGTATGTGGAAAGGAAAAGTCGTGACAGATGCGATGCTTGGCATTACGTTAGAGGAATGGCAGAAAGTACACCGTTAAACTATAGAACAGTTCAGAGGAGAAATAACAACATGTTGATGTTTACTGAAAAAGATTTTGATGTCTTTACAATAGAAGGATTAGACCCAAGAATGGCTGGTATTCGTTCAACGATCCAACCAAAATTTCAAGAGTTAGATGATTATTTTGCTGAACAATTAGGGGAGAAACTAGAAACAGAATTTTTTGTTCATATTGCACAACATCGCCGTAGAACCGTTTATCCACCTGAAAACACTTGGTCGGCATTAAGTCAGAAAAAACGCGGCTATAAAATGGAAGCTCATTTTCAACTAGGGATCTGGCCAGACTATCTTTTTATGTGGTTATCACTGATCGATAATCCTAAAAATGAAAAGGAAATCGCACAAGCTTTTTTAGAGAATCAAGTATTATTTGAGCAATTAGATGATGAGTTTTACCTGTCGATCGATCATACGCAACCCGAGATCGAACGGTTGAATGAAGCGGATTTGGAGAAACACCTTATTCGTTTCCGTGATGTGAAAAAAGGAGAATTTCAAATTGGTCGAATTATTCGAAAGACGGATGATTTGTTGAATGATCCAGAAAAAGCAAGAGAATATATGTTGAAGACGTATGAGGAATTATTGCCGCTGTATCAGTTAGCAATTAAACATCAATAAAAAATCAGGTAGTGACTTTGTATTGAGAGAAGTCTACTACCTGATTTTTTATTGCACACCGATCTTATTCAGTGGGTAATACCGAAAATAAACAACACCCACAATAGCGTCCTCATCTACAAAACCAAAATAACGGCTATCATCCGTTTTCCGCCGATTATCTCCTAATACAAAATATTTCCCATCAGGAACGACAGTAGCAGGACCTGCTGCACTATTGGCTAAAGTAAAATCAGCAGTTAAAGGCATTCCATCTGTCAAAGCATCTTTAAATTCATCTAAATAAGGTTCGTCATATTTTTTGTCATTGATATATAATTGATCATTTTCCATTCGAATAGTATCACCAGGCATTCCGACAACCCGCTTAACAATTCGTTTCCCATCTCTGGGACTAGGAAATGTTGCCACATCAAATCGTTTTGGGCTGACTAAAGAGGTTTGCCACAAACGATCCGACTCATGATACGTCGGCTCCATCGAAATTCCAACGACTTCCACAGGTGTTAAAACAAACGTTCTTAAAAAAAGTGCAAATAGTAAAATCATTGCAAACTGTATTAATGTATAAAACGTGCCATATTTCTTTTTCATAAATAAACTCCTTTTTACGTGTTATTTCTTATAAGTATACCAGAATAAATCGAGTAAATAAGAAGAAAATAAGACGATTTGTGGATTATTTAATCACTAAGAGCATTCTTAAAGCAGATATTTTGTTGTGATTTCTAAATTTTGTTATACTTTTTACAGAACTTATCGTTTGATAAGGAGGAGGATGAACTATGTTTTTGGCTTGGAATGAAATAACCCGCTCGAAGTTACGCTATGCACTGATCATTAGTGTGATGTTTTTGATTTCTTATTTAGTTTTCTTTTTAACAGGCTTAGCGTATGGATTGGCGGAAGATAACCGAACTGCTGTGGATAAATGGCAAGCAGATGGGATTGTATTATCAGATGAATCAAACACGAATATCAACATGTCGATGATACCAATCAAGTCAATTGATGAAGTTGAAGCACAAGAAAAAGCCTCACTGGGGCAAACTGCAGCTGTGATTCAATTGGATCAAAAAAATGCTGAAAAAATCAATGCTAGTTTTTTCGGGATTAACAAAGATGAATTTTTGATGCCAAATATTGTTGAAGGAAAAGCTTTTACGAATGAAAATGAAACAGTTGCGGATAATAGCTTGAAAAAAGAAAATGATATCAAAATTGGGGATACAATAAAGCTAGCTGGCAGTGATAAAAAGCTTAAAGTCGTAGGTTTTACTGAAAATGCTAAGTTTAATGTTGCACCAGTGTTATATGTATCCACAAGTGCTTTTCAACAAATTCGCTTTGAAAAATCAGATACGACAGAAAATGCTCGTGTCAATGCAATCGTTTTTCGTGCTAAAGAGGGCTCGGTTAAAAATGTTCAAATAAAAGATGACGGATTAACTCGTTATGACATTGCAACTTTTATCAATAAACTACCAGGGTACAGTGCCCAAGTGCTGACGTTTGGTTTCATGATCAGCTTTTTGATCGTGATAGCGGCAATTGTTATAGGCATATTTATTTATGTGTTGACCATGCAAAAAACAACCATTTTTGGAATCATGAAAGCGCAAGGTATTTCAGGTTTGTATATTGCAATTTCTGTAATTTTACAAACATTTATCTTAGCTGTCTTGGGGATAACACTAGGATTACTTGGTACTGTGGGAACTTCCTTAGTATTGCCCACAGCAGTTCCGTTTCAATCGAATTGGCTATTTTTCTTATCAATCGGTGGAATAATGTTAATTATTGCAGTATTAGGGGCATTATTCTCAGTTCGAACAATTATTAAAATCGATCCATTAAAGGCCATTGGCTAGAACAGGAGGAGAAAAAGTGAAAGCAATCGAATTTTTATCTGTGGATAAACAATTTTTAGATGGAGATACAACAATTGAAGCATTAAAACCCACAAACTTTTCTGTGGAAAAAGGTCAATTTGTCGCTGTGATTGGTCCGAGTGGGTCAGGCAAGAGTACTTTTTTGACTCTTGCTGGTGGCTTACAAACCCCTACCAATGGTGAAATTAAAATAAATAATCAAGCATTTAGTGAAGAAAATGAAAAAAAACGGTCAACGATCCGTTTTTCCGAAATTGGGTTTATTTTGCAAGCATCGAATCTGGTTCCGTTCTTAACTGTGGAAAAGCAATTACGATTAGTGGATAAAGTAAAAAAAGAAAAGACTGATGTGGATAAAGTCAATCAGTTATTAACAGAGCTAGGAATTGAGAAATTGAAAAAAAAATATCCAGATGAAATTTCTGGAGGAGAGCGTCAGCGTGTAGCTATTGCTCGTGCGTTATATAATGATCCATCCATTATCTTAGCGGATGAACCTACAGCAAGTTTAGATTCGGATCGAGCATTTGAAGTTGTAAAAATTTTAGCAAGAGAAACAAAAGAAAAAAATAAAGCAACGATCATGGTAACGCACGATCAACGCTTGATCGATTTTTGTGACGAAGTCTTTGTGATGAAAGATGGTGTCTTGAAAAAACAAAAATAAATACTAAAAACAAAGATGTGGATAGTGAACAGCATCTTTGTTTTTTTATACAAAAAAACCTTGCCCAACAAAGTGGGCAAGGTCTGCAAATCCGAAAAAGTATGAGAAGCTGTAACGCTTTTCTCCAAATCGAATCTTAAAGTTTTTGGTTGTAGTATTCAACGACAAGAGCTTCGTCGATATCAGGGTATAACTCATCACGTTCTGGTAAACGAGTGAAGCTACCTTCTAATTTTTCAGTGTCAAAGCTTACGAATGCTGGACGTCCAACAGTTGCTTCAACAGCTTCTTTGATTGTTACTACGTTTTGAGATTTTTCACGAACAGAAATCACTTGACCAACTTCAACGTGGTAAGAAGGGATATCTACGCGTTTGCCATCTACAGTAACGTGACCGTGGTTTACTAATTGACGTGCTTGACGACGAGTAGTTGCAAGGCCTAAACGGTAAACGACGTTATCTAAACGTTGTTCTAGTAAGATCATGAAGTTAACACCGTGTTTACCTTCTTTGATCTTGCTTGCTTTAATAAACAAGTTAACGAATTGACGTTCGTTCATACCGTACATATGACGTAATTTTTGTTTTTCAGTTAATTGCATACCGTACTCAGATACTTTACCACGACTGTTTGGTCCGTGTTGTCCTGGTTTGTATGGGCGACGTGCTAGTTCTTTACCAGTTCCTGATAGAGAGATACCTAGACGACGAGAGATTTTCCATGATGGTCCTGTATAACGTGACATTAAAAATTCCTCCAATAAAATAATTTTTTGGAGTAAAATAATCTTCTGAAAAATTCATATTCGTTCAGTTCATTCTTCAACCTTCGCCCTTTGCAGCCGTGGGTTACGCAGTTGAACCTGAAAGCCGAAGCAATCAAGGCAATGAATTGTTGACGAGCCTATTATTTTTCTGCTGCATTATTTTACACAAAGCATAGTATAGCGCAAAATAAGGGATAACTCAAGCTTTTTCTTGGGTTATCCCTTAATAAACTACCAACCGCCAGAAGCGCCCCCGCCACCAGAAGATCCACCACCGAAAGAACCCCAAGATGAGCCTCCTCCACTACCAGATGAATCATTATCTGACCAGTTACTAGAATTATAGTTAGAAGCTAAATAAGCAGTCGTTAAGATATCGCCGTTTCCTGAATAGAGGGTATCACCAATTAAAATCCGACCAAATGCCTTTTGCTGAGCTGCTGGATTTTTTAATAATTTTCCTCTGGTGATCGCCCGACGTAAACTTCTTTTTGATAAAATCAAAAAAGTTCCGCTTAATAGAATATAGTAAAAATCTGTTTGTTTCATTTTTTCCTGCAAGAATTGAGAATCATTTGGATCGATTGATTTAGAGTAAGCAGACATTTGCTCTAGATAGTCATTGTAGGCTTGTTTCAAAGTGCCTTTTGCGCGAATCAATTTAATGATGAAAAATAAACTTAGTGTCATAAGCAACAGTAGCAAACTGAATAAGCCCCAATGGGAAAATTTAGCTGAACGTTGTTGCTCTTTGACTTGATTGATTTTAGAATCCACTAAAGCGGTTTTGGTGTTCATCAATGAAAAAACTTGGTCAACTACTTGATTTACTCCATCCGCATATCGTTCGTCTTTAAATGCGTCGACCACGTCATCATCGTTAATGATGTTGTTTGCTGTTCCATCAGGAATCAAGCCTTCCAATCCGTAGCCGACTTCTAATCGAAACTCCCGATCATCTAATGCAATCAGATATAAGACACCATTGTTTTCTTCTTTATTCCCAATTCCTAATTGGTTAAAGATTTTATTCGCATAGGATTCGATATCTTCACCGTTTGGCAATCGTCTGACGGTTACGACTTCTAGCTGAGCGCCGTTCGTACTGGCAGCTAATTGTTTATTCAGGTCGTAGATTTTTTTCTTCATTGGACCGTCTAACATAGCCGCGTTATCTGAGACAAAAATATTATTTTTATTGATGACTAAGTTACTATTTGTTCCGTCAATAGAAACAGAATAATTGTTTTCTTGTTGAGGATACTCTTTTAAATGATTTAAGTTATCTTGTAAAACAGTATCAAAGGATTTTGTTGCTTCTGCCACTTTTCCAGACTCAATATCTGCACGTTCTTGGTTAAGGGTTTGCAATTGTTGATCGTAAGATGCCATTTTCGCAGGATAATGATTATCCGTTATAAAGAATAGGCTGAAAAAAAAGCCGCAAGATAGAAGGACCCACAATAAAATGACTGTTACAATCTCATTTCTTCTTTTTAACGATCGGTAGTGATTGATAATTTGTTGATTCAATGAGGGGTGATTGTTTTGGCTAGATCTAGACATCAGACTCATCTCCTTTATTCAAAGCTGATATAAAATATCTTTTTGCATGCTCGCCCACTGTAAAATAGCATTTACCTAACAACCAAAATTTTTCTTCTTTCATTTCACATACAACTCCTTTTATCAAACGTTCAAAATACTGATAGTATTATTTTACCATGTGAACCATAAAATGCATCGTACTTCAGGTTGATTTTATCCTTCTTTTAAGGCTATTTCTACAATGCTGGGAGGTGCCAACGATGAGCATTAGCTGAAAATTAACTAAATTGTGATATACTCAAATGAATAAAGCCAAGCCGAATGATTCCTCGAAATGAAGAGGGTTCATTTGTTATGCTGTGAAAAAAAGTGTGACTTTGTGTGAAAAAGCACTAGACAAAACCCTTGCAGGTCTTTAGAATGGTAAAGGATGTTTTTTGAAAATATTAGATGAAAACAAATTGAAAAGGAGAAACACAATGAAACCTGTATCGCCATTATTTGAGCAGATCGACAAATCAATCAGTAAAAAAATGAACTTATTCCAAAGTAGTTTTATGCGTTATGCTTTTCGTGCTATGCTGGCTTGTATGTTTTTAACATTAGGAACAGCCGTTGCATTTGCAATTGCAATGAAAGGTGAAGACATTGTACATGGGTTAGGCAAAATGCTTTATGCGTTTATGTTTAGCTGGTCACTTGTTATGATTCTGTATATGAATGCTGAGTTAGGGACATCAAACATGTTGTACATGACGGTCGGCGTTTATCGTAAAAAAATCAACTTATCATTTGCGGCAAAAATTTTATTTGCATGTATTTTCTTTAATTTAGTCGGTGGTGTTCTTTTTGGATACTTGATTTCTTTGACCGTTCCTTATCAAGATTTAGCGTCAGATAGTTTCTTCTTCACTTCGATCGCTGGAAAATTAAATAAAACGACAACACAAATTTTAGTAGAAGGTATTTTTGCCAATATCGTAGTAAACACGGCGGTCTTAGTAAGTATGCGTATGAAAGATGATGCTGGTAAGGTTGCAGCAATTATTTTTATCATCTTTATCTTTGCTTTCTTAGGTTACGAGCACGTTATCGCTAACTTCCCTGCCTTTAGCTTAGCCTATTTTGCTTCTCACGGAACAATGGCGGCAATGACAGTTAGTAGCGTAGCACACAATCTATTCTTTGCTTTGATCGGTAACTTTATCGGTGGTGGCTTGGTGATTGGTTTGGGTTATGCTTGGCTGAATAATGCAGATACAACTTATGTAGATTAATCAATTTAGAGGCTGAGGCGGAATGACCGTTTCAGCTTTTTTTGCTGTCTATAGTTTATTGAAGTAAGATAGAAGAGAATAAGAGAAGAGGAGCAAGAGAATGAATGAAGTTGTTTTTCCGAAAAATAAAGAAAAAGCTGAACAGATGGCAGCCTACATGAAAAATTTATTTCCTTTTGCAGGGGTTTCCGCACCAGAACGGGCAGTGATTGAGAAAGAGTTGTTAAAAATCAGCAAAAAACTACCGTTTGATGAGCTGTTTGAGTTAGTTGATTTTTACTATCATAAATCCGAGCGAGAATATCAGTATTTGGCGATTGATTTGGCAACAGTTAATGTAAAACGCTTCTCTTTTGAAGAGATGCTAAGCTTCAAACCTTTCGTAATCAATAAAGCTTGGTGGGATAGTGTCGATGCTTGGCGCAAGTTTTTTGGGCTTTGGGGGCACCAGCATCTAGACGAAATGCCTCAGTTATTTGAAGCGTTTTTTGGAGAAGAGGACTTCTGGCATAGACGAATTGCACTCAATTTGCAATTGTTATATAAAGAAAAAACAAACACTGCGTTATTGAAAAAAGCCATTATTTATGATAAAACTACAGATGAGTTCTTTATTCAAAAAGCAATTGGCTGGTCCTTGCGTCAATATAGTAAAACAGATCCAGATTGGGTTCAAACCTTGATCAAGACGACCGAATTAAGCCCATTAGCAGTTAGAGAAGGCAGTAAGTATTTGCCAAAATCATAGAAAGCGAGCGAGTTATTACGCCATGAGAAGAAAACTTTTTGCATTTGATATTGATGGAACATTGCTTGGAACCGACAGACAACCGTTGGAAAGCACACGAGAAGCATTAAAGATGTTAAGACAACAAGGACATCTTGTAACAATTGCAACAGGACGCAGTCGCTTTATGGCACAAGATATTATTTTGGACTTAGATTTTTCTAATTACGTTCTCTGTAACGGAGCAGCAGCATTTTTAGATCATGAACAATACTATCAAAATTTATTGGATGAAAATGAATTGCATCGCTTTGCTTCAGAAGTAGAAAAAAGAGAAATCGGTCTAGCCTATGTTGGTTTGGATGACGTGAAGAAAAATAATCATCATCGCAGAAAGCAAATGGTTGAAGCGATGGGTTCTATTGATTTTGAAGCGCCAGAATATGATTTGAATTTCCAAAAAGAGAATGATGTGTATCAAGCTTTAGCATTCTACGATGAATCGGCCGACGGCATGTTTGACCGTGAGTTCTCAAAATTTCGCTTTATCCGTTGGCATTCTGAAAGTGTGGATATCGTCCCTAATAATGGGTCTAAAGCAGCAACTTTGCTGAATTTAGCGGATCGTGTTGGAATTGCGCGTGAAGATATCATTACATTTGGAGATGGTGAAAACGATCGTGAAATGTTAAGAGAAGCTGGGATCGGTGTGGCGATGGGCAATGCCTTGCCTCATATTCAAAAAGAAGCAAAAATCGTGACAGACACCAATGATAATGATGGTATCTGGAAAGCGTTGAAAGAATTAAAGGCGATTTAAGTCTAAAAAAGTGATCTGCACGAAGCCGTTAAGCTTGTGCAGATCACTTTTTTTATTCGATCACTAAAACGCCGTCTTTCAACGCATATGGGTTTTCTGCATTGATATGATCGTAGAACATTACACCATTTAAATGATCGATCTCATGTTGAACGACGATCGCTTCATAATTTTTTAAACGGATTTTTTGCTTTTCACCCGCAGCATCTACATAAGAGAGTGTGATTTTATTATGACGTACCACATAACCAGGTACTTCACGGTCAACAGACAAGCATCCTTCACCCTCGCCAAGACAAGCATCTTGAACGGAATGACTTAAAATTTTAGGATTATACATCACAGCGCTTAATGTCGGCTCAGGATTTTCCAAATCACCACTTGGCACGTGGACTGCGATGATGCGTTTAGAAATATCTAATTGTGGTGCGGCTAAACCAACACCGCCTCGTAGTCCTAATTCTTCTGCTTTGACAGGATCTTGGCTGTTATGCAAGAACTCCATCATTTCTACGCCTAATTTAATATCTTCATCAGAGAGCGGCACAGCAACTTCTTTTGCTACTTCTCTAAGAGTTGGGTTTCCTTCACGGATAATATCCTCCATGGTGATCATGGGATAATTCCTCCTTTAATTATGTAAAAGTCTGATAAGTTTCAGTAAGAAACGAGATCTTTTCATGAATGTATTTATTCGTCTATACAGTTTATCATAAAACCAGTAGAAATGGGGATAAATTGTTCAAAAAACACGAGAGTGAGTCAGCTTGGTCTTGCATTTTTACGAACTTTCCTGTAAAGTGTACCTGTATGGAAACATACCGTCTTTTACTTGGTTGTGCGAATCACCAACGCATTACTCAGTAAGAAGATGACTATTAAAGAAGAGGTGAAAAACATGGCAATGTCAAAAGAAAAGAAAAACGAAATCATTAGCGAATACGCTCGTCATGAAGGAGATACTGGTTCACCAGAAGTACAGATCGCTGTATTAACTGCTGATATCAACCACTTGAACGAACACGCTCGCGTTCACAAAAAAGATCACCATTCTTACCGTGGACTAATGAAAAAAATTGGACACCGTCGTAACTTGTTAGCTTACTTACGTAAAACTGACATCCAACGTTACCGCGAATTGATCCAACGTTTAGGATTACGTCGTTAATCAAACAATGAAAAGCGAGATTCTTAAATGAACCTCGCTTTTTAGCTTATTTAAAAGCGAAGGTCAAGTATCCTTAAAATACTAAAAAAATAGCATCTTTGGAAAGTTTGAATGAATCTACTAACCAAATAAAAGGACTCAATTCTTTTGAATCTTTTCATTTGTTTAGTAGTAGTCTCACTTTTCCGAAGAATCAAAGGAGAAGAGATATATGTCAGAAAAACAAGTGTTCAAAACAACTTGGGGCGGACGTCCTTTACAAGTTGAAATCGGCCAATTAGCGAAACAAGCAAACGGCGCAGTATTAGTTCGTTATGGAGAGACAGTTGTCTTAAGTGCAGCAGTTGCGTCAAAAGATGCGAGAGATTTTGATTTCTTTCCATTAACAGTCAACTATGAAGAAAAAATGTATGCAGTTGGTAAAATCCCAGGTGGATTTATCAAACGCGAAGGTCGTCCAAGTGAACGTGCTACGTTAACGGCTCGTTTGATCGACCGTCCGATCCGCCCAATGTTTGCGGAAGGTTTCCGTAATGAAGTTCAAATCACAAATACAGTGATGAGTGTTGAACAAGATTGTACACCAGAAATGGCGGCAATGTTCGGCTCGTCTTTAGCATTAGCAATTTCAGATATTCCATTTGATGGACCAATCGCAGGTGTTGATGTTGGTCGTGTGGATGGCGAATACGTGCTAAACCCAACAGTTGAACAATCAGAAAAAACAGATATTGAATTAACCGTTGCTGGAACGAAAAAAGCCATCAACATGGTTGAAAGTGGTGCTAAAGAAGTATCTGAAGAGGATATGCTTGGTGCGTTGCTATTCGGTTTTGATGCAATCAAAGAATTAGTGGCGTTCCAAGAAGAAATCGTTGCCGCTGTTGGTAAAGAAAAAATGGAAATCAAATTATTACAAGTCGATGCTGATTTGAAAAAAGAAATCTTCGATGCATACTACGCTTCAATGAAAGAAGCCGTTATGACAGAAGAAAAATTAGCGCGTGAAGTCAATATTGATGCAATCAAAGACCAAGTAAAAGAAGCATATGCTGAAAAATTTGCTGGTCATGAAGAGGAAGCACAATTAGCGAAAGAAGTAAAACAAATCGCTGAAGACTTAGAAAAAGACGTAGTTCGTGAACTAATTACGATCGATAAAATCCGCCCTGATGGCCGTAAATTGGATGAGATTCGTCCATTAGCTTCAGAAGTTGGTATTTTACCGCGTGTTCATGGTTCAGGATTATTTACTCGTGGACAAACGCAAGCTTTATCTGTAGTAACGTTGGCACCGCTGGGTGAACACCAAATCATTGATGGTTTAGGCGTAGAAGACAGCAAACGTTTCATCCACCATTATAACTTCCCGCAATTCTCTGTTGGTTCAACAGGACGTGCAGGATCTCCAGGTCGTCGTGAAATCGGTCATGGTGCTTTAGGTGAACGTGCGATGGCACAAGTTATTCCAAGTGAAGCTGATTTCCCTTACATGATCCGTGTGGTATCAGAAGTTTTAGAATCAAATGGTTCTTCTTCACAAGCAAGTATTTGTGCGGGTATCTTAGCCTTGATGGATGCTGGTGTGCCAATCAAATCACCAGTTGCCGGAATCGCGATGGGACTTGTCAGCGATGGCGAAAACTATACGATTTTAACAGATATCCAAGGATTAGAAGATCACTTAGGCGACATGGACTTTAAAGTTGCTGGTACAAAAGACGGAATCACAGCGTTACAAATGGATATCAAAATCCAAGGAATTACAGAACAAATCTTAACAGAAGCATTAACTCAAGCGAAAAAAGCGCGTATGGAAATTCTTGCAGAATTAACCTCAACATTAGCTGAACCTCGTCCAGAGTTAAGCAAATATGCACCTAAGATCGAAATGATCCAAATCGCTCCAGCTAAAATCAAAGATGTTATTGGTAAAGGCGGAGAAACGATCAATGGAATCATTGATGAAACGGGTGTTAAAATCGATATCGATCAAGAAGGTAATGTAAGTATTGCTTCAGCAGATGCAGATATGATCAAAAAAGCCATCAAGATCATCGAAGAATTAACCAAAGAAGTGGAAGTTGGACAAGTTTACCTTGGTAAAGTTGTTCGTATCGAAAAATTCGGTGCTTTCGTTAACTTGATCAAAGGTAAAGACGGACTTGTTCATATTTCTCAATTAGCAAATGAACGTGTAAACAACGTTGAAGATGTTGTGAAACTTGGCGATGAAGTGCTTGTAAAAGTTACTGAAATCGACAAACAAGGTCGTGTAAATGTTTCACGTAAAGCTTTATTGACGGAAGAAAACAAAGAAAAATAATGATAGCGTAAATAAGGCAGAGCAAGGTGTTTCACCTACTCTGCTTTTTTTGTTCTGAGTAGAAAATCAGTTAGGGGAAGTTTCTTTTGTAGAAATAGCTGCCGTTTGATTCCAACTGACCTCGTGGATTTGTTTTTCAGCAGTGGTCAGTAAAAGCTCGAACTCTTTGTTAAAGGTCTGAAAGAGCTTTGAACAGGCATAATATTGTTTGACGACTTGCTTTTTGTTGATGGGTGTAGTTGGATTCTTAAAATAGTTTTCCAATGTTGTTAATGGTTCTTGCCAAGAAGCTAATCGCTCTAATGTGTCACGAAGATCGATGATTTCTTGATAAGGAACAGCTTTGATACAATGTGCGGAATTTTTCATAAGTTATTTCTCCTTTTTTCTAGTATTTTGTCTGTTGATCGTTAAATGAGAAAAAGAAAAAACGATAGAGATTGCCGTCTCTATCGTGGCTCTGGTCACAAGTCTGTAGCAGGACTCTTTCTCCTATTTAGAAAAATTTCAAAAACTGTCTAGAAATTCTTACAAAAATTAGGTACAATAAAGAAGCTAGTGCTACGGTACTAGTAATCAGGCAACTTGGATAGATAGGTTGTGCTGTCTATTCAGGGCTTCATTCACAGGTTGGTGCCAGTGGATGAAGTGCCTATTTTTTTTATTCGTTTTCTCAAATTCTATAGGATAACAATAAAAAAGACGACTACAGTATCTACCTGTAATCGTCTACAATAGGCAAGACAAAGAAACATTATTTTTCCTTTTTCCGTTCTTGAATGTGAAGGTTAGTAGACTTCTGGTATACGAAAAAATCTAAAAATAAGAGAGCGTCTTACACTATTGGCAAACTAATTAAACAGGTTGTGATGCTTAATCAATACTTTACTGGTTCGGTTGGTAGCCGTACCAGAAAGTGCCAATTTATTATTTATTTTGATGTTAATTATTTCTATCCTATACCATTTATTATACCTAAAGAAACGTTCGTTCGCAATGAGAATTCTTACATACCTCGATTAAATAACATCAAAAACAACTCTCTTATATATAAGAAAAAATAACAGAAAAAAATTTGAAAAAGCACTTGTTTTTTTCATATCTAAAAGAGAGTAATACTATCCAAATGATATATTTATTCTGAAATTTATAGAAAACAACTAGCCTATTTGTTATGATTATATTATCAAACAAATGTAGTGAGGTGTTTTATGGGAAAAGGTTCTGGAGAAGTCAGTAGTAATAAACAGGTTGCGTACCAGTATGCGACTGATATTTTTTTATCTATGGATTTACTGAAAGATGCAAGTGCGGTTCAAGAAGATCATCAAACAACCGTTGCTGGTAATAAAAATGCAAAAGAAGCCATTCAGCTGGCGAAAAACGCGGCTGCAGATATCGCCGATGCAGTAGGGCTAGCATCCAACAATTTGAAGAGTGTAGCGAATGAATTTGAAGCGGCAGATGCAGCGATTCGGAAAATAATGCAGTCGTCAATGATTGCTGGTGCCGATAAAAATCGAGGTTCAAAACCAACATTACCATTTACCGATGGCCCTTTCGGAGGGAAGTAAATGATTGAAATAGAATTAGAAATGACCACTAGAAATATGCGTCAATTAGAAGAAAGCCAACAAGAAAATGAAAATCAACAACGCGGTATGGAGCAAGCGATGGAACTATATCATGAGCATTTTCAACGTTCCGATGCCCTTTACAGTGGAATCAACGCCACCTTTTACCGCAACAATTTTGCTCCAGTGTTCCAACAAATTCAGGATGAAATTTATCATGAACGGCGCCAATTATTCGATCAGTTAGAAGAAAAGTTGGAAGAGTTGAAGCGAGAAAACCAAGCGTTGGATGATCAGCTGTCAGAAGAACAATATAGACGGCAGCAATTATTAAATAAAGTGGACGAGGAGGCAATCAACAATGAGCAGTATTGATATGTACCTCTCGTCAGCTAATTCCCAAGCGACAGGTGTCAGTGCGTTAAGTAACAAGCATCATAATGGTTATAATCAGCTAGAAAAAGCTCTACAACAATTCGTTGGAGATTCAGTCTTGAAAAGTGATTCCTACGATTCAGCGAAAGCTTTTTACTCAGCCGTCTTGATTCCCTTAGCTCAAGGTGGGATACTATTAACAGATGCAGTGGAAGAGGCATGTAAAAAATTTCCAGAACAATATACAACAGACGTTGATAGCGGTGACCTAAAATCTGAGGAATTGGAAAAGGAAATCGAAGAGCTAGAAAATAATATTACTCGGGTTCAAAACTTACAGCGGGAATTACGCCATTTTCCAGTCCCTAGCCCAGTCAAACAACTATTGATGCATCAAAATCAGCAATCTTTGACTCGAGATCTAGAAGCCAAACAGGAATTAGAGAAGAAGCTCCAAAAATTACAAGCTTTTCACGCCAGTTCACCTACGATTTTTTCAGAGATCAGCGGTTTAAAAGCAACAATCGACCAAGGAATAGCCCAAGCGAATCAATCGTGGAATGCGAGTACAGGACAATTTACGATTCCAAGTGGAAAAAATATGGATTGGGCAAATACAATCAAAAACAGTTGGGCAACCCGAGACAAACGATTGATGGAAAAACAGCTAAAAGAGTATCAAATCTATGCGATGATTTATAAAGATAAAGATGGTAAACCTAAGATCATTTGGAAAGTGACAAAAGATGGAGCAGGCGTTAAAAATCCAAAAATCTACCAGTATTTAAATGCGAATGGCAAAGAAATACCATCGGACTTGTTTGAATTTATTTCTCAACAGGATTGGGATGATAGGGTAAAAGCAGCCTTTCGAAATGGGAAGGATTTACAGATAGGGAACAAGTACAATCCAGTTTTGGGAGCGTTAGTGGCATCCGGTCAATATCTTGAAGATGGTTATAAATTTATGACGGAAGACGAGCTGGGGCAAGCGTTACAGATGTTAGGGTTTAACTTTGCATCTTATCGATTGGCGACGAATAAAGGTACGAAGACGGTTGAGAATAAAAAAGCTGGTGGGGCTAATGTACCTCAAAATTATTTGGATGAAGCATTAAAACAACAAGGGTTAGATACAGTACCCAAAAATCTAAAACAAAAATGGTCACAGGATGGCTACAATTATGAAGTAAGGGTTCATCCTGGAAATAGTGCACATACTGATGCAGAATCAATATACAGAGTTTCAAGAAAAGCAACACCTGTTGCTGGTAAGCAAGGGAGCGGAATGGAATATATGGATGTTGATGGAAATTGGTGGCATGAGAGTAAGTTAAAAGCATTTCATAAAGGTGGACAATCTAATCCCAATTTCAACCATAAAGCTGCTAAAGATACTCACATACCCGTTGGTAAATAGACAATAAGGAGAAGAGATATGAATATAGAAGAAATTAACGATGAGATATTAACAATTAACAACTATTTGAAGAAATGTTTGTGGATGGATTTTGAATTTGCAAGAATGGATGGTGGAGATATTGTTGTAGCTGGTAGAATTGATACTTCATATGATGAGTTTGCTATCAATATAGAATTCGGTGAACCATTTTATATTTCTAGTCTATTGTCATGGCATCTAGATGACTCGAAACCATTTATAGAACTTGTAGTTGGAGATGAAAAGCAGATAATTGATGATAAGTATCAAGTTGAACAAGGAAACTACGTTTTTAAGATCAATGCTGAAGATTTTGAAACGTCTCCAATAATCATTGCAAGCAAAAATATTAAATGTGAAATTGTAAATGAAGAACCATTCTAAAAATAAAAAAGGCACTTTATCACGAGATTGGTAATCAAGTAATAAATTCTTGACTAGTAAGGAACAATCTCACTAATCAAGTTGCAAATAACTAATAAAAAATAGCTGTATTTATTGTACAAAAATTCAAAGGCCTTTTCTAGTCTTTTGAAGGGTTAATAAATGTGCAGTCATTGAAACAGTATTAGTGAGGCTAGCTCGCTGATACTGTTTTTAGTTCTATTTTACTACAAAAGAAAGATAGCAAAGTAAGAACAATAATACCTGATAACTCTAGACAACCGTAAAAGAAGGAGCTAACTAAAAATGATTGATTCTGAAAAAATGGAAAGTTTAATCAATGAAAGAAAAAAATTATTACCAGATGACCCAAGAATTGGTGAAATCTGGGATGAATTGACACAAATATTCTCAGAAGACGAAAAAGACACAATTAAATATTTAAATAATTGTTCTGGAAGTCAATTAGAATGGATAAGTGAAGTATTTGAAGATATATCAGAAAATCTACAAAGTGAAGATTTTATTGATACATTAGAAAAACTACAGAAAAAATTTCCGTATTTAGATTTAGAGATGGATATTTCATATGCAAAGGAAGTATTAAAAAATTAAAATAGTAAAATAAAAAGACACGTTACTATCTGAGTGGAATCGGACAGTAAAGCTTTGATTAGTAAGATATAGTCTCACTACCCAAATTACAAATAATTGAAACAGGATCAGTGAGAGTGGCTCATTGATGCTGGTTTTAATTTTATTTTACTACAATAGTTCTGCCTACGTTCCTCAACAATATACAACAGACGTTGACAGTGGTGACCTAAAATCTTTTGTAAAGTAACAAAAGATGGAGCAGGTGTTAAAAATCCAAAAATCTACCAGTATTTAAATGCGAATGGCAAAGAAATACCATCAGACTTGTTTGAATTTATTTCTCAACAGGATTGGGATGATAGGGTAAAAGCAGCCTTTCGAAATGGGAAGGATTTACAGATAGGGAACAAGTACAATCCAGTTTTGGGAGCGTTAGTGGCATCCGGTCAATATCTTGAAGATGGTTATAAATTTATGACGGAAGACGAGCTGGGGCAAGCGTTACAGATGTTAGGGTTTAACTTTGCCTCTTATCGATTGGCGACGAATAAAGGTACGAAGACGGTTGAGAATAAAAAAGCTGGTGGGGCTGGAACTTCTGGAGAGAATATATTTAATTATACAAACAAAGTAAATGAGCATATGGCTAATCCAGATAGAGCAGTCCCAGTTCAGACTTTGAAAGAAGCAATTAAAGTTGGAACTCCAATGCCTGACCCAAGAGGTTCTAGTGCAACAATGTATTATAGTGAAATCTATATTAACGGCAAGAAGTATAATTTTGAAGTGCTTTATGATAAGGCAACAAATACTATTTATCACTTTAAATACGACAGAAGGCCATTAGGTCCGTTGCCTGCAGTCCCAAAACAATGATACTGGAGGAAAATTATTATGACAAAAAAAGAGCAACTATACTATTTATTAAATGGTCTGAATAATGGAGAAATAGAGATTAATAATTTCACAAATCAGTTTATGAAAATTTTTGATTTAGAAATAGATTATGATGAATTGTCAAAAAAAGAATACACAATTTTAGGCAATGTGTCTGATATGGCAGCTAGATTTTCTGATAGCGTAGAAGACTTAAAATTACCTAATGTGTACTATAGTGAAAAGCAAATTAGGGATGAAGTATCTCATGCTTTAAAAGAATTAACTTGAAGCATAATTAAAAAAGGCACTTTATCACAAGATTGGTAATTACGTGATAAAGACTTGACTAGTAAGATGAGACTCACTAATCAAGTTGCCAAATGATAAAATTCAAAACCTGTTGAAATGGTATCAGCGAGAGTTACTTGTGCTGTTTCAATAGGTTTATTTCATTTTTAAATTTTATTTTACTACAATCATTCTGTGACTCGAGGCCTAGAAGCCAAACGGAAATTAGAAAAGAAGCTCCAAAAATTACAAGCTTTTCACGCCAGTTCACCAATAAAGGGAAAGGTTCTGTTTATGATATTGACCCATTGACTGGAAAATCACCTACAAAGCAAACTCAAATTATCATAGGCGTTTTGAGCGGATAATTCAAGACGGAAAAGTTACGCACAGAATTTTTGTCAGAAATTCAGAATTGAGTGGGGGCTATAAAATAATGAATTATATAGATGAATTTAAAAAAAATGATATTTCTTTTTCTTGGAATGAGCTTAAAGTAGGTAGATTTGGTTATTCAGACAATGAATTTTATTTACAAGGTATGCTTGATGATGAGTTTGTAATGAAATACACTTTAGATTATCTATCTAAAAATGAAAATGAGGAAAATTCGTATATATGGGAGCTTGGAAGTCTATTTTCACCATATGATGAGAATGAAATATATAAACTTCTGGATTTAATTGAAAATTCTAATGAAAAAGATTTGATGTCTTATTATAGATGGAGATGGATTTTAGTTAATAATCTATTGAAGAGAATCTTAGATAAAGATTATGTAAATGCTTTGTTAGAAATTAGTGGATTCTGGCTTTATTTAAAGTCTCCAGTAGATATGCCTTATCAATACCAAGGTGTAGAAAACAAGTTAACCCCTCAAGAATTTTACACGGAGGAACACTTATCTAAAGTTATTTCCGACCATGAAAAATGGTTGGAAGATGAAAAAGAGAATTTAAAGTAATAGGTATCAAAATAAAAAAAGTACTTTCTCGCGAGACTGGTAATCAAGTGATAAAGTCTTGACTGGTAAGAACACATTCACTAATCAAATTGTCAATAACTAACAAAAACTAGCTGTATTTATTGCACAAAAATTCAAAGGCCTGTTCTAGTCTTTTGAATGGCTATTAAGTGTACAGCTATTTCAATTAGAGAATGTACAGTTATGGAAACAGTATCGGTGAGGCTAGCTCACTGATACTGTTTTTAGTTTTATTTTATCGCATGATGTACCTTCATTTTTCCAACGAATGCAAGATGAAGTTCATAACGAAAGCGTTACTAATGGATAATGGGAAAAGGAGTTAGTCGACAATTATTACTAAATTCTGGGAGCATTACTATACAGAATAGTATTATTTTGAATTGTAGGACCATATAGCTGTAGACGAAAGGATTATTTGCAGAAGGAGGATCAGTAAAATGACGATATTTAATAAAAAATTGTAAAGACGCACCACAGCTCTTTTGTTTACCTCTAATTAGTGGTAAAATTATTGCTATCAGTCTAAAGATTAGTCGGGGTGTCGATGTGAAAAAATTTAATCCAAATAAAAATATAATTATCACGCTGATCATAGTGATCATCGTGGTTACGATCATTAGTTTGACCGCTGCTCATAGAGCAAACAACGGGAAAACCAATCTTGGTCAATCAGCAGTCAATGATAGCGTTGGTTTTGTTGACAAAGTTATTTCATTTCCGGGAAGAGCAATCAGTAACGGAGTATCATCAATCAGCACACTTTTTAACACTTACGATGAAAATGCACGATTAAAAGAAAGAATCGATGGATATGGCGAACTTTCTATCCAAAATGATAACTTAAAAAAAGAAAATGAAGCATTGAAGAAAGAACTAGCACTGAATGAGACACTAGGCAACTATGAAAAAGTGACAGCAACAGTTGTTACTCGATCTCCTGACATGTGGCAAGATTTACTAGTTGTGGATCGAGGCTCAAATGACGGTATCGAACCCAACATGGCAGTTCTAGCTCAAAAAGGGTTGATTGGTCGTGTTGTAGAGGTGAATGCAACATCGTCTAAAGTCGAACTATTAACATCGAAGAACCAAAATTCTAATCATTTTCCAGTTCAAATCAACTCTGAAAAAGGGGATTCATATGGATTGTTGAAAAAATACGATGATAAAGAAAATACATTGATCGTCAGTCAATTGGTAGGAGATATGGATATCAAAGAAGGCGATATTGTTCAAACATCTGGATTAGGCCAAAATTCTCCAGCGAATCTACCGGTCGGTGTGGTTCAAAAAGTTAAACCAGATAGTTATGGCTTAGATCGCGAAGTTTATATCAAACCTTACGCTGAAATGTATAACATACCCGTCGTGACAATCATCAAGCGATTAGCTGGAGCGGGGGAGTAAGATGCACATGATCCGAAAAGAAAATGTTAAATATTATGCGCCTGTAGTTTTCTTTTTACTGATGCTGATCGATGGTCAACTGACCCAAGCTGCGCGGAATATAACGGATAATATCTATTTTGCGAATGCTCATTTTTTATTACTGGCATTTTTAATGGCAGTTCCTAATCTCTCTAAACGTTATTTGCTGATCACAGCGCTTGTTTTAGGGATGGTTAGCGATAGTTATTATATTGGAATCATAGGGATTTATACGGTGGCATTAGTAGCGACTGTTATGATGATGTATCGTTTCCAGCGAGTGGTTCACACAAACTTAATCACAGCTTTTTTTGGAATGATTATTTTTGTGACGACATATGAGCTGATTGCGATGGGGCTGCAAATCATTTTTCACATATCAAATGTGGCACCATTATTATTTATCACGAAAGTTTTAGGACCAACATTGCTTTTTAATATGTTGATATTCGTTATTTTTTCTTATCCATTAAAAAGACTATTCGCTAATGAATAGTCTTTTTTCATGTGGCTAATGAACGAAACATTACAATTGATATTATTTAAAAGCCTGCGGAATTAGGCTTTTGATTGATTTTAGGTGTTATTTAATTCTGTTTTATGAAACAATTTTGTAATATCTCTTTTATCTGTATGTCATACTGCTATGTTACAATTAGCACGTTGCCAATTTAATGAAGACGAAACAATACTTAGAACTTATAAAATACATAACATAAATGTCGGAGGAATAAACGAGTGAAAAAAAGTATATTATCAGCATTGATGGTTTGTTCAATTACGCTTACCTCAGTTGCTTTACCTGCGGCTGCAGTTGCAGATGACTATGACACCAAGATTGAACAACAAGATGAGATCATCAATGGACTAAAAACAAAAGAATCAGAAGCTGCTACTAAATTATCAGCAATCGAGTCAGATATGTTAGCTACAGCAACTAAAATCGATGAATTAACAGCGAAGAAAAAAACACTTAAAGATGAAATCACAAAGTTATATGGCGAAATTTCTGATCTGAATGTCCGTATCCAAAAAAGAGAAGTCCAAATGCGGAATCAAGCACGTGATGTTCAAGTAAGTGGAACAAGTACTAGCTATTTAGACGTGATCATCAATTCTGAATCTATCTCTGATGCAATCAGCAGAGTTCAAGGGATCACGACATTAGTAAATGCAAACAATGACTTATTAGAGCAACAGACGTCTGATAAAAAAGATGTGGAAAAAAAGACAAAGACTGTAGAATCACAAATCTCAGTTTTAGAAACATCTACAAAAGAGCTGAATGCTAAAAAAGCGTCTTTAGATACTTTGAAGCTAGAACTAGAAATTGCTAAAAATGATTTAGAAGCACAGCGCTCAACAGAAGAAAATAAAAAATCTGAGTATGTTGAACAAAAAGCCGCAGCTCAAAAGAAATTAGAAGAAGAGCAAGCTAAGCAAGCGAAACAAGCCGCAGCACAAAGAAAAGCAGAAGCAGAAGCTGCTAAGAAACTTGCAGAAGCACAAGCTGCAAACCCAGGACTTGTTCAAACGAATCTTGTAGAAGAAAATGGTACAACTAATACAACACCAGAAGCACCAAAACCAGTTGAAAAACCTAGTGGTAATACTGGTGGTGGCAGCAGTATCGGTACTGGCGGCGTATCAGAAGCGAAGAAAAAAGCAGCACAAATCGCTTTAAATGCTGTCGGCCAAACAAACCCGACAGGTTGGGGTCAAAGTGGTGAATGTATTGTAGCTGTACAAAATTGGTTAAATGCAGCAGGTATTAGATTCTCACCAGGAGGTCCTCATAGTGGCTACACACAATCAGGAGCAGTTCAAGTCTCTTGGTCTGATGTTCAAGTGGGAGATGTCGTTCAATACGAAAACTCTCTTAGTCCTGATGCTTGGTTAGATGGGGTTCATACTGTCTTAGTCGTTGGTGTCAACGGTAGCTCTGTTCAGATTGTTGAGTCAAATAATCCAGCAGGTTCTGGTTATGTGTCAACAACTACAGGTTGGACACCAAGTCCATATGCAGCAAACTTTAGAGCTGTTGTATGGCGCTTTCCAGGATAATTTAAGCGAATAATCAAATCCCTACTCATGAAATCAACTGGATTTTTTGGGTAGGGATTATTTGTAATTTATCGTTTATTGAAGTATGGTGAGAGAGTTGGTGCTGCGTTAGTGTTTTTTCTCATTTTATAATCAAATAGCATAGTATAGAAAACAAGGTGAAAAGCTTGATTTCATAGGGGTGTTACGATCTTAAAAAAATTTTTAAGTTGTCATTTTTAACAATCAAAAATGAAATACTCCTGTAACATTAATTTTATATGTATGACATGTGATTATGATACAATGATTTCGTTGTCAATATAAGAATGAAAATTACTCAAACAATGAACGAATTTATTATAAGCAAAAAGTCGGAGGAATGAATTTTGAAAAAAAGTATATTACCATTACTAATGATTTGCTCATTAACCCTTACATCTGTAGCAATGCCATTGATTTCATCAGCAGATGAAGTGGACTCGAAAATTCAACAAAAAGACCAAACAATTTCAGGATTAAAATCTCAAGAAGCTGATGCTCAAAGCCAAGTGGCTGCTGTACAAAGCCAAGTAGCTTCTATCAACGAAAAAGCAGATACATTATTAGCTGAACAAGGCAAATTAAGAAAAACTTCTACTAGCTTAGAAAAAGAAATCAAACAATTAACAAAACGTATCGACAAACGTGAAGTAGCTATCCAAAATCAAGCACGTGACGTTCAAGTGAACGGTAACAGCACAAGCTACATGGATGCATTATTGAATGCAAAATCAGTTTCTGATGCCATTACTCGTGTAACTGCAATGTCTACGATTGTTAATGCAAACAATGATTTAGTAAAACAACAACAAGAAGATAAAAAAGCAGTTGAAACTAAGAAAACTGAAAACGAAGATAAATTAAAAGAATTACAAGATAACCAAGTAGAACTTGAAGCACAAAAAGGCGAACTTGTAAAAGCAGAGGCAGACTTGAATGTATTACAAACATCATTAGCTGCTGAAAGAGCAACTGCTGAAGATCAAAAAGCTGGATTAGTGAAAGAAAAAGAAGCAGCGATCGCAGAACAAGCTCGTATTGCTGAACAAGAAAAAGTAGTAGCTGCTAATGCTAAAAAAGCAGCTGAAGAAGCTGCAGCTGCTAAAGCTACAAAACCAAGCACTACAACTACTTCATCAACTGAAGAAGCAACAACAGGATCATCGAATAATGGTACAACAGGTTCGTCAACTGGCAATGTAACACCAGTACAACCAGAGCAACCACAACAACCTGAACAACCAGATGTTCCAAAAGAGCCAGAAACACCAACACCTCCACCACCAACAGGTAGTTCTGCAATTGCAATTGCAGCAGCACAAGTTGGTAAACCATATGTTTGGGGTTCTAAAGGTCCAAACAGCTTTGACTGTTCAGGTTTAGTTTACTACGCATTTATGAACTCAACTGGCCGTAATGTCGGTGGATACACAGTTGCACAAGAAAGTGCGGGTACACGTATTTCTGTAGCGGAAGCTCAAGCTGGAGACTTATACTTCTGGGGTAGCCCAGGTGCTTCTTACCACGTAGCGATTGCTACAGGTGGCGGCGGTTATATCCACGCTGGTAACGAAAGTACAGGCGTTGAATACAGCAACGTTGGTTCATTTACACCAAGCTTCGCTGTACGTATGTAATCAAATTTAACCTAATAATTTAAGAATCAGACAGTTGTCTGGTTCTTTTTTTTGTTAAATATACCAAAAAAAGAAGTTTCAACGGATCTCTCGTTGAAACTTCAAATTGTTACTTAATATATTCTTCTGTCAATTCCATAAACTCATTTACATCTTTGATGACTTGATCGATCCCAGCTTGCCAGAAGTCAGGTTTGGTTAAATCGACATCAAGATGTTTCTTAGCTAAGTCTTCTGAAGTCATTGATGCAGTGTCACGAAGTAAGGCAATGTATTGATCTTCAAAATCACTGCCTTGTTTATTCGCATAGGCATAAATCCCCATACTGAACAAGTAGCCGAATGTGTAAGGGAAATTATAAAAAGGCACATCATCAATAAAGAAATGCAGTTTACTTGCCCAAAAATGAGGATGATAAGTCCCTAAACTATCTTGATAACTTTCTTTTTGAGCGTCAAGCATCAACTCGGTTATTTCATCTTCACTAAGCAATCCTTTTTGACGAGCTTCATAAAAGCTATTTTCAAAAATGAAACGAGAGTGGATATTCATAAACATAGCAATGGCATTTTGCATTTTAGTGTCTAATAAATTAATTTTTTCCTCTGGTGTTTCTGCTTTTTTCAAGGTTGCATCTGCGACAATCAATTCTGCAAATGTACTAGCTGTTTCTGCGACGTTCATCGCGTATTCCCGATCAAGTGCTGGAAGATCCCACATCACGCTACTATGGAATGCATGGCCTAATTCGTGAGCTAGTGTTGCTACTTCATTGATTGAATTGCCAAAAGTCATAAAAATTCTAGATTCTTCTGTTTCAGGAAGTTCTGTGCAGTATCCACCTGGGCGTTTATCTGGGCGATCTTCTGCTTCAATCCAGCTTTTTTCAAATGCTTCTTTAGCAAATGTAGCCATTTTAGGACTGAATTTTTCAAAGTTTTCTAAAATAAATTCAGCTGCTTCGTCAAAACTGTAAGATTTTTCCTTTAAATCGCCTAAAATGATCGGCGCATCTTGATCTTGCCAGTCCATTTTCTCTTTTCCAAATAATTGAGCTTTACGTGTCAAGAAATCAATAAAAGGTTGTTTGTTCTTTTGGATCGTTGCCCACATAACATCTAGTGTTTCTTTTTGCATACGGTTATAGTTCAATGGTTTTTCTAAGAAATCAGAGACACCATGAAGCTTATAGTCACTTAAGCGGAATCCGTCCAAGTGATTTAAAGTATCCGCTAGCAAGGGTGCTTTCTCACTCCAAGCTTTTTCCCATTCTTTGAATAGTTGTGCCCGAACATCTGAGCTAGGATCGCTCATCATTCGGTTAAATGCTTGTCCAGCTGAAAGATCTGTTGTTTGATCTCCTTCTTTAAATGGAATTGTGATGCTAGCAACAATCGTATCATAGTGACTGCTCCAAGCGTTAAGGCCGTCCAAGGACAATGTATTGATGATATTTTCTTCTTGCTCAGATAATAGTTGCATACCGTCACGGCGGATTTCATTTAAACGAAAAGCGATGGATTCAAATGTTGGTAAAGTTGTTAAGGTTTGCCAATGCTCGTCGGAAATTTCTGTCAATTTTTTTGTGAAAATAGTTTCTGCTAATTGGATCGCTGGTAGTAATGAGAAAAGGTCACCTGATAAAATTTTTGCTTTTTTATCTTTTGTATCGGCAGATGATAGTGCTGTGATAAAGCTACTACATTGAGAAAATCCGTTTGAGATGTTTCCTTGCAAAGATATAATTTTTTGTAACTCTTGATATTCAGCATCATTTTCTGGTGCCCACTGTTCGATCAATTGGTGATAATCACGGCTTTGATCTTTTAATTTTGTTAATCGTTGTTCCAATTGTGCGGAGTGACTGCCTCCTGGGAAAATGCTATCTAAGTCCCAAACGAGTGAATAAGTCATGTACGATACCTTCTTTCTTAAATCTATTTCTTCTAGTATATCATAAGAAAAAAAGTTTGAGCGATTGTTTATTTCGCCGAAAAAGGCTACTATAGTAAATGGAATGAGGTGACGAATTGAAAAAGCAGTTAAAAAACAGTAATTTTTATATATTTATGGCATTTTTGATTATGGCTATTTTATTTTATAGTTCTTCTCAAACGTATGAACAACAATCACAGGTTGGATTACTAGATAAACTATTGAGCAACCATCCATTTGAAGAGCAGCTCAAAGGAATTTCATTTAGCTATGCTGGAAGTGAGGTAAGTATCCAAGCGAAGGGATATGCAAAATTTGTGGAATTCTTTATTCGTAAAGGAGCTCACTTTGGCACCTACTTTTTATTAGGCGGTAGTTGGTTCATCGGGTTGAACATGAAAGTCAAGCAACCGCTTTTGATAGGTGTTGTAGCGTGGCTTACAGCAACAGGATATGCTGGTTTGGATGAGTACCATCAAATGTTGACAGGTGGGCGAACTCCGCTATTTCAGGATGTCATGCTAGATTCTATAGGGGCGCTTACAGCAGTTTTTCTTTGCTTACTTGTGATCGGCATCAAAAAATTGAGGAAAAAATAAATTAGACAGAACGATAAAACGAAGTTCATTCAATTTTTTGCTACAAAAGTTGATAATTATAATAAATGGCACAAGGTGAGACTACTCTGAACCTTGTGCCATTTATTTTTATAATTTAATTCAAAAAATCAGTCTCAAGCTGGATGAAAGTCAGAACAAAAAAATCTAATATAGTAAGGAAGGACGAAATGAGCCAGGAAGGAGTGTGCGGCATCTAATGAAACATTTCTGCAAATCAGTACTGATGATACTGTTTATTCTAGTAATCAGCATCATCGGACTTAGAATTTATACTTATAATAATACATCTACCGCTGCAGCGATGATCGATTACTTTAATCCATTAGTCAAAACCGCGACTCTTTATACTAAAACAACTGAAAACTACGATTATACCTATCCAGATGCGGTTAGCAAAATAGAAAATTTTGCCTATGTTCAAACTTGTTATACGGATAAAGGAGAAAAACGAAAACTAGAATACATTTCATTTGGAAAAAAGTTAAAACCAGATAAATTTCTTAGATTAACAGTAAAAGGTCAGAACGTTATGAATTGGGAAGAAATCGATAAAGGTGATTTACCAGATAATATATTGCCATTATTCTAGTTAAATGAAAAATTTCTTATGTAGAAGATAGCTAAATTTAAAAGAATGCTGTCTATACTTATAGTAAGGAGTGATGAATCATGGAAAATATGACTATCAATAGAAATAACACAAGAGATACAGCAACGATTACTGGTTTGGGGATGTTAGCGTATCGTATTTTTCCAGACACGGAATGCATCAATATACAACTGTTGAGTGGAGATCAAGAAGAGTCTACGATCCCTTTTAAAACGGGTGAAACGGTGATATTGCGCGGCGTTGAAATTCGTCTAGAAATTATTGAGTGATCCAAACAAAGCAGGTAAAACAACCTATTTTACAGTTGTTTTACCTGCTTTGTTTATTTAGTCTTTAAAAATAGAATACTTTTCCTTAAACGGTTCAACCCTTCAAGCAGTTTATCCTTAGAGCAACCAATATTTAAACGTAAAAATGACGTGCCGGATTGACCATAAGTTGCGCCAGACATAATAGCGACTTTTCCATGATAAACGAGAGCTTTTTGAATTTCTTCCATTGAAAAAGGTAATTGAGAACAGTCGATCCAAAGTAAATAAGTTGCTTGTGAAGAAACAACTGTTAATTCTGGTAAAAATGCCTGAATGAACGTTTCTGTCAGCTGAACATTTTGATCTACATAATCATTTAATTGATCCAGCCAAGCGCCGCATTGATTATAGGCTGTGATCGTACTTAGCATACCAAAGATGCTTGTAGAAGAAAGGCCATCACGATTTTTCAGTAGCATCAAAAATTTTTCTCGTAATTCAAAGTCTGGAATCATCAAATAAGAAGCAACTAGTCCAGGAGTATTGAACGTTTTACTAGCTGAAGTGCACAAAGCTAGATTATTTGGATCTTTGGCATCTTTTAAAATAGGTGTATGTTGCTGCCCATTACGTAAAATATCCATATGGATCTCATCAGAAACTAGAAAAACATTATATTTTTCGCAGAGAAAAATAATGTGTGCTAATTCTTCCTTTGTCCAAACACGGCCAGTGGGGTTATGAGGACTACAAAGTAAAAAGATTTTGCAGTCTGGATGTTTCAACTTGATCTCTAAATCATTGAAATCAATGGTATATTGATTATTTTGATACAAAAGGTTTGTTTCGACTAAGGTTCGATTGTGCGCTTCGATCATCTTAAAAAAAGCGTCGTAGGCAGGTGTTTGAATTACGATATGGTCACCAATCTCTGATTTTAGTTCAATTAATTTTGAAATCGAATAAATAACGGATGGACTATAAACGATCCATTCAGGATTGAGCAGATAGTCAAATCTTGTGCGATACCATTTTTGAATACTTTCTTTAAACGAACTATGATTCCAACGTGTATAACCGAAAACAGGATGACTGATTCGCTCTTGAAGTGTCTCTAGGATCTCTTTTGGAACAGCAAAATCAGTATCAGAGACCGTAAACGGTAGTAAATCTGCTTGACCAAAACGATCGGCAATATAATCCCATTGGGTACAAAAAGTCCCTGTTCGTTCCACGATTTTATCAAAATCTATTTTTTCTTTCATTTATTTTCTTCCTATTCCATCAAACTTTCAAGCTCATTTTTTACTGTGGCGACTTGAGTTCCAATAATGACTTGAAGGTTGTTTGCATCTAATTTTATAACACCGATAGCACCTTGATTTTTCAATTCCTGTTCACTTACAATCGTCATATCATCTACAACTAAGCGTAGACGGGTAATACAATTATCTAATGAAACAATATTTTTAGGTCCTCCTAATGCGTCTAGGATCAAAGGTCCATTGTAATTGCCTTTTTTCTTATAAGTTCGCTCTTTTTCAGAGACATCTTCTGTTACTAACTCTCGGCCAGGTGTTTTCAAGTTGAATTTTTGAATCGCAAACTTGAAAACAACATAATAGACTACGAACCATAGCGCTCCAACGAGCAAGACGAAGTACCATTTTGTATAGGTTCCTTGTAAAATACCAAAAATTAAAAAGTCCAGAACACCGCCATCAGTATTGCCGATAACTACTTGAAGTAACGCCATGAGCATAAATCCTAAACCTGTCATGATGACATGGAAGCCATACAAAACAGGGGCGATAAACAAGAATAAGAATTCAATTGGTTCCGTAATGCCGGTAACAAAAGTAGCAATGACTCCAGAAATCAAAAGGCCTTTGATTTTATGGCGATTCTGAGGTAATGCTGTTCGATACATCGCTAAAGCTGCTGCAGGAAGTCCAAACATGAAAGTAGGCATTTTCCCTTGGGATAGAAAGGCCGTGGCCGCCGGACTGATAGGAGAACCACTTTGTAGTTGGGTATAAAAAATATTCAATGCTCCAGATACACTGTGCCCGTCTACGATTTGAGTGCCGCCAGCTTCGGTAAAACGAATCATTGAAACCAAGATATGATGTAAACCAAATGGGAGTAATAAACGCTCACCCGCACCGAATAAAAAGGGGCCAAAAATTCCTGATTTTTGAATCGCAAACCCCACACTGTTAATTCCTAATGCAAATATTGGCCAAATAACTGGGACTATGATACCAATGATCGCCATAATAAGAGACGTGATGATTGGAATAAATCGAGCGCCGCCAAAAAATGCAAAGGCATCCGGCAACTGGATTGTATAGAATTTACTATGTAATAAATACACAATGATTCCAACAATAATTCCGCCAAGTACCCCCATTTCTATCGACTGCATCCCTAAAACCATTCCTTGTCCCGCTTCACGCAAGTGCTCTGGATCAGCCAATTTACCCGTTTCAGTCAAATAAAAATGAATAGATAAGTTCATGACAACATAACCGACGAAACCAGAAAACGCTGCGACTCCTTTTTCGTTGCGAGCTAAGCCTAATGGGATCGCCATTGCAAATAATAATGGTAAATAAGTAAAAGCAAAACCACCAACCGTGGACATAAATCGAAAAATAACTTGCAGCCAAGGCTGATCTAAAAAAGGAAGTATCTCGATGGTTGAAGGACTAGAAAATGAACTGCCGATTCCTAAAATCAGCCCCATAAAAGCCAGTAATGCTACAGGCAACATAAATGTTTTCCCGATTCCTTGAAAAAACTCCCAAAAACTAAATTTCTTTTTCACGCTGTAATTCCCCCTTTGAATAAAAAAACTAGATAGTTCTTTATCAATAGCTTTAGTTTACGTGGCGAAATACGCAAAAACAAGCGCTTTCATAAATGCTGGAAGGACTTTCAAAAAATGTACGGGGTTTCATTTTTCTACATAGGTTTCGATATAATGAAGAATCAAGAGTTCTAATACAAGATGCATGGGAATTCGTGAACTCATGTCGATTTCCCCATAATAGCCATTCGTCACTTTGACATGAAAGACCAATGTCGCTAATTCTTCAAGTTGACTATTTTTAGAACCAACGATTGCAATGATAGGCACTTTTTTTTCTTTTAAAATAGCTACATATTCAAGGGGAAGAATGGTTTCACCGCTGTAACTGACAAGAATCGCTGTGTCAGATGCAGTTAAATGTTCGGCAACGATCCGTAATTCGTCCCAATCTTCGCGTGCATTCGCAATCCTACCAGCGAAAGTCAATTTTCGTGCTGCTTCAAAACAGCAGGAATAAGAGCTTCCAACACCAAAAAATTCTACACGTTGACTTTCTGCAAGCAACTTTGCTCCCAGCTCTAGATTTTCTTGCTTCACTAACTGTAATGTTTCACTGATCTCATTTTGAACACGTTCAGCCAATTGAGTGAAGTTCGCTGAAGGCTGGTAAATAGGGTGTTGCTCTTCTTCTAAATGATGGATCAAAGTATATTTCAACTCTTGAAACCCAGAATAACCGAGTGCTTTACTTGTTCGGCTGATTGTTGCAGTTGACACATAGACTTCTTTTGCCACTTCATCAATGCGGCTTTGGGCAATTACTTCTGGATTTTCAATAATATAGGCTAGAACCTGCTGCTCTAAACGACTTAGTTGATCTTGATGTTTTTGCAGTTTCTTTAAAAATACGCTCACTATTTTTCCCTCTTTTCAATGAAGTACTTTCGTTTTGTTCAGTATAGCAAATAGCGAGAATAAGAGTAAAGGTTGCAACTATTAAGAAGCATAGTAAAATAGAAGGTAACAGAACTTGATTGACAGGTTCGTAAAACGTTATTACACGGGGAGGAATAAACAATGGCAGGTCACAGTAAGTGGAAAAATATTCAAGGACGAAAAAATGCGCAGGATGCAAAACGAGGGAAGATTTTTCAGAAATTATCAAGAGAAATTTATATGGCAGCTAAAGCAGGGGGCGCAGACCCAGCCACAAATGCGGCTTTAAGACTTGTAATGGATAAAGCAAAAGCGGCTAATATGCCTAATGACAACATCGATCGAGCAATCAAAAAGGCTAGCAGCGCAGGTGAAAATGAACATTACGATGAGATTACTTATGAAGGATACGGACCGGCTGGTGTTGCGATTTTAGTGTATGCATTAACGGATAACCGAAATCGGACAGCAACCAATGTGAGAGTTGCATTTACTAGAAATGGTGGTTCTTTAGGTGAAACAGGTTCCGTTAGTTATATGTTCGACCGTAAAGGCTATATCGCAATTGAACGTGCAGGTCTGTCTGTTGATGAAGATACGATGTTTGAAAATGTACTAGAAGCTGGTGCGGAGGATCTAGAAACATCAGAGGACGTATTTGAAATTTATACGGCGCCAGAAGACTTTACCACTGTCCGAGATATACTGGAAAAAGATGGTTACACTTTAGCTCAAGCCGAACTGACTATGGTTCCTCAAACCTTAGTCGAGTTAGACCTGGAGCAACAAGAACAACTGCAGATTTTGATCGATAAGCTTGAGGAAGACGATGATGTGTCTGAGGTTTTCACTTCAGGGGATATGTGAGTCGTTAATATAGAAAATTGTTACAAATGATGACAGATTGTTGTCATCATTTGTATGGTAATTTATAGTCATCACATGAATGGAGATGAGTCTATGAATTATAAAGTAGAACAAAAAGAAGCTTTTACCATCACAGGTCACAAACAAGAGATGACCAAGATAGAGCAAGACGAAAATTATTATGAAATATCACGTTTTTGGTCGAGCTTGACCGAAGAAAAAATCAATCGATTAATGTCGGTAACAGATGGAACGATTCAAGGATTACTAGGTGTTTCTGATAGTAATAACAGCCAACAGCAGTTCAATTACATGATCGGTACAAAGACAAGTCAGGATAAGGCTATTTTGAATGATTTAGCCGAGATCCACTTTCCAGCTTCAAAATGGGCAATCATTGAATGTATTGGCGCAATTTCAGCAGGTGTCAAAGCACTTGAGGAACATCAACCGTTTGAACCGAATGTTTTGATGCAATTAAAACAAAGCACACTTTCGCCGTGGGCAGATGAGGCAATGTGTGAAAATATTGGAATTCCAAGAATTGAGTTGTATCCACTGGGTGACATGGAAGCGGATAACTATAAGTGCGAATTATGGATTCCTATCAGTGAGAAAAAGACAATAAAAGAGGGATAAAATGAAAGAATTTTCGGATACAAATGTGGCTGCTATTTTTGAGCATTATCCTGAACGATTTCGCAAACCACTATTAGCACTTAGAGAATTGATTTTTACTACAGCTTCCGAAATCGCAATAGTAGGTGAGTTGGAAGAAAGCTTAAAATGGAATCAACCTTCTTATGCAACGAAAGTAACAAAAGCAGGAAGTCCGATTCGTATCGATCGTTTTGGTTCTGAAAACATTGCACTGTTCTTTCATTGTCAAACGACATTAGTGGAGGAATTTAGAGCGTTGTTTAGTGATGTTTTCGAGTTTTCGAAAAATCGAGCAATTGTGCTGGATCCTGAAAAAGAATTACCAGTCAATGAGTTAGCGTTTTGTATTGAGAGAGCACTAACTTATCATAAAAAAGGTAATAGGCTATTAAAATAAGGGTTATGCCACACAATTGATAAAATGTTGTGTGGCATAGCCCTTATTTAGTTTCGGTCAATAAACGTGTACGGAATTGTTTTTGTGCTAATTTTTTCCTCTAAAAGTAGGTGAAAAGCGGCTTCCCCACATTGATCTATATGGTGATCGATCGTAGAAAAGTGCAGAAGTCTACTAGAAAGTAAATTCTCTTCCCCAATCACCATTATTTGATCTTGGGAAATAGTTTGTAAAATACCAGCAGCGACATCATCTCCGTTTGTGACGATCACATCAAGATCGGACAATGTTGCAAAATGACTACCAGCTTGTATGCCATCTTCGTATGAGCGGCAGTTTCTAACGATCAGTGACTCATCCAAACAGCCGATGATAGTGCTGTAAGTTTGTAAAACCAAAGCGGTGCTGGCACTCACTTTTTCAGTTCGTCCAACGGTTAATCCGATGTTCTGATAGCCTTGTTTTTTTAATTTAGTAAACAAATCAATATAAGATTCTTCGCGCTTGATCGAAACACAGGAAATCGGAAAATTACCAGTGTCTTCACAGCAAACAATCGGTGCATATTTCAGGTAGCTCATAATAACTTCAAAAGAGACTTTTTTTGATGTAATGATCATGCCATCCCAAGCTTTTGCAGCTAACTCGTTTAAATAATGTTTTTCAACTGTAGGGTCGTAGTTGGTCGGCAGTAATGTTACTTTGTAACCATCGTTAAAAGCAGCTTTCAAGATACCGCTGACGATTTTATCAGAATAGGGATGGTCGGCGTAAGGAATCATAACGGCAATATGTTTGGATCTCCCGCGACTCAACTCTCTAGCTTTTGCATTTGGTATATAATCAAGCTCATGCATGATTTTAAGAATTTTCGTTCGTTTTTCCTCAGAAACATAAGGATGATCATTCAGCACACGGGAAACCGTCGCCACAGAATAGCCAGATAATTTGGCGATATCACGGATGTTTGCCATAAGCGACTCCTTTCAAACCTAGTAACTAACACTTAATGGACGTAAAATATCACTTAAAAAAGGCATCAAGTGATTACCATAATCGATAAAGTGATAATGCTCTTCTTCATAATCAAAACAGATAAAATCAAGTTCACCTTCTGCTCCAAAGGTCAATTCTTCTATTTCAGCCAATTTTACTGCTTTATCAATAGGTTTGCAATAGTTATTCAAGCTTCTGATGACAAGTGAGTCTTTCTCAGTTGATAAAGAAACAAAGTAATAATCTAACCCCACACGATCTGTCAATTCAAGCATCCCATTCCTCATAAATTGATTCCTCCTGTCTTTTTTTCAACTATAAAGTATGAAACGCGTATCAGGTCAAGAGGAATTGTCTATTTTATTTTGCTATAAGCGTTGGATGATGATTTCTTTTTCGATTCGATCGATATCGGACTGCTTCATTTCAGGGAACCAATTTAGTACATTAGCTGTTGAGTAACTTATTGCTTTTTTCAATACTTCAAGGTCCTCTAACTGTCCTAATGTCAGGTATTTCACCAAACCTCCTAAAAAGAAATCACCGCAGGCAATCGGGTTTTTAGCCTTCACAGGTGGAAGAGAAAGGTGGTAGACCATTTGATTTAACTTTGCCACAACACCCTTCGCACCAAGTGTGATAATAAAATATGGAATAGTTGCTGCTGTTTTTGATTTCAAAAAATCAGCGTAATCTTCTAATCCATTAAAGGTGTAATCAGGTACTAAATCACACAGTTCTTCGTCATTGATTTTGATTACAGCGGGATGCTCCTGAAATGCTTCGACTAAAGCAACTCCACTAGTATCTATGAAAAAACGTATGTCTTGATCTTTGAGTTGTTTTTGGAGCTGAGCAATATAATCATCTGGCATTCCTTTCATCAAAGAACCAGAAAAAACAACAGTGTCCTTTGGTTGGATAGCATTCAGTAATTGCTTGGTAAATTTGTTTAATAGAGGTTTGCTTAATACGAAACTATTCTCATAAATGGGATAAATATTATTGTTTTTTGTATCTGCGATAATAGTGCAAAACCGTGTATTAACGTCTACATCTGTTATTTCTAAGTGAATAGTTCTTTTAGCAGCTAACTCTTTTAAATAGTCACCATTTTTGCCTCCTAAAATGGTGTGAATACAGTAAGGAACATTAGGGCTTTCGAAATCCAATGCATAAGCGACATTAAAACTCTTGCCACCTGCAAATTCTTTGATTGTATAGGGACGGTTTGGACTATCGACAGTGAAGTCTTCTATCAATAAGGTACGGTCGATCGCTGGATTGGGACAAATTAAATGTATCATTTTTCATCATCTCCTTTAATTTACTGAAATGATAGCATCAAAAAATAGAATAATCAACATTAGATTTTGCTTTATTTCGATTAAAGCAAAGTTTATGAAGTGAAAGCAAAATAAAAGCAAAAAAAGTATTGCAATTTTATTTGCAGATGCTATTATTATGTTAACGATTACAAAGAGACTAGGAGGGAAAAAATGAACGCACAAGAAAGAAAAGACTATATTTTGGATATTTTAAAGAAGAATCATTCTGTCAAAATTTTGAAGTTAAGCAAAGAATTACGTGTGACGAGAGAAACAATACGCAAGGATTTATATGAATTAGAGAAAGAAGGACTAATCAAAAAGATTCATGGTGGAGCTGTGTTAGATAGTTCAAATCAAGAGACAGATTACGAACGACGCAAGAGTGAGTATCAAGAAGAGAAAACCGCTATTGCCAAACAAGCCGCCAAGCATATTGAAGAAGGAGACACGATTTATTTAGATTATGGTACGACAACATTAGCGTTAGCTAGAGAGATCATGAATTTGAAAAACATTACTGTGATCACTAACACCATTCCAATCGTTAATTTGTTATTACACAGTGAAGATATCAACCTCTTGATTCCAGGAGGGATGCTTAGAAAAAATGAAGACTCATTATATGGTCCATTTGCTTCAAATAATCTGCAAAATATTTTTGTAGATATCGGCTTTTTTGGGTGTGGGGGAATTGACGATGAGGTCGGTATCACAAACCATCATATGGGTGAAACAATGATTTCAAAGGAAATGATCCATCATAGCCAAACCTCGATCATTTTAGCTGATCACAGCAAATTTGGCAGTATTGCGTTTAATCGTACTGCGACTTTTGATGAGATAGATATTATCATTACGGATGAAGATTTATCTTCAGAAACGTATGAAAAAATCAGTCAGAAAGGAGTCGAAATTTATTGTACAGAAGATGAGTAGAAGGAGGGGAGTAGAGTGAAAGAGCCGTTATTGTATCATCAGTTGCTAGTCAATACACAAAATGAGTTATTTGAAAAACTAAGTACAGAATTAGAAGCCAAGGGAATCGTTCAGCAACCTTTTTTGACCGCACTGATTGAAAGAGAATCAGAGTTCCCAACGGGACTACCGTTAAAAATAGGTGTAGCAATCCCGCATACTGACGGGACTTACGTTAATGAAGATCGTTTAGTGTTTGCTACTTTGAAGCAGCCTATTTTGTTTAATGAGATGGGTGGGGATGAGGAAGATGTGCTTAATGTATCCGTCGTTATAATGCTAGCAATCAAAGAGGGAAAGAAGCATCTATCCGTCCTACAAAAATTGATTGAATCAATTCAAAAAGAAGGATTTATTGAAGAATTGGCACAAGCAAAAGATACCAATAAAATGAAAACAATTATTTCGACGTATTTATAAGATAAGGAGTGGATTGAGTATGAAAAAAGTAATCGTTGCCTGCGGAGGAGCGATCGCAACTTCAACTGTAGCTGCGAATAAAATCAAAGAATTAGCCGCAAGAGAAAATATTCCAGTCGAAGTGGTTCAATGCCGTGTAAGTGAACTGGATAGTAAAAAAGAAGGAGCCGATTTGATCGTGACAACTGCTAAAGTTCGAAAAGATTATGGAATTCCAGTTGTTCATGGCGTAGCGTTTGTTTCAGGTGTGAATATTGAAGGCACAGAAAATAAGATATTAGATGTGTTGAAATAATAAGGAAGGAGTAAAAAATATGGCTATTATTCAATATATCGTGGATCTCGGTGCAAGTGTGATGCTTCCAATCGTTATCATGATATTAGGATTGTTATTAGGTCAAGGAATCGGTAAATCACTTCGTTCAGGAATCACGATAGGAATTGGGTTTGTCGGGATCGGCTTAGTGATTTCATTGCTGACAGATAATTTAGGTGCAGCAGCTGAAGCGATGGCGAAAAATTTCAATTTGGGTTTGAATGTCGTTGATCTTGGTTGGCCTGGGACCTCGCCTATGGCTTGGGGTTCTGACTTAGGACTGATTGCGATTCCTGTGGCGATTGGAGTTAATATTATAATGCTAGTATTTAAAATGACAAAAGTTGTAAACGTTGACATTTGGAATATTTGGCATATGGCTTTTACTGGTGCGATTGTTCAGATTGCCACAGGTAACTTTTATTTAGGAATTTTAGGGGTTGTTGTCCATGCCGTAGTTGCATATAAATTAGGAGATATGTTTGGACAAGTGACGGATGATTACTTTGGATTGGAAGGGATATCCATCCCGCATGGTTCCTCTGCTTACATGGGTGTATTTGCTGCTCCAATCGATGATTTGATCGAAAAGATTCCAGGAGTCAATAAAATCAACATTACCTCAGAGAAAATCGAAGAAAAACTAGGTGTACTTGGACAACCAACGATTGTTGGAGCGGTTCTTGGGTTTGTGATTGGACTTTTAGCAAAATATTCAGTTGGCGATTCATTACAATTAGCAATTCAGATGGCGGCAGTTATGGTTTTGATGCCAATGGTAGTGAAATTGATCATGGAAGGATTAATTCCGATTTCAGAAGCTGCGCGCAAATTATTAGATAAACATTTTAAAGGCAGTGAATTAAAAATTGGTTTAGATCCTGCTTTGTTATTAGGAGACTCACAAGTTATTGCAGCAAGTTTACTTTTTGTACCATTAACAATTTTTATTGCTGTGATTGTGCCGGGGAATCAAGTATTACCATTTGGTGATTTAGCCACGATGGGCTTTTTCATCGCAATTGCTGTTGGAGTTCATAAAGGAAACTTATTTAGAACTTTAATTTCTGGTTCTGTAATTATGTATGTGACGATTTGGATTTCTAATCAAATGATTAGTTTGCAGACACAATTAGGACAATCTGTTGGTTTAGTAGCGCAAGGAGAGCGTGTATCATCTTTAGACCAAGCAGGAAGTCCGATTACTTATTTACTAACTAAAGGAATTACTTTAGAGACGGGTCTAGGTTTCTTTGTGATTTTGGTAGTTTACGTAGCATGCTTTGTTTATACATTTATTAAGTACAAGAGACAAACTTTATATGTAGAAGCAGACGGAGAAGGAGTGAAGTAGTTTGAGAGCATTGGAAGTTGTTGGAAAAGCTCAAATGATGTTAAATGAACTAGAGAAGCCAAAGCTTGAACCAGACAAAGTTTTGATAAAAGTTTCCTACTGTGGTGTTTGTGGTTCAGATTTACCTAGATATTTCGATGGTGGTGTCCATGCTTTTCCTCAAGTCTTAGGTCATGAATTTTCGGGAATTATCGAAGCATGTGGAGCAGATGTAACTGATTTTGTCAGCGGTGATCGTGTAGCAGTTGCCCCGCTCATTCCGTGTGGTAAATGTGATGCTTGTCAAAAAGGGGAGCCTGCAATGTGTGCTGACTATAGTTTTATCGGTTCGAGAGAACAAGGAGCAATGGCTGAATATGTAGCAGTTCCAGCTAAGAATTGTGTGAAGGTTCCAAAGAACTTATCCTTAAAAGAGGCAGCTTTGCTAGAACCGTTGACTGTGGCGATTCATGGAATTGAACGAATCAAACTTCATGCAGGAGTCAGTGTCATGATTTTAGGTGCAGGTACGATTGGCTTATTAACATTATTAGCATTACGTGCCAGAGGAGTAGGCGAAATCACTGTTGTTGATTTAAATGATAAAAAACTAGCTCTAGCTAAAGATAGTGGAGCGGATCGATTGGTCAACCCTAGTAATGATCCATTAGAAGATTACTTTAAAGCACATGAGTTACCAGAAATTGTGATCGAAACAGCTGGCAGCTCAGTCACTCAAGTTCAGGCAATTCGATTTATTCAAAAAAGAGGCCAAATCAGTTATGTGGGAACTAGCACCAAAGAAGTTGTATTGTCACCAGTTGATTTTGAAAAAATCCTACGTGGAGAGCTAGAAATAACAGGATCATGGATGTCGTATTCAGCGCCATTTCCAGGTTTTGAATGGACGGCTGGATTGCGCTATATGGCAGAAAAGGAAATTAATGTGAAGCCCCTGATTACAGGTATCTACCGTTTAGAAGATTTAGAAAAGCCATTTAAAGAAATGGTTAAAAAGGATTCAGAACATGTCAAAGTATTATACGGAATAAATCAAGAATGAGAGGTTAGGTATGAAAAAAGTTAGTCGGAAAAAATATGAAGCTCTTCAACGAGTATCGGATGAATCAGGGATTATCAGTGCGTTAGCAATTGATCAGCGTGGCGCTCTAAAGAAAATGATTGGAAAATACCAGTCGGAAGCTGTTTCGTCAAAACAAATCAGCGAATTTAAAAAGATTGTTTCAAAGGAATTGACACCTTTTGCTTCTTCGATCTTATTAGATCCAGAATATGGATTACCTGCGGCAACAGAACGAGCGCAAACGGCGGGTCTATTGTTAGCCTATGAAAAGACTGGTTATGACGCAAATAAACCAGGACGATTACCTGATATTTTAAATGAATGGTCAGTAAAACGGTTAAAGGAAGTCGGAGCGGATGCTTGCAAGTTTTTACTTTATTATGATATCGATGAATCAGAAGAAATAAATGAGCAAAAACATATTTTCATCGAAAGAATTGGATCAGAGTGTTTAGCGGAAGACTTACCATTTTTCTTAGAAGTATTGTCATATGATGCGAACGGACTTGATACGAACTCGATTGAGTTTGCTGAAATCAAACCTCATAAAGTGAATGGAATGATGAAAGAATTTTCGAAGGAACGTTATAATGTAGACGTTTTAAAAGTAGAAGTACCAGTCAACATGAACTATGTAGAGGGCTACGGTACAGAGGTTTGTTATACACAAGAAGCTGCATCGACTTACTTTAAAGAGCAGAGTAAAGCAACACGATTACCTTTTATCTTTCTCAGTGCAGGAGTAAGCGCGAACTTATTCCAAGAAACACTAACATTTGCAGCTAAGGCACAATCCACTTTTAATGGTGTCTTATGCGGAAGAGCAACATGGGCAAATGGAGTAGAACCATTTGTCAAAAAAGGTGATATCGCCGCAAAACAGTGGCTAACAACTGATGGTCATCAGAATATTAGTCAACTAAATAAAGTTTTACAAACAACTGCAACTTCTTGGCATAACAAAATTGAAAAAAACGAGGCATAGGATAAATGGTTAGTCCAAACTCTCACACCTGAACGACATTTTATCTCAACCTCAGCTTTGTATCTACTATACAATAAAATCAGAGAATTATAAAGCAAATCAAAAGTAGGCTAGAACTTTCTTAGCCTGCTTTTGTTTTATCTTTCAAAAGACCATCTTCTTTGTCTTTCTAAATACCAGCGAGTATACTCAAAAGTAAGAGAGGTTTTCCTCAAAAAAAGAGCAAAGGAGCCATTAACATGATCAAAATCAGTCAAGCAAAAATGGATGCACTAAATCGTTTATCCAATGAAAAAGGGTTGATCGAAGCATTAGCGATCGATCAACGAGGTTCTTTAAAAAAAATGATTGCAGCTGCTAGTACGATGGCCACTGGTGAAGAAATTGTTGATTTTAAAAAAGTTGCTTCACAAGAACTCACACCATATGCTTCAGCAATTTTACTTGATCCAGAATACGGATTGCCAGCAACAAAGGCACGAGACAAAAATTGTGGATTATTATTAGCTTATGAAAAAACTGGCTATGACACTTCAACACCAGGTAGAATGCCGGATTTATTAGAAGACTGGTCAGTAGCTCGTTTAAAAGCAGCCGGAGCAGATGCAATCAAGTTTTTATTGTACTATGATCCAGATGAACCAGCAGCAATCAATCATTTAAAACATGTCTTTGTTGAGCGTCTAGGTAGCGAATGTTTAGGTGAAGATATTCCACTCTTTGTGGAAATCGTGACTTATGACACTGAGATTACTGACTCCAGTTCGGCCTCTTTTGCCAGAGTAAAACCCCACAAGGTTTTGGAATCGATGATCGAATTTTCTAAGCCTCAATATCATATCGATGTCTTAAAAATGGAAGTACCAGTTAATATGAATTATGTGGAAGGCTTTGCGGAAAATGAAGTTGTTTATAGTAGAAAAGAAGCTTTAGGTTATTTTCAAAAACAAAGTGAATTGACAGAACTGCCGTTTATTTTTCTTAGTGCGGGTGTTTCGACAAAACTCTTCCAAGAAACATTAGAATTTGCGAAAGAAGCGGGCTCTAAATTTAGTGGAGTCTTATGCGGACGTGCAACTTGGCGTGAAGGAGTGAAGCCATTTGCTGCTAAAGGTGAAGCGGCAGGGCGTGACTGGTTTGCTACACAAGGAAAAGAAAATATTGAAACGTTGAATGAAATCGTTGATCGTTGCGGCACCTCTTGGCGGTCAAAAGTTGAGGTTGGCTAATAGTAAATAACGTCTGAAATAAATCTTGAATTGATTTATTTCAGACGTTTTATATAAAAGAAGGATTAAAAACGAAAGAGAAAATTAAATTTTTTTCTATGTATTGCAGATGAACTTTCATTAAACTATAATCTAGTAAGTAGCTTATAAAATAAAATGATAAGTAATGAGTTAGAGAGGATCCTGAATAATGAAAATTGGTATTCCAAAAGAAATCAAAAATGGCGAAAATCGAGTAGCATTACCTGCTTCAGGGGTTTTGGATCTCATTAAACATGGTCACACAGTTTTTGTTGAAACAAATGCCGGACTAGGAGCTTCGATCCATGATGAAGAATACGTAGCGGTTGGTGCTACGATCGTTAAAACAGCTGAAGAAGCTTGGGCGCAAGAATTAGTGTTAAAAGTAAAAGAACCATTAAAAGAAGAGTATCAATACTTAAGAGAAGATTTGGTTTTATTCACATATCTTCATTTAGCAGCCAATAAACCACTAGCTGAGGAATTAATGAAAAGAAAAACGAAAACGATTGCGTATGAAAGTGTCCAACTAGCAACTGGAGAATTACCGCTATTAGCACCAATGAGTGAAATTGCAGGACGCTTAGCAGCACAAATCGGTGCTCAGTTTTTAGAAAAAGTCCCAGAAGGAAAAGGTATTTTATTAGGCGGCGTTCCAGGCGTGAGAAAGGGTAAAGTAACCATTATTGGTGGTGGGATTTCGGGCTGTAACGCGGCGAAAATCGCACTTGGTCTGGGGGCAGATGTTACGATTCTAGATGTAAACATCAAGAAACTCCAAGAAATCGATAATCAGTTCAACAGCGCTGTTAAAACGCTTGTTTCAAATCACTTCAATATTCAAGAAGCAGTCAAAGACGCAGATCTTGTGATAGGTGCCGTTTTGATTCCAGGACGTAAGGCTCCCGTTTTAGTAACAGAAGAAATGGTTGCTTCAATGCCTGAGCATTCGGTAATCATTGATATTGCGATCGATCAGGGCGGGATTTTTGAAACCATCGATGAAGTGACTACCCATCAACATCCAACGTATGTTAAACATGGGGTGGTTCATTACGCTGTAGCCAATATGCCAGGAGCAGTGCCGCAAACAGCCACATTTGCTTTAGCTAATGCGACGTTACAATACGTAGTGGAGCTGGCAAATAAAGGCTTTGAACAAGCTGTAGAGCAAAATCCAGCATTACTTGCAGGTGTTAATACATTGAACGGTGCAATGACGAATCCTGCGGTTGCAACTGATTTGGACTTAACGTATTCTTCTGTTCAATCTGTTTTATAGTAGCTAAAATTATCAGGAGGGCAATCATAGGTATGACCAAAAAAGAATCTTTACATTTAATTGAACGTTTATCTAATGCATCTGGTGTTTCTGGTTTTGAAGACGATGTTGTGGCGATAGCCAAAGAATTTTCAGCACCATTTGCTCAGGTTACGGAAGACCATATTCGTAATGTTTATATGAAAGTTGGCGAGCATAAAGCGGAGCAGCCAACGATTTTATTTGATGCACACAGTGATGAAGTGGGTTTTATCGTTCAAGCAATCAAACCAAACGGAACGTTGCGTTTTTTACCGTTGGGCGGTTGGGTACCCAATACAATTCCAGCTCATCGTGTACGTATCAAAACTGAAACGGGTGAAGAAGTTCCAGGGATCATTGCAAGTAAACCACCACACTTTATGACAGATGCCGAACGTAAAGAAGTTCAAACCATTGATGATATGGTAATTGATGTGGGGTGTACGAGTGCTGAAGAAGTAATTGATAAATTAAATATTGCCATCGGTGACCCAGTCATTCCAGATGTTTCGTTTGAGTATCTAGAAGCAACAGACGTGATGTTGGGCAAAGCATTTGACTGCCGTATTGGCTGCGCATGTTTACTTGAAACGCTCAAAGAATTGGCTGAAAAAGAGACAGAATTCAATTTAATCGGTACAATGACAGCTCAAGAAGAAGTCGGTGAGCGAGGCGCGACAGTGGCCATGAATAACGTTAAACCAGATTTGGCAATTGTGTTTGAAGGCTGTCCAGCGGATGATACATTTTCAGAAGAATATATGATCCAGTCAGGATTAAAACGAGGACCAATGCTGAGAAATTTTGATGTTTCAATGATTACTAATCCTCGCTTTCAACGTTTTGCTAAAGAAACTGCCGAAAAATATGGGTTACCGATGCAAAGTTCTGTTAGAAAAGGCGGGGGAACTAATGGCGCAATCATTAACTTGACGAACAAAGGGGTACCTGCCATTGTGATTGGCGTGCCAGTTCGTTATGCACATACCCATTATGGTTATGTTGCTTATGAGGACTATCAAGCTGCACGGCAATTAGCTGTTGCTATCGTTAATGATTTAACGGAAGCTGCAATCGAAAGGTTTTAATAATAAAAAAAGAAATTGGGGGAATCGCAAAAATGAACATGAAAAAGTGGGCGTTAACGACAATCGCTGCAAGTGCATTAGTTGTATCTTTGGCTGCATGTAGTACAGGAAGTAAAAAAGAAGAAGCAACTGGCGATAAAAAACAAGTTTTAAAAGTATTGGAAAGTGCAGAATTGCCGACAATGGATATCTCACAAGCAACAGATGTGGTTAGTTTCTCAGCAATCAGCCAAGTAATGGAAGGCTTATATGAGTTTGCGGATGACAGTACTTCCGCACCTGCGATTGCCAAAGAAGTTGTTGCACCAACGAATGATGGGAAAAAATACACAATCGAATTACGTGATGATGCCAAATGGAGCAATGGGGATCCAGTAACGGCAAATGATTTTGTTTATTCATGGAAACGTACAGTAGATCCAAAAACGGGTTCAGAATATGCGTATTTGTTTGATGGGTTTGAAAACTACAAAGCTATTTCTAAAGGGGAAAAACCAGCGGCTGATCTAGGCGTCAAAGCAGTGGATGAACATACTTTAGAAATCAATTTAGAATACCCGATTCCATATTTATCTTCTCTTTTAGCAAAACCAACATTCTATCCATTGAATGAAAAATTTGTTGAAGAAAAAGGCAAAGATTATGGTACAAACAGTGATAACATGATCTATAATGGTCCCTTTACTCTTGCTGATTGGGATGGAACTAGCATCACATGGAATTATTTGAAGAATGATAAATATAGAGCGGCCGACAAAGTTAAATTGGACGAGGTCAATGTTCAAGTAAGTAAGGAAATCGGCACAAATGTCAACTTGTTTAAGGCTGGCGAAACAGATATTGCGCCAATCAAAGGTGAATATGTCGATCAAGAAAAAGAAAATCCAGAACTAGTAACGCGTATTTATCCATCAACATCTTATTTACAATACAACACGGAAAATAAAGTCTTTGCGAATAAAAATGCAAGAAATGCAATCACAAAATTGATCAATTCAGATCAAATCGCTAAAAATATCCTAAAAGATGGCTCAATGGCAATTGAAGCATTTGTACCTAAAGGAATTGCGAACCAAGAAACTGGGAAAGATTTCGCTGAAGAAGCAGGCGTTTTGATGAAGACTGATATCGAAGGTGGAAAAAAACTCTGGGAAGATGCCAAGAAAGAATTAGGTGTTGATTCAGCATCAATTACGTTGTTAACATCGGATACCGATTCAGCGAAGAAGTTATCTGAGTATGTTCAAGGTCTGTTGACAGAAAATTTAAGTGGCTTAAAAGTAACGATTTCAAGCGTACCATTTAAAAACCGTTTAGATCAAATGAGCAAAGGTGATTTTGACGTTGTTTTAGCTGGTTGGGCAGCAACGTATGCTGATCCATATGACTTCTTACAACTGTTTAGAACAGGTGGAGAACAAAATTACGGTAAATTCAGCAATGAAGAATTCGATAAATTATTAACAGAATCTGCAACAACGTATGCGACTGAAAACGAAAAACGTTGGAATACATTATTAGACGCACAAAAAGTATTGATGGATAACTCACCAGTGACACCATTGTACCAAGCGTCAGAAGCATTCTTAGTGAATGATCGTGTAGAAGGGTTAGTTTACCGCGCAATTGGCGCTCCTTACTATAAGAATGTGTCAGTAAAATAAATAGCTATAAAAAATAGAGAAATGTTGAGAAGTGAGCAAAATGCTACTTTTCAACATTTTTTTTATGTTCGTATTGACAAAGGGAACGTACGTTTGTATATTAGTTATAGAAAGTAAAACTAAAAAAAGGTAAGGTGAAGAAGTATGATGGATCATTTTTCAGTAAATGTAAGGGATATGGAAAGAAGTAAACAGTTCTATACAGAAGTTTTAGCACCATTAGGAAGTGAAATGAAGTTAGACTTTGGTACTACTGTTAGCTTTGGCCCTAAGGAAATCATCAGTGGAGATCCTGCTGGGAGTTTTTGGATAAATGAAGGAGAGCCGCAACTGATTCATTTTGCTTTCAGTGCTGCATCAAAAGAAGAAGTAGAAGCTTTCTACAATGCTGCACTAAAAGCTGGCGGAACGGACAACGGTAAACCTGGAATTAGACCAGATTACGGTGCTCATTATTATGCGGCCTTTATTCTTGATCCAGATGGGTACAATATTGAAGCGGTTTACCATGGCGCTTAAGTGAAGCTCACCGTTTAAATATTCTAGTAAATCACAACAAATTGATGCATTCTCAGAAAGAAAGCTTTATACTAAAGAAATGATGATATGTTTTCTGGAGGAGAAAGATGAATAATAATGATATACTGATTCGCTTACGCTATGCGTTGGATATTAAAGATACAGATATGATCAAAATATTTAAATTAGGCGACTTAGAGATTACAAGAGATGAGTTACGAGTATTATTAACAAAACAAAATGAAGAAGATGAACTACCACGGGATGCGGTTTGCGATAATCGTACATTAGAAGCTTTTTTAAATGGTTTGATTACGTATAAAAGAGGAAAACCACCTGTGAAAAATGGTGTAACGCCTAAGCCGACATTTTTGATTACTAGCCAAAGCAATGTCAATAATGTATTGCTAAAAAAAGTAAAAATTGCTTTAACCCTAACAAGTGATGACATGTTGGATGTGTTAAGACTTGCGGGCGTTTACGCTTCAGATAGTGAATTAAGTGCCATTTTAAGAAAAGAAGGTCACCGAAACTACAAAGAATGTGGCGATCGCTATGCAAGAAATTTCCTAAAAGGATTGGCAATTAGATATCGAGATTAGTTTTTTATAGTACTGAGAAGTTAAGGGAAGCAAGGTGTCGTCCAGACACCTTGTACTGTCTAGCATAGAATTTTCGTGATTTACAACAATGTAATCGAAGTGTAATGTAGTAGTTACTTCTGCTACCACCATTTATTCGGATTCCTTGTGGCTGGGATGTGACTCATAGAGTTATGCCTTGACCACTTTTTTTATTGTTGATAAACATATAGAAATAATTGCACGGGGGATACGTATGAAAAAAATCGAACGAATACTCGCTATCATTGTTCTGCTTCTAGATAATGAAATTGTTTCAACTGCTCAATTAGCCCAACGATTTGAAGTGACTAAAAGAACGATTTTTCGTGATATCGAAACAATTGAATTAGCTGGCTTTCCAATTATTTCTCATTCAGGTCGTAATGGCGGTTTTTCCTTAATCAGTTCTTTCAAATTGCGAACACATACTTATAGTGGCGCAGAAAAGCAAGCTATTCTCACTGCTCTCAACATCAAAGAAGGGTTGTTTGGGATAGCTGATCAACAAAATACCATCAAAGAAAAAATTGAATTAATGCAAGGAAAAGAGAACAAAGAAAAACAAGTAAAAACTCATTTTTCATTTGAATCACCAACGATGCATCGACCTGAAATAGAAGCAGAAACTAAGGGGAAAATCAATCACATTAATCTTGCCTTGAAAAACAACAAAAAATTATTAATCGACTATGTAGACAACAAAGGTGAACATACCAAGCGAATGATTCATCCATATGAAATGATGCTGATGAATGGTAGCTGGTATATCTATTCTTTTTGTGAGAAGCGATCTTCATTTCGTTATTTCAAAATTACCAGAATACGTGATCTCACGATACAACAATCCACATTTGAATGGTCTAAATACTCCAATCAAAGGCTCATTGAACCGAAAGGTGAGGTGATTCAATTACGATTTAGGAAGGAGGATTTAGGGAAACTTTATGATTACTATACTGAAAATGAAATCCAAGTGACTGACACACATGTTGATGTTACAATTTATTCTAATCAGCAAAAAACGATTTTGCCTTTTTTAATGATGTTTGGCAATGGTGTGAAAGTGATAGCACCAGATAAATTAAAAGAGTTACATAAGCAAGAAATCATAAAATTAAATGGAACCTACTAAAAAAGGACCCTTTATAATTGTTAGCGGAAAACTAACAATTATAAAGGGTCCTTTTTTTGAAAAAATTCTTAATGGCTAAAGAGAAATGGAATCAATAAATAGTTTATAGTCGGCATAAAAGTTTTTTTAATGGAATATATCGGAGTGATTATCTAGTTATGTATCAAAAATAATATAAAACTGATAAAATTTCAGTAGTTATAAATATGTTATTGATATAAAAAACATTTCTTGTTTTTTAGTAAAACAAGAAATGTTTGTAGGTGAATTCTTAATGATTCTATATCTCTATTTATTCTATGGGTTTATAAAAGATAAATCAATAGTAAAAACAAGAAAAAAACGATAAAAATTTTCAATTTTTAAGGTAAAAACTAAAAAAAATGAGAATTTTGAAGAAATAGTTTACTTAATTGAGATGAAGTTAGTGATTGAGTGACAGTTCGGTTGTTTTTGAACGCCGTCATATTCGCCGTCAATAATATAGGAAGGATTTGATTATTTTGGCTAAAGGTGAGAATATTTATAAACGAAAAGATGGACGTTGGGAAGGTAGATACCCCAAAGCAAGAAAAATAGATGGAAGTATTCATTATGGTTATATTTACGCCCGTTCATATCGAGCAGTTAAAGAACAATTAATTGAAAAAAAAGGACAAAAAACAAGCATTTATACAGGAGCAATCAAAGAATTTTATGGAACCTTTGGAGATTGGGCGAATATCTGGCTAACAGATATCATGGCGCCTACCTTAAAAGAAAGTACTCATGCTAGTTACAGCAACAAGCTCCAATTATATGTTTTCCCTAGTTTAGAACGGCGCTCTCTGAAAAAAATTACTGCTACTGATATTAATAAGTTAGTAAAACGATTATCTGAAAATTTAGCAGCAAGTTCTATTCATATTATTTTTCGAATTGTAAAAAGCTGTTTAGAAGCAGCTAAAGAGCGCGGATATATCTATTTAAATCCTTGTGAACGGACGATTCTACCAAAAATTGATAAAAAGAAAGTTAGAGCATTGACGCGTATACAACAAAAAGCAGTGGAAGCTGAAAGTATGAAGACAGTGAAAGGGTTACCTATTTTATTAGCTTTGGAAACGGGGATGCGTATTGGTGAAATTTGCGCATTAAAATGGGAAGATATTGATTTTGATTCATCTGTTTTAAGAGTTCAACGAACCAAGCAACGAATTACTTTGCCTAATTCAACAGGTCAACGGACGAAAATCGTTGAAACAAAACCAAAGACTATTAACGCTAATCGAGTTATTCCACTTTCTGCAAAGATTAAAAAAGCCCTACTGAAATGGAAAAAACAAGCAACCTCTAGTTATGTAATAACGAACGCTGAACAACCAGTTGAACCTAGAACAGTCAGCTACCGCTTTGAGAGAATTAAGAGAAAGCTCGGGTTAAATTATGTCTCTTTTCATGCCCTACGTCATACTTTTGCCACTCGTTGTGTTGAGTTAGGAGTTAATATCGCTGCAATCAGCTCTTTATTAGGACATTCATCAATCAAAATGACTTTGGATACGTATACAAACTCATTCTTAGAAGAACAGCGATTAGCAATAGATAAATTAGCATTAATATAATAATTCTTATTGATTTTTAATTTCATTCGATATAAGGAGAGGTTTTTTTTTATTTTTTTATAACGAACGTTTTTTATCATTTTAAAAGCGGCTCTTTTCTATTTGATCAGGGCAGCTTTTTTTTATTTTTTCCGCCGTCGAACTGCGCCGTCAATGAGGTGTCTAGGCACTGTAAAATAAGCAGGCTACTTTGTTTTTCTTGTTTTACTAAAAAACAAGAATGGATTTTAGTAGTCGAATTCCTAATTTTAACTAGTATAAAAACTATTTTAAAATACTGCAAATATAATGACTAGAATAGGAAAAAATTAATAAAACATAGGATACGAAGGAGAGAAAGGACATGTACAATATTGGAATTATTTCGACAAATACAAAATCGGATAACAACACATACATAGAAACTTTGAAAGAAACAAGATGCAATGTCCGTTATCTGGAAGAAAATCAAGAATGGGATATTGAAAGAGATGAATTTGACGCATTGATTATTGAAGAAGCAGAAAATGTAAATCAAATAGGAGTAATTTGTGAATCAATCATAAAGATTCGTGAACAAACATCGGCTTTACTATGGATATTATCTGAGAATACAGATAAGTCTACGAGAATCGTTTATATGAAATTAGGTGCAGATGGGATCATCAATGCTTCTGTTGATTCAGATGAATTGTCTTTATTTATACATGGTAATTTGAATCGTTATTCTAACCGAAATCAAAAAAGGCTTAGTAGTTATGAGGATAAAGCACTGCAAGAAGTCAATGAGCCAAAAAATAAAGTTGAACTCATTCATTCTAACTTTAGTGTTTTGTTAAATGGAAATCAGGAAGTAAGTTTGACAAAACTTGAATTTCGAACAATCGAATTACTAAGTAATCATGCAGGACAGGCATTAACATATGAAGAAATTTATAAAAATGTTTGGAACAACGAAACTGAAGATAAACAGTACCGCGTAGCCAATATTATCTATCATCTACGGAGAAAAATTGAGGATGATGGTAGTACAAATGAGTATATCAAAACGGTTCGCTCTAAAGGGTATATGCTGAATGCTTAATTAAAAAGATATGTTTAAGTGGGGAGAATGAAATGTAAAAGCATTCTCAAAAAATTATTATCAATAGTTGATTTCTATTTTTTCTATAGATAGCTCATTGAATGAGTAAATAAAATCTATGAGAAAAAATTGAAATATATGTGTCTGGAGTTTGGCAAACTTTTCTTGACACGCTTAATTTTGAGGAAAGGAGGATATAAATGAGAAATAAAAAGAAGCTTTTTTTAGCTGTATTATTTCTTTTTGGAGTAATTTTAGCTGTAAGACTAAACGTCATAAGCGATATATCTGCTGAAGAAAAAGGGAGTACATCATCAAGTCCTGTTATTAATGAAAAGATCATAACTACTTCAGATTCCAATTCAACTGATGCGTCTCCTGACTCAGTTCTGACAAGGAATAACTTGTCAAGAGTCAGTCAAGATGTTAGCTCGTGGACTGAATTTGTAGCGGCGTTACAAGGAAATAGTGATGAAATCAATATCGTTTCTAATTTAGTAGCTACCTCTAACCCGCCGATTGCAAGAAAGGTCACAATCAATGGAAATAATAATAAGTTAGATATGAGAACGTATTATATGAATTCATCTGATACAGCGGATGTAACTATTAGAGACGTTGAGTTTACTGGAACAACGGGGAAATTGATGCAGGGAACGGGTTTGTTGACTCTAAGTGGAACAATTAAGTCAACTGCTGGCAATGCGGCTCAAATTGCCGTTTTACATGGTTGGAATGTTATTTTTGACAATGCCAATCTCTCATATGACTCAACATCTGCCAATCCAGCTGTTATGTCTAAAAATTTAACAATCACCAATAAGTCTGTTATCAGCTCAGATGCAGAAAAATTTTATGGAAATGACAATAGACTTAATGTTGGCGGTAAAGTGCTTATTAATAGTGAATCAAAAGTACGGACTCATAGTATGAAAGGTCAGACTTCTAATACAAGAGGACAAGCTTGGGATATGCGTCAGCAATTAGACTTTTTCGTTGATGGAAAAGGAACCGAACTAGATATTAAAGGCGATGGACGACAGGAAGTAGATTATGGCGGCATTCTCGTTTTAGTTGCAGATGAGTCTACTTTAAACCTCACCAATGGAGCAAAAATGACTGCTCATGGTACACAAACTTCAGCAATCGTGCTTCAAAGTAAAGGCGGAAGCTTTAATGTGTCTGACAGTTCAGAATTGAGTATAGTTATGGATGGTGATCATGGCTACAATTTAGGAGCAGCTTTGCGATTTCGAGAAGCAGGTGATATGACCTTCAATGTATCTGGAAATTCTAAAATAAATATATTGAAGAAGAGTGGGAGAGCACCCGGAATTCGAATGTACGGAGGGAATAATAAAGTAAACATAAGTGGTGGTTCAGACTTTATGATTACCAACTACGGCGATGGTACTCCTCGTGCACCTGGAGTCAGTGGAGGGAATCAGGCGATTTACTTCACAGGTGGGGTCGCATCACTTCCACCAAACAGTTTTACTGTAGAAGGAGCAGATTCAAATATTGCATTGGATGCCAAATTTGGGGCTTCAATCGATTCTGGTAGTCGAGATATTAATATTTACGCAGGACCTGAAACTTATTTTGTATCCCGAGGCAATACTAATTCTGCAAATAATGGGATTTTCAATGGACGAGAAGTAAGTATGAAAATGGATAGTGTAAAATATTTTGATTTTTCTAATGTTCGTACTGGTGGCGGACTCGTTTTTGATGTTACAAGAGCAGCCTCTAGCTTCAGTAGTAAAAATTCAGAATTGTCTGTGTGGAAAAGGGGAATGAATTTAGAGAGTAGTCCAATACGCAGTTTTCCATTAGTGGACTTTGAATTGACTGGAACAAATTTTGGCACAGTTAGTCCTACAAGTAGTCAGGACGTGATAACAGGTTTTGCCCAAGATGGTGGAATGCCTGCATATACAAGATTAACTGCCAATAATCAAGCAGCTATTATTGATGAATTGAGAGTACCAACTGATGCAGATAAGTTTATCTGGGGGCATGCAGTTATTCCAGAAGGAAAACATGATGAACCTCGTGACGCCTATGTTGGTGAAGTTCATACTAGAGTATCTGTGAGTGACGATTCAGGCGAGATATATCAAGGTATAGCAGAAATAATAGAAGATAGTCCAGGAAGTGGTAGTGTTTCTGTTTATGGTGACGATACCAGAAGTGGTATGTTCAAACTTGCTGTTCCTGATGACAAATTCTTAGTAAAAGATCAAAAAGTTAAAGTTGCTAGTGCATGGAGAGGACCTCTAGATAAAGAAGGGACTAACTATGTCCACACAAGTGAGGCAAAAGACTTAACGGCTCCTGAACGAACAGTTCTTGATGTAACTCCGCCAACACCAAAAAAATTAACCGATATCAAGCTGAACAACGCAACCAAAGTTCTTTCAGGAACTGGTGCTGAGGCTGGTGCTACGGTTAACGTTTATTACGATACTGGCGATAAAGACACAGGGACTTTACTAGGAACTTCAACTGTTAAATCTGATGGTTCTTGGACGTTTAACTTACCTAATTATGTGGAGAAAACAAAAGAATTAAGTGTTTATCTTGCAGATGGTGAAAAGCAGCATCAAGCGGCTCAAATTATTTCGGAGGCAGGCACTAAGCCTGAAATTTACGATCAAATTGGTTTGATTAAACCACCAGTAACAAATACTGCAGATGGTAATATCAATCCGTATAAAGAGTTGACGTACCATGATGCTGTTTTTAAAGGTGTTGAGAAATACTTTGTTGCCGACGTGATCCCAGATAATCCGACTATGACCAAAACAGCTGTTTCAAGCGGTGGGGATACAACTTCAGTTGGAGATATTGTGACATATACTTTAGAAGCAGCAAATAAAAAAGCTGATTCTTACAGCTGGAAAAATGTGAAACTAATCGATATTTTACCAGAAGGATTGAATTTTGATCCAGATAAAAGCAAGGTAACGATCGATGGAGTGACGGTTGGTAAAGATAAATATAGTTACGAAATTGCAACAAGAACATTAACAATTTTTGCTGGTGATATAGCTGCTAATAAGAGCGTTAAGGCAACTTTTGAGGTGACTGTGGAACAAAGTGCTGTGACCGAAGAAGGTACTGAGGTCCTGAATAAAGCGCGTGCACTAGGAGATTCACCACAAGAAGAACCTTTTGTACCAGGACCAACGAACCCTTCAGCATCACATGTGCAAATTGAAAAATGGTCCCTTGAAATAGGGTTACCAGGTGGGCCGCCACATGGTGTTCTAACGTTTGTATCTGCTCCAAAATCACTAGATTTTGGACAGAAGGTAGAAAGTTTGAAGGAAAATACTGAAGCAGTTAATCCGACTATCGTTGGTGATCCATTAGTGGTTGCTGATAACCGTGGGAAGTTCAAGAGTTGGACGCTATCTGCTCAATTGCTTAAACCATTAACTCATGTAGACGGTAAAACTGTTTTGAAAAACGCTATCTACTACAAAGGCAAAGAAGATGGTAAAGAAGTCATCAATGAAATAACTGGTACGACTCGACCAATCGTTACACACACACATACTAGTGCTGGTAACTATGATATTAGTCAAGAAGAATGGTCAAAAGGTGACGGTTTTAGAATTATTTTACCGCCAGGAGCTGTAGATAAGCTTGGAAAATATAGTGCGACAATTGAGTTTACCTTAGCAGATACAAAATAGTAATGGAGGAATGAATCGGTATGAAAAATTTGAAGTACTACGTTTTGACCTCCATTGTATTAGTATCATTCTTTGCAATTACGCCTCTTAGTGCAAAAGCTGAGGGCGGAGGTAATGGCGGTGCTGTTCAAACAACAGGCGGCGTCGGATTTTATGAAGACGAGACAACGCCGACTACAACACCGTCAACAACAGAAGAACCAAAAGAAAAGCCTTCACCTAAACCAAAAGGAAGATACCCTTCGACTGGAGAATTGGTGGCGAGAAGTTTATCCATCAGCGGTGTAGCAGTAGTTGTGATTGTGGTCATTTATTTCATATGGAAACGTAAAAAAGAAAATGCTGAAAAAGGAAAGGAGAGATAAGGCGATGAAAAAGAAAATAACTTGTTCAATTCCCTTACTTCTTCTTTCGGCAAGCATAGTGTTTTTAGCCGATGTTCAGCAAGTACATGCTGATGACAGTCAAGATGGAAATGCCACGATTGGACTCACACAGCCAGAGCAAGAAATTGGACTTCGTGATCCAGAAAATCCAACTACAATTGTTGACCCAGGGCCGACACCAAGCACAACAGGAGATCTTAGAATTGATTTTGTTCCACAGCTGAATTTCAGTAAATATCTACTGTCGGACAAAGATCAAACCTATCCTGTGAATGCCCAATTATTTAAAGATCAAACAGGTCCTAGAGGAAATTTTGTACAAGTTTCTGATTTTAGACCCGGCGCTCAAGGCTGGACACTACAAGTTAGGCAAGAGACGCAGTTTAAAAACGATAAAGCTCAAAACTCTCAATTGAATGGTGCAGTGATCTCCTTTGATAAATCTTGGGTAAACGCTACAAGGGATTTAAGTGAGGCACCAACTGTTTCAAAAGAGATTATTCGATTGAGCAATGTTGGTGAAACCTATAATTTAGCTGAGGCTAAGCCAGGCAAAGGTCGCGGGATTTGGAGTATCTCTTTTGGTGCATCAAAAGAAAATAAAAACGGACAACCAGGAACATTAAGTCCGCGCTTATTAAAAGAACAACCGGTACTAGATCCAGCATTTGACAATAAACAAGTGTATGAGAATAGTGCCATCCAATTAAGTATACCAGGGGCAACGAAAAAAGACCTGGTAGAATATTCAACGGTGTTAACTTGGACTATTGCCGAGTTGCCATAAATAAAACACAAAACCTAGGAGGAAATACAAATGAAATTAACACACAAATTATGCGGCGCTGTATTATTAGCAGCAGTAGGAACAGCGGTAGCACTTCCAAATGCAACGAAAGCGGATAACGTACCAGTCAATGGTTCGGCTGATATCGAGTTTACAAGAAATACAACTGAGAATACAACAGTAACTGACCCAACTGGAAGTTCTGAAATCACTGACTGGACTGTAACAGATCCAGGTGAGTTCGGAATCATGACTGTTTCACCACTTGACTTTGACAAACATGCAGCACTTGATATTCCAGCTGGTGGTAAAGAAAAATTTGAATATTGGGCTAAACCTGCAACTGCAAATAAAGGGAACGCAGATCAACATCCGATTGAAAACCTAGTACAATTTAAAGACGATCGTTCAATTGCGAACCACAGCTTTAAATTAAGCGCAGAATTAACGAAAAACTTCACAGCAGAAATCGCTGGCGAAGATGCTGTTGAATTAAAAGGCTCTACATTAACTTATAACAAAATGCGTTTGATCACTGATATTGCGCCTGCTTTAAAACCAGTGACTCCTAAATTTGGTGAAAATGGTTCTGAAACCTCAGCAATTTCATTTGGTGGCGGTTCTAAAGAATTTTTAGTAAATGATGTGGCTGCTGCCGATGGTAAAGTCAAAGGTAAAGGAACTCACCAATTAACTTTCGGTAGTCAAAAAGAAGGTACTGCTGGCGATGCAATTAAATTAGAATTTGATGCAGATACAGATGTACGTACAGCTAAATACAATGCAACAGTAACTTGGACATTGGCTGAAGTAAACTAAAAAATAATCGACTATTCTTCCGATCATGGTGAAGAGATTTGATTTATAAGGCAAGCTCACCGGCTCAAAGAGTCGGTGACCTTGTTTAATCGTTAAATAAGAAAGGTAATTGAAAGAATATGAAGAGAAAATATTTATTTTATTTGGCATTATTTTTGTACATAGCTTGTGGTACCTGTTTTAGTCAAGTTTCTTATGCGGAAGGCGGAACTCAAGCAGATTTTGGTGTCGGGTTTAATTACAAAGTCGTCAAACCGGAGAATCAAAAAAGTACTGTTGGTTATTTTGATTTGAAAATGTCTCCTGGGCAAAAACAAACGGTTCAAATTGAACTATCTAACGGAACAGAACATGAAATGGTGATTGGTGTTTCTCTTAATGGTGCTAAGACCAATGGGAATGGTGTTATTGAATATGGACCTACAACAATTGAAGATGATAAATCTCTTAAATATAATTTTGTGGATGTTGTTAAAGGACCGAAAGAAGTGAAGATCCCCGCTAAATCAATGGTACCTTTAGATTTAGAAATTACCATGCCTGAATCTAGCTTTGATGGCAGTATTTCCGGTGGGATTCAGATGAAACAAATTACCAAAGAAGAAAAAAAAGAAGAGAAAAAAGCTGGTATTACTAATGAATACGCCTTTCTTGTTGGAATGATTTTAAATGAAACAGATACAAAGGTGGAACCAGATCTAGCCTTCAATAAAGCTTATGCAGGTCTAACAAATTATCGAAATGCTGTCTTTTTGAATTTCTCTAATGTTGAAGCAGAATACTTAGAGGATATGACAGTCGATGCTCAAATCATGAAGGGAGATTCCAAAGAAGTCCTTTATGATACTAAAAAAGCTGGTATGAGAATGGCTCCAAACACAATGATTGATTTTCCTGTCGAGATGAATGGAGATCGAATGGAACCAGGTGAATATACGGCACATATTTTAGTCACTGCTGGTGACAAGAAATGGGAATGGACAGAAAAATTCTCGATTACGGACGAAGAAGCGGATAAATTTAATTCGCAAGATGTCTCACTGACGCAAGAACGCGGGATCAACTGGCGTCTGATTGCAATGATCGTTGGTGGAGTTGTGGTCGTTGCATTGATTGTCTTTTTCGTTGTAAGAGCTATTGGGAACAATAACAAGAAAAAGAAAAAACAATTGAAAAAGAAGAAACGCTAATTTGTTCTTTTATTTGAAAGGGGAATAGATCCGTGAGTATTTTAGACATGTCTTTCATTGGCTTATTATCAGGTGCTATCCTCTTTCTTCTATTTGGTATTTTCTTTCTTTTTTTAAGCCTATCCACGAAACGAAAATGGAAAATAATGGTTAGTCGACGCGTGAAGAATAAGAAAAAACGCAAAAGGATCAAGTTTTTAAGTCATAGATTAGAAAAGCAAAAAAAGAAACAATTTCGGACAAGTTTGATTTTTTTCTTTTTAGTTCTTCTAACAGCTGGTAGTGCCGCATATTCAAGGTATTATCAACTGACTAATTTGACAGCGGATGATGCAGATTCACTAGCTAAAGGCTATTATTTTGTTGGAGAATTGGAAAAACAGCTGAAGGCTATTGATAATGGAGCGAATGCTGAAAAAACATCTAAAAATATGCGTGATCTTTCTACACAATTGACAAGTGTTGCAAATAGGAATGCTTCACAAGGAATGTCAGTAGAAGGGCAGAAAATGCTGAACCGCCATTTTACAATGACTAGAAACCTAGGAATCAATATTAGTGGACAAGACGCTGGAAAATTAGAAGATCCTGCCTACAGAGAAAGTTATTTGAAGGATATACAAAAGGTAGTGACCAGCCAGAAGAAAGTGTTTAAAGAGTTCGATGTGAATGAATCAGCTTTACAGCAAAAGAAATAACTGTTGAGAGGTGATTTTTCAATCATGAAAAAAACAATCAATACGAAAAAAAAAGAACTAGTGCAACAGGAGACTAAAAGGGCAGTAAAGCCGAAGAAGCAAAAAATAAATACAATAGCATCTGCTAATAAACGACATAGAAAAAGTATTAAGAAAAAGCAACAGATACCGAAAAAAAAGCGTCCTTCTCAAGGTGAGGGGGACGGTTTTGACAAGAAGAGAAGGAAATCAAGTTCCTCATATTCTATAAAGAATAAAACAAAGAACAAAAGAAAAAAAGGATCAGTAAAAAAAGCTCAAAGAAAACGGTTGAAGCAAACGAGCAAAGAGATCGTCTTTACGATCATCATTACGCTTCTTATTGTAAGTGTGGCGTCATATTTTACTGTTCGTCTTCCGAAGATGGAAGGATATGCTATGACTAAAGCATTAAATGATAAAGATCGTTTGCTGGTCAATAAATGGGGAGAAATCAAACGATTTAAATTGATTTATTTTAAAGTTCCTCAAACCAATCAGAAATCGATAAGACGAGTTATCGGTTTACCTGGAGAAGAGCTGTATTATAAAAATGATGAACTATATATTAATAATAAACTGACTCCAGAACGTTTTTTAGAAGAATCGATTGCTGAAGTAAAGTCTGCTGGATTTCTTGTAACACAAGACTTTACGTTGAAACAAACAGTCGATGTATCTAAGGTACCGCAGGGGAAGTACTTTGTTTTGGGAGATAATCGACAGTTTGCTAGTGATAGTAGAAACTATGGCTTGATTGATGAAAAAGATATTATTGGCGTTGTGGAACTACGATATTTTCCGTTTCATACAGCTACAGGTTTTTAATCAGGAAAGAATTGAGAGAAGAATGATTTTATGAAGAAGAGTAAAAAAATACGTTCAAAGCAAATGGAGGAAAAGGAAATTCGTTATAACAGAATATTCCATCAGGTTGTAACGACTGTTTTTTTCTTACTATTTGCTTTGTGCTGCTTGTTGTTTTTAATACATATAAAAACGCACGTTGTAGATGGACAATCCATGGCTCCGACGTTTGAGAATGGAGATCGTATCTTTGTTCAAAAAAGCCAAGATCCTAAACGCAATGAGATCATTACGTTTGAGCCGAAGGATAAACCAGGTGATTCATTTGTGAAGCGGGTTATTGGAATGCCGGGAGATATGATTTGGTTAGAGAATAATAAACTATTTTTGAACTATCGACTATCAGAAACAGATGGATATTTAACCGATGGTCTAAATAAATTAGCAATGGATTTGCCCGATGGAACGCTTAAGATCAATATTAGTATGTCTGTCATGAGTCAGTTGACTGGATTAAATAAAATTCCTAAAAATTGTTATTTTGTTTTAGGCGACAATAGTAAACATTCTACTGATAGCAGGGTGTTTGGTTTGGTTGAGAAGAATCAAATTGAAGGGGTAGTCAAGTACCGTTACTTTCCGTTGCATAAAATGGGGTTTGTCAGCTGATTTTAAAATTTACGAAATAAGAGCGAGGTCAATATGAAGCAAAAAGTGATAGCAGCTATTAAGGGAAATGGAATTTTTTTATGTTTAAGTATCGTGTTGCCAATTACAATCATGGCGGCCATTTATTATAGCATCGGGATTTATCCAGGGAGTAAAACGACAATTCTAGCGAGTGATGCCTTAAGTCAGTATGCAGTTTTCCATGCTAGTTTTAATAATGTTTTACATGGTGAACAAAGTGCTTTTTATACTTGGTATGGTTCGTTAGGACTAAATTTTTGGGCTCTTTCCGCTTATTATTTGAACGGTATTTTTACACCAATTGTTTACTTTTTTGATAATCAAGCAATGCCTGATGCGTTATATATGATTACGTTGTTAAAATTTGGAGCAATTGGAGGGGCCTTTTGGTTCTTCTCCTCTCAAACATATAAAATTGCTAAGCCACTACATGTTGGATTAAGTGTAGCTTATGCACTGATGTCTTATACAACAGCTTATTCAGAGGTTATTATGTGGCTGGATGCGTTTATCTACTTGCCTTTGATTCTTTTAGGAATTCATCGATTGATGGATTTCAAAAAGCCTGCATTACTTTTTATTAGCTATTTATTGCTGTTTTTATCGAACTTCTATATGGCATTCATGATAGGGATTTTCTCATTTCTTTATTTTTTTGCTCGGTTATTTACGAATAGGAAAAGGTATTCTTCAAGGGTCATATCCTATTTGATTACGTCTATATTAGCTGGCGGCGCGTCTATGGTTACGATTCTGCCAACGATATTAGATTTGAAAAACAATGGTGAAGGATTGAATAGAGTTAATCGATTATTTACAGCGGATGTTGAACTGTGGGACTTGGTTACTAAAAACATGGTGGGTGTCTATGATACAAGTAAATATAAAAGTGCACCATTTATTTACATTGGTTTGTTGGCTTTGATTTTTTTCTTTTATTATTTTGTGAGTAAAAAAATTCCATTGAAGAATAAATTGTTATATGGCAGTTTGGGTGTAATTGTTGCTGGAAGCTTTTATATCGATCCTCTCAATCTTTTTTGGCAAGGAATGCATGCACCAAATATGTTCTTATTCCGTTATAGTTTTTTGTTGTCCTGTTTGATTATTTTATTAGCTGGCTATGCTTTGGAAGTATTCACAAAAGATGACTTTGAAAAACTGGTGAATATTAGTATAGGGCTACTTCTGATTTTCTTAGCGGCAATCTTTTTCACTAACAAACAACGTTACGATTACCTATCAAGTGGATCGATTATTTTGACATTTGTGTTTTTGTTGCTGTATCTATTGTTATTTTACTGTTATCAAAAAGAATGGAAATTGAAATGGCTGCCGATAATCTTAACCGTACTAATTTTAGCTGAAACAAGTTTTAACGCTCAACGTATGATTGCCGGTATTCGTACTGATTGGGGATATCCTGCACGAGAATACTTTGATAAATATTATCCAGATATCAAGAAACTAGTTGATCAAACAAAAGTGGAAAATGAGCAATTATATCGTTTGGAGAATATGGACAGTGTGAGCCGAAATGATAGTTTCCTTTATGGTTATAGTGGCGTAACGATGTTTTCATCTATTCGAAATCGTAATTCATCTGCATATTTACATCAATTAGGCTTTCGTTCTTTTGGTAGCAATTTAAATATCAGTTATCTAAATAATACCTTGTTAATGGATGCAATGTTAGGGATCAAATACAATATTTCAAAGGAAAAACTCTCGAAATATGGCTTTGATAAAAAAAGTAAAAGTGGAGAATATACACTGTACGAGAATAAATACGCATTGCCATTGGGCGTTTTAACAGATGAAAAAATATATGAAAAAAATGCTGTAGCAAACCAAACTGCGTTGCTGACTCATATGGCTGGTGAAAAAGAAAAACTGTTCCAATTTGTTGATACTAAGCAAGTAGGAATGGAAAATTTAGTTGAAGAACAGGAAAATGGAGCATACATCTATTCTGAAATCGAACCGACAGAAGAAAATATTATCGAATGGTCTGTGGATGTTCCGGCTAATTCTCAAGCCTATTTTAGTATTACACCAACAGATTTTGGGTATATGGATAAAACGGAAATAGAGTTAACGATAGAAGGCGTTAGTCGAAAAAGTAATATGGTAGATGGCGGACAATATCATGATCTTGGCTATCATAAGGAAGCTAAAACAGTCAATATCAAAGCTGTTTTCAGAGATAATGACAAAACAAAAATAAAGATTTTTAAACCAGATGTGGTGGTACTGGATATTCCTAAATTTGAAGAAGTTATAAATAAAATTCAGAAAAAAGGTGTGGATTTTAAAACTACAGGGCGTAAGGCAAAAGCATCAGTAGAGTTAACAGAAGATCAGGTCATTTTGACTACGATACCTTTTGATAAGGGATGGACGGCTTACGTGGATGGTAAAAGGACTGAGATTCCAACATTCAAAGATGCGTTTTTGACCTTACGGGTGCCAAAAGGGAAGCATACAGTTGAATTTGTGTTTCTTCCCCAAGGCTTTAAGCTAGGGTTAGGATTATTTATTAGCTGTTCTCTTATATTTCTACTGTACACATTGATTGATAGTAGGAACAATAAGCGTCAAGTGGTTCAAAAGGTGGAAGTTGGTTCTGAGGGTTTGAAGAATGGAGAAACAAAATGAAAAAGAAATTGATTGCTATCGCACTAGCTTTGGCTGTTTTAACAGGATGTTCACAAAAGTTGGACACTAAAAAGCAAACCTTTGAAGATAAAGGTGTGTCTTATGCATTTCAACTACCCAGTACTTGGGAAGAAGATAAAAATTATCAAGAAAATTATTCAGCAACAACTGTTTTTGCCGCAACAGATAAGAAAAGTAATTCAGCTATGTTTATCACTACTAAGCAAAAATCAGAAGTAGATCTGAAAGACTTTGCTAAAAAAACTCAGAAGCAGTTAGGTAAAGTATATAAGTATGATAAAGCAGAAGATATCTATATGAAAGAATTCAAAGTGAATAAGTTACCTGCATACAAATACACAGTCTTTACACGCTTTAAAGAAAAAAAGTCGTGGGCTCATATTTACTATATTGAAACAGAAAACGGGTTTGCGCAATTGATCTATTATTCAGCAGATGATAATGGCTATAAAAAAAGGGCGGAAATCATTGATGAATCGGCAAGATCTTTAGTAGAAACTGGACAATCAGATAAAGTAAGCACTGAAGAAAAGGAAGAAAATACTGCAAAAAATGATCGTTTAGCTATCAAAGTAAGTGGGTATAAGGTCATTGAGTCTGAAAGTGTTGGGAAACTTCTTGCTGTTAAATATGGGGTGACCAACTTGAAAGAAACACCATTAAAGCCAATGATTTGGTCTTCGTTGGTAACAGCAAGCTATAAGGGGCAAGAATTGCAACAGACTACTTTACCAAAGGAATCTGAAAAAACAGAGCTTGGAGAGCTAGAAAAACAATCTTCTAAAGCAATCGGCGAAAATCAAAATAGTGAATCAGTAGTGATTTATCGATTGAGGGATACAAATGGCTCAGTGATGCTTCATTTTTCAGATGAGGAATTTCCAGAGCAAGAAGAAATAGTTTTAGATTTAAAAGCTCTAAGTAAATAGACAAGGAGTATGTTATGAAAAAAAGTCAATTATTGATCATAGCCCTATTGTCTTTAACGATTTTTACGGGGTGTAAAAAAGAAGATGGAAAGGAAACATGGTCCAAAGAAGACCAAAATTTTACGTGGAGCACCAAACAAGAGAAGCGTTTTGGTAACTTTGATTATTTGAAGATATCTGAAGCAGAACTAAACAAACTCATGAAGGATAAATTTAAGTTGCAAGTACCAGAATTTTCAAAAAAAGCAGATGTTGTGATTGAAAAAGCACTTAAATCAGAGGATAACGAGTTAGAACCTCAAGTCTTTAATTTGATTGCTAATGGTGACAAATTAACAGTCTTTACAGAAAAGTATTATAAAAATAAAGATGGAAAGCGTCATTCTTACGGGCGGATCGAGTGGTCATATCTATTTGTAAAAGCTAAAAAAGAAGCTTGCTTGAGTACACAAATCATTGATATTTATAACGATGTTGAGGAAGGCAAGGTGTATATTGAACAGCCGGAGGAAGTAGTTAATTCGATAGGTGAAATGATGCAAATTTCTAAGATAGAAAATAAAATGGCTGCATTTAATGAACAAATCAAAGCACCTAAAGAGCAATTAGCGAACGCTGAGGTTTATGTGATCGATACAGTGACACAAGCTGAAGCGGATAAAGAAATTGGAAGAAATCTTTTGATGAGTTTTTCGACCGATGGCACTCCATTGCAAATACACGCGTTGATTAGAGATTTTTCTATCTAAGTAGCTAGAAAGCATGAATCAAGTTTCATTATTTGCGCTGTTGAATAGGTAATTAACTTAAAAGGATAGTAACAAAACGGGGTTGGAAAAGGAGATATAGAATGGACGTTGTGGTGTTATATGGATTGCTGATTCTATTTATGACAGCGGGCTTTTTGACTATTAGATTTGAAGCTCAAAGAGCAGGAACAGTACTTTTTAAAAGTGATTTTCATCAAGTACTATTCGTACTTTTTTGTATTGGGTTATTTGTTCGTTATTATAACTTAGGCCAACTTCCAGGATTGCAAATCGATGAAGCGATGTCGGGATATGATACGTGGGCTCTTGCAAATTATGGACAGGATAGCGCCTTGAATTCTTGGCCCATCTATTTGATTGGGTATGGAACAGGACCGTCTGCACTCTATTCGTATCTCTCTTTACCCTTTGTGAAAATATTGGGTTTGACAGTTATTAGCACACGCTTAGCGATGGTCTGTCTCTCCTCTGCAACATTACTTTTTACAATGTGGACATTGATCAGACTGAAAATTTCTCATCAATTATTGATGTCGATCATTTTTATAGTAATCATCAATCCTTGGCAACTCATGATTAGCCGATTCGGCTTAGATGCCAATGTTGCACCGCACTTGTTGCTGATTGCTTTTTGTTTGCTTCAATTAGGGCTTAAGAGTCAAGGGAAAAAACAGAATTGGTTCTATAGCGGAGCGATGATTTCGATAGGTTTAACGGCTTATGCATATATTGCTACATGGTATTTCTTGCCGGTCTTTTCGTTACTATTACTTTTTTATTTTTGGAAGAAAAAACTCCTGAGTATACGTCAGGGTATAGGGTTATCGTTGGTGTTAGTTATTACGATAGTGCCGATCATTTTCTTTGCCTATATTCAATATTTTGGTGATAGATCAATAACAATAGTAGGGATGACTTTTCCAAAATTGTTAGGTAGTCAAAATGAAGGACAGACGATTTTGTACAGTAATGATATTTGGTCAGCATTCTTAATGAATTTAAGTAGAATCCATGGCTTTTTGTTATCTGGAAGAGATGGGTTGATTTTCAGTTCGTTACCAAATTACGGAATGTTTTACAATTTAGCTGGACTATTATTGTTTAGTGTTGGGATTGTCAAAGTAGTGCGAGAAAAAAGTCATTTTAGCAGCGTTCTTTTAGCGTGGCTAATTGCACCGATCCCTTTAATTTTAATTGTTGTTCCTGTTGTGCATCATTGGAATGTCTTTCTTTTTCCAGTAATTTTGGTCATGGGATATGGGCTATCAGCATTATGGTCGCTAGATAAGAAGTCAGTTACTACAGCAGTTTTTAGTTTTTTCACTGTGTTGTTTGTTTCATTTTTATTTAGTTATAACTCTTCTTATCGTGATGAACAGCAAGATAGTACCTACATGGCGCCGCAAACGATGAATGAAGTGATTCAAATCAGCAAAGAGAAAAAACTTGGAACAATTTATGTGGATCGAACGAGTATTCATCAGCTTACTGAATTAACATTTATCTTTTTCCGATTTTTTGACCCAGTTTCACCGGAAGCATATCAAGCAAGTCGAGATCAACCTTTTGAGCGGGAAACGAATATGACATCTAACCAGTATGCCCGGTACACATTTATGAAAGAGGGAGAATTTGTAGAAGATAATAAAGGACAGATTGGGTATTTATATCATCAAGGAGCAGATTTAAGCAACTATGAAAAGAAACTTAAAGATTTCGAAGTATACCAGAACAAAGACTTTATTCTTTTTTATAAAGAATAGTTAGAGAAAAGCAGCAGCTTAGCAAAGGTTGAATAAAGGATGAAAAAAATAACGATTATCGTTCCATTTTTAAATGAAGAGGAAGTGTTGGGGCAGCTTTACCAGAGGCTAGAGCAGTTAAGTCAAACTTGTTCAAGCTATCAGTTTGAGTATCTTTTTGTCAATGATGGTAGTGAAGATCAAAGTGTTTCGATCATCTTAGCGTTACAAGAGAAAGATTCTAGAATTACTCTGTTAGATCTGTCAAGAAATTTTGGGAAAGAGGTTGCAATGTTGGCTGGTTTTGACTACGCCAAAGGAGATGCTGCAGTTGTGATAGATGCCGATTTACAACAACCGCCGGAATTGATTCAAGAAATGATCCTTTGGTGGGAACAAGGCTACTCAGATGTGTATGCTGTCCGTAAAAACCGTAAAGGAGAGACATTCTTAAAAAAATTGTTGTCGTCGTCCTATTATAAAATTCTACAAAAAACTACCAGAACGACAATCTATCCCCATGCTGGTGATTTTCGATTGTTAGATCGCAAAGCAATCAATGCTTTAAAAGAATTAAGAGAGCACGAACGCTATACAAAAGGGCTATATGGTTGGATTGGTTATAGAAAAAAAGAACTGTTTTATGATGCTGATGAGCGAGCGGGAGGAGCGACAAAATGGCGTTTATCTTCGTTAGCGAATCTAGCTATGAATGGAATCACATCCTATACAACGCTGCCGCTTAGGGTTTCAGCAATGATTGGGGCGGTAGTTTCGGTGGTTGGATTTATTTATATGATGATTGTCTTGGTTCAAACGCTTTTACTAGGAGCTAGTGTATCAGGATATCCTTCATTAATGATCGGTATTCTCTTTCTTGGAGGACTTCAATTGATTTCTTTAGGAATTATTGGTGAATATTTGGGTAGGGTATTCAATGAGACGAAAAAGCGTCCGTTGTACTTTGTTGAAGAATATTATGAAGGGCAAACGAGGGATGATAAAAGGAGTAGTGGAGAAAGTTGAAGAGGCATATAGGCATAGAGTTGTTACGGATCGTTTCAATGTACATGGTGGTTATTCTTCATATATTAGGAATTGGTGGGGTATTAGATAACGTTGAATATGGAAGCTTAAATTACTTTGTTTTTTGGAGCATTGAAACGATTTGTTTTGTTGGTGTGAATTGTTTTGCACTGATCACAGGATATTTCATGATCGGAGGAAAGTGGCGCATAGAAAAATTTATTTGTCTATGGTTTGAAGTTTTCTTTTATTCGGTATTACTCACTATTATGGCTCAATATATTTTAGGGGTAGAGATTTCGTTGCCTATTTATTCTTTTTTTCCTTTATTAACAAAAAGTTATTGGTTTTTTTCAGCATACGCAGGATTATTTCTATTTATCCCGCTACTGAATAAAGGCATCAAATTATTAAGCAAAACTGAAATGATGTATGGTGTGGGCGTGATTGTCTTACTAGGAACAGCTTCGGTCGTTTCAAAAGACGATCCATTTAATCTTTATAAAGGCTACAGTATGATTTGGTTGGTTTTCATGTATGTGATCGGTGCGTATCTAAGATTACATGTGGATATCGAAAAAATAGAGACGAAAAAACTATGGATTAGCTATTTAGGCCTTAATGGAGCAGCGTTATTCTTGATTATTGTAAGTTCATTCAGTCCGTTTTTGGAAGAAACAATGGGCAGAAATTGGTTTATTGATTATGTCTCGCCTTTGATTTTGGGTAGTTCGGTAGTATTGTTTCTTCTATTCTTAAAAATAAGGATAGAGAATCAAATAGTGGTTAAAGTTATTACCGCAATAGCTCCCGTTTCTTTCGGCGTCTATTTGATTCATACACATCCGATGATATTTTACTTTATATTGAAAAATCAATTTGGTCATTTGGCGAGTGAGAATCTTTTAATTGCGGTCCTGCTGATTTTTGTTTATGGTAGTTTGATTTATGTCGGATCTAGTCTGATAGATTATGTACGCTCTATTTTATTTCAGTTTTTAAAAATTGAAGATTTCTCAGGTGTTTTAGGTAAAAAAATTCAATACTTTATTAAGCTGTATTCAGGTTTATAAAACAATCTGAATGATGCTTTTGTTGTTATTTTTTATTTTTAAGTGAAAAAGACGGCAAAAGCTTATTTGTCTATTTGTAGGCTTTTTTATGCGTTGTTTTTTCAAAAAAATAGAGAATCACTAAAATAAAAGATAGAAATTAAGTTATTTTATGTGTTAGAATAGAGATGCTGGAAACAGCAAATAAAAAAAGAAAGAGGTAAAAAAATGGTTAAAATTAAAAATGTTGCTGGAGTCTTGTTTTTTGGTTTATTAGCAGTAGCTGGTGGTCAAAAAGCATTTGCCGCTGAATTATTGACATCTAATACTGATTTGAATGGTTATGCTGCAACTGTAACTACTAAGGCAGATGGTACAAATGTATTGACAACAAGAAAAGGTGAGTATCTTTTAAATGAGAACGCGTCTTTGTATAGCTCAAAGATCATTACGATTACATTGAACAACACAAAACCAGTTAATATGGGTGCGATCAATGCTAAAAGAACGCTTGAATTCCGCGGAAATGGTGAGTTGAATGTTAAAACAAACGAAGAAGTAGGGATTAATGTCGGTGATCATTTAAAAGCATTTAAATTTACGAAATATGGTAAAGGACACATCACTGCAACTGCTGCTGGAACGGGTGTATTCGTTCATAACGAAATCCAAATGGACGGTGGAACTGTAGAAGGATTTGGTAAGAACTATGGTGTTTACAGTGAAAACGATATTAAACCTTATCATGATGCTGTGCTAAAAGGGACAGGTAGTGAGGGAACTGGTATTTACGCTTATCGTGACATTTATGCATGGAAAGGTGCAACTGTTGTAGGCGAAGGAAAAGTTTCTGGTGCTCGTTCGATTATTGCTCATATCCAAGCAGAAGGTGCGGGAAGTTCAATTACTGGTATTTCGACTGATATTAATAGTCAGTACTCAGCTTTACATGCAGATAAACAAATGCTACGAGCATATTCAGGTGCTGTCGTTCGTGAAGAATACAGAAAACCAACATTTGAAATTACTGATGATGTACCAGTATTTGTAACTGACTTTACAAGTGTTGCTCGTAATATGAGAGATATGAAAAACTACACGTGGGTTTCAGAACCTGACAATGTATTTTTAAATGAACAAGGTGGTTTATTAGGTGATTTATCTAAAGGGACGCCTAAAGAACTTAAAATCATTGGTTCACGTCAAGAAAGTAAACTACACAATAAAAATGAAGTAAGTCAGATTAAAACAAATGGTAAACATGAAGTGATTTTCTCTGAAACTCCAACTAAATTTACTTTACCAGTAACAACAAAACACTGGGTATTAGATTTTGATACAGACGAATTTAAACTTTATAATGAAACTGTTTACGATATTGAAATTGGAAATATTTTTGAAGTGAACAACTATCTTTATGATTTTGGTAAAACAGAATGGGATCTTTTGAAAATAGACCGCGAAGATTTTGAAGTTGTGAAAGACGGCAACGAATATGTTGTGAATTACTATTATGAAGCTGATATACGAAAATAATTCTTGCCCATCTTCGTATATAAAAATCAGTGATAAAGCTAGCTCTTTTTGATAGCTAGAAATAATGAGACGTTACAAAAATGAGCTGTATCAAAGGCTTTATCAACAAGTTGAATTTCAAGAATTAAATCAGTTAATAGGAAACCTAAAGGAAATCTCCTTCAGGTTTCCTATTTTTGTGTGCATTGAAATCAGTAAATAGGCATGAAGTTTTTTATCAATGATTTGTGAAAATCAGCAGCGGGGGAGTCAATCAAATATTCCCTATTCCACTTTTTTGTCGAAAAAAAAGCCTTAACTAAAAAAGTATACGTATTAGTTATGACCTTTATTTTATGCATATCCAACGCTATTAGTAATTCAACAAAAATAAAGGCAGTTTCTCTGATAGCATAAATAAGAGAGTGAGTATTTTCATTTTTTAGTCGGATTAATGTATACTATTTTTAATCAACTAAGAGGAGCCGTATTAAAATGGAAATAGATAATCTGTTATCCGTAACGACTAGGCAAGAATTACGAAACTGGTTAGAAGGCAACAGCACAACCGAAAAATATTGCTGGATCATCGTCAGTATCAAACCAGAACCCGATAAAATCCAATACCTAGATGCTGTAGAAGAAGCGCTTTGCTTTGGTTGGATCGACGGCATCAAAAAGAAAATATCTGAAACCCAAACTGCTCAACGTCTGTCACCTAGAGCGAAAAAAAGTCCTTGGACGGAATTAAACAAAGAACGCGTCCGTCGTCTAGAACGTCTAGGATTGATGACAGAACAAGGTAGAAAAGTTCTACCAGATATGACGGAAGATTCCTTTCAAATAGATGAAATCATAGAAAAAAGACTCAAAGAAAATGCAGATATCTATGAAATATTCCTGAATTTCCCTGAGCTATATCGCCGTATCCGCATCGACACGATCCAAAATTATAAACATCAGCCAGAATTATTTGAGAAACGTTTGGATAAATTTCTGGAAAATACAAAGGCTGAAAAAATGTATGGTGCTTGGCATGATGAAGGCCGATTGCTCGAATAATTAAAAAGTTGAGCTGAACAATAAAGTTCAGCTTTTTTACTTGCCTTGGAGTTCACTTCATGGTTTATGATAAACATAACGAATAGAAATGAGGGCAAGGTTATGACCAAAACATTGTATTTGATGAGACATGGAGAAACGTTATTCAATCAACAGAAAAAAATTCAAGGCTGGTGTGATTCTCCACTGACAGAAAAAGGCATCCGGCAAGCTCAAATTGCAGGAGACTATTTCAAGAATCGCAACATTATTTTTGACAGTGCGTATGCATCAACATCTGAGCGAGCAAGTGATACGTTAGAACAAGTAACGGATATGCCTTATAAAAGAGTAAAAGGCTTGAAAGAATGGAATTTTGGACGATTTGAATCAGAGAGTGAATCACTGAATCCGCCTTTACCGTATGGTGATTTTTTTGCTGGTTATGGTGGAGAAGAAGAAGGGCAATTTAGACAACGAGTATCTGAAACTGTGATGGACATCATGAAGGAAGCGGGAGAAACTGTTTTAGCTGTTTCTCATGGTGCATCTTGTCGACAATTTATGCGAAACTGGGCGCATACTAGTGAAGTGGATCAAAAAGACCGATTAGGAAATTGTTGTATTTTGAAATTTGAATTTGAGCATGATACATTTAAATTATTAGAAATCATCAATCACGATTATTCAAGTTTGGGATAAGTAAGCAAGGAGGAAATCAAGTTGAACAGTAAAGAAGCAGCAGAAATGTTTGGCTTAACGACTGATACAGTTCGTTATTATGAACGAGTAGGTGTTATTCCGCCAATCAAACGGGATAAAAACGGCTACCGTGTCTATACAACAAGAGACCTGAATTGGATTTATTTAGCAAAAAGTTTACGTAATGCAGGAGTCTCAATCGAGTCTTTGATCGAATTCGCTACACTTTCTCAACTCGGGGGAAATGTTGAGCAGGCACAAAAACAGATCTTGCAAGACCAACTCCAAGAGATCACTGGAAAATTAGAAGAAATGACTAAAACACGTGATTTACTTCAATACAAAATCGATACCTATGATGAGCATATCGCCAAGTTCAAATCAGGAGAAGTCACATCAGACAATGTTGAAGAGCTTTGGAAGGTAAATCACAAAAATTAAGAATAAACAGCTTGCTATGAAGCTGACTCCATAGTTTATAGTGAAGTTGTTAGGCACTCATAGAACCAAAAAGAGATGGAGGAAAGACAAATGCAAACAGTCAAATTGAACAATGGGATAGAAATCCCTATTTTAGGCTTCGGTACGTATCAAATCACAGACCCTAAAGAAGCTGAGCAAGCAGTGATTGATGCGATCAAAGTAGGTTACCGTCATATTGACACAGCTCAATCTTATATGAATGAAGAAGCAGTCGGTAGAGGAATTGCAGCTTCGGGTATTCCTCGCGAAGAACTGTTTATTACTACTAAAATTTGGGTAGAAAATGTTTCTTATGAAGGAGTCAAGGAATCTTTTGAACGGTCTCTGGACAGATTAGGTCTGAATTATGTTGATTTACTATTATTACATCAACCGTATAATGATGTTTATGGTGCATGGCGGGCGATGGAGGAACTACAAGAAGCTGGGAAAATTCGTGCAATCGGTGTTTCGAACTTTGCAGTAGATCGCGCAGTTGATTTAGCTGAGTTCAATAAAGTGGTGCCGCAAATCAATCAAATTGAGATCAACCCGTTCAATCAGCAAACAAAAAATATCGAAGCCTTAAAAGCAGAAGGAATCCAGCCTGAAGCGTGGGCGCCATTTGCAGAAGGCAAAAATGGGATTTTTACAAATGAAATCCTAACGACCATTGGCGATAAATATCATAAATCTGTAGCGCAAGTTATTGTTCGATGGTTGATTGAGCAAGAGATCGTTGTTCTAGCGAAGTCGGTAAAACCAGAGCGAATGGCTGAAAATATGGCTGTATTTGATTTTGAACTGTCAGAAGAAGACAAAGCAGCAATTGCTACATTGAATGAAGGGGAAAGCCAATTTTTCTCCCATGCAGATCCTGCGATGATCAAATGGATGGCTGGCAGAAAGATGAATGTGTAAGGGATTAATAGTGAATAGTAAGTAACAGAAAAACTACGATCAAAAAACTTGTGATTTTTACACGTTTTTGATTGTAGTTTTTTATTTAAACAGGAAATAGCCTGCGTATTTATTTGCTATAATATGAAGGTGCAGAGTCCTTTAAACCTTGATAGATCAACATGACACGAATTGTATCAGTGCGACATTTCAGTATGATACGAAAAGTAGCTATCTTTTATTATAAGTTATCAAGATAATAAAAAAGAAGGAGGTGATACCGTGAACATAGGTGATAAAATCAAAGAGCAACGACTAAAGAAAGAATTAACACAAGAACAATTAAGTGACTTATTAAATGTTTCGCGTTCGACTGTCTCAAGTTGGGAAGTCGGAAGAAATTATCCGGATTTAGAAACGATTGTAGCAATCAGCGATTTGTTCGGTATCTCTCTTGATAATTTATTACGGGAGGATACAGAAATGGCAAAAGATTTATCTAAAAAAGTGAAATGGAATAAATACTATAAGCGAATTTTGATCGTAATTGGAATACTTGCTGTGATTTATGTAGGGTTTAACGGTAAGTTGAGAATGGATGAACAACGCTACTTAAAGAATCTTGCAGCGCACTCTTGGAAGCAGGATGATTACAAATACGCAGGGAGTTATGCTTTAAAAGAAGCAGATGTCTTATATTCAACATATATTCTTGAGACAGGGTTCAATCCGATTCCTTTATCTGAACATCATCCATGGGTAATTGCTAGAAAAGGTAAACTCGTTGTTGAAGTTAAAGAAGGCAATAAACGCTATGTCATTATTGCAAAGGATAATGATCCAAACGTGACATACAGTGCAACTGTTGAAGTAGATGAGGCTGGAAACGTAATAAAAAGTGATTCGAGTTGGTCAAAAGAAAAAGAAGAGTCTTTGAAAGAGTATTTGAAAAAACACCAAAAAGAATATACAGAATTGCTGAAAGAGACTGTCAGGAAAAGAAAAGAAATCATTAGCTGATGATTTTACTTAGCGATGAATCAAAATAAGCTGTTACCTGGTAAAAACTGAATTGTAAAGACAGGTTTAGTGTGGTAAAGTCATTGTTAATCAAAATGTATTTTAGAAGGAGAACATTAGAAATGAAACAAAAAAAATGGACGAGCATACTAGCTGTCCTAATCATGTTTATCTTAATGACTTTTACCCACGTTGACCATGTAGCGGCTTTGGAATTGCCCCAATCCGATTCTTTAGCAAGGGCAGATAGAATCAGTATGCCAGGTGAATTAGCGGTGAAGTATCAACTACTCCAAGAAGATGGGCAGCCCATAGACGCGAATATACCATTAAAGATAGGTGAAACGTATCTTTTTTCTATGAGATATCAACTAAAAGAATTCGATAATAATCAAGAGATTTATGATCATAATATTATTTTTTGGTTCAATGAAGGTTTGGAGTATGCGGCAGAATCATTTTATGTTGGTTCCAACGATCTGCCTCCAACCCATCTTAGTGATGAAGGTCTTTCTAGTATTATGCCTGATTTTCCAAATGAAATGAATCTTCCTTTTAAAGGGTCATTATCAGGCAGTATGGAGGTATACTACTATTTTAAAGTAAAAGTAGGGAATATCACTGGTAATGTTGATCTGCCTGGTTTGTTCACTGGTGAGACTTCAGATGGCGCTGGCGGCATCAAGCCATTCTCACCGATTCCATTATCCTTAGCTGAACAAAACCTTTTTGTAGCACCTGATTTCCAGATGCCGCTAACGGTTAGTAATTCAGAAGCCAAAGTTGGCGATATTTTGACGTATACTTTAACAGCAGAGAACAGCGGAGGTAAAGTTGGGGAAAGTGTCCTTAAAAACAGTTTGCCTGATGGTGTTGAATACCTGCCAAATACGACAAAGATCAATGAACTTCCGATTGACGATAGTGCTTGGAATGGTCGTGAATTTGCCTATTCGTTTACTGATATACCTGAAAACGAAAAAATAACATTTAGTTATCAAGTAAAAGTAACTGGAGAAAATCAAACTTCAATCGATCAAAACGTGTCCTTAGAAGGTGTGACTAGTTTAGCCCAACAACCTTTTACATTACAATCTAATAGTGTGACAACAACCATCATTCATGTTCCGACGCTATCAAGTGTTACTGCCAATTTCAAAGATCAAGATGGAACGACGTTAAAGCCAAGTATTACTCTAACAGGAGACGTTGGAACTCGTTATGAAATTGATAAGGAAATCGCAGGTTATCAGTTAAAAGAAGTACTTGGGGATGACACAGGAATTTTTACAGAGCAACCTAAGGAAATGACATTTATTTATGAAAAAGTAAAAACAGATCCAATTGAACCAGAAATAAATAACGTAAATAAAGAACAATCGCAACAGCAACAACAAGAACAAGCGCAATCACAACTACCCAAAACGGGAGCAGCAGAGCAAAATACAGTGATTTTATCGGCTGGAATGCTGAGTTTGTTTCTATTTAGTTTGATTTTCGGTTTCCGAATAAAAAATAGATAAAGAGCCAGAAAAGATTAACGGGAGTGACACATCACTAAATTAGTGTGGTGTGTCACTCCCGTTAATTGTTTTTTTAAAGTGATTATTTTTTGCTATTTCGATATAAAATATCTTCCGAATCACCATTAGACCAAATTTTCCCAGAAGTAGCGTCAAAGTCTTCGTTTTCTAATTGAATACAGCGAATCCGTTGATTATTGTATGTTTTGTAATAATAATTCAATGAGCTATTGACCATAACAGAAGTATATTGCGTATAGTCATAAGCTTGCGTTGTTTTTACAACACCTTTAGGGATATCAACATTAGCAAGCACATGAAACATAGAGGTAACGCCATCTAATTCTGTTTGGACATCCTGTAAGCAAGCTTTTAAGAAGACCGCTCTGACAAATCTTGATGGCGGAGTAAAATCACCAGGCAGACCAAAGGCACCCGTTCCTTCACCGAACGGTTTCATGACCATATCTTTTAAATGAACTTCTGTTTTTTGTTCAGGTTGAAGCCCAATATAATTTCTTAAATTTGTTGTATGCCATTTGTAATCAGGACTATTGGTCATAACGCCGATCGTATTTTCGTGGATGTGTAATGTTTGTTCTGTATATTCAATGACAATACTTTTCCCTGTTTTATCCGTGATGACCCAATGAAGAGGTAAGACGATTCCTAGAAAATCTAAGGCTGTGTCTTCAACTTGGGCATTTTCCATCGTACGTGTTACTTCTTCGATAGTGGAACAAGTAGAAAGTAAAAACGGCACAACATCGTGTGGTGCTAAAGTATATTTTTTTGAAGTATCTTGACTATTATAATCAGCATAACCTGAAAAATAGAGGGCTGCGCAGGAAAGGCCTTTTTCATTTAAACCATCAGCAAAAACAAAGTGTTCTTTATCTACTTGTCGCGCCATTCCTACAAAAGCATAGTCGTTTTTGCGATCATAGCTTTCATCGTTAACGAATATAAATTTATTCCGCGGAATAAACGTTGGTTCGGCCTCAAGAACAACCGCAAAATCCATTGTTCTTGCTAATAAAACATGTTGATCTTTCGTCATCATCGTAACACTTGTGCACATAGATTATCGCTCCCTCTTTTTAATGAAATAAATAGTTTATCTAAAAAAATAAGATTATAGAATAATTTAAGCTAAAGTGAACTTTCTAAAAGTTTAACGTAGTTTAAAGTTATAATCAAATAAATACTATAGAAATTCTAGCAGCTTAATGTTGGTGAAAGTGTATCAGTATTTACTTTTTTGTTATAATGCTACTATATAATCATATTTTATTTAGTTATTTATCCGAGGGGGATTTATGGTGGTGAGAGAATATTTTACTAAAAGGGGTCGTTTAAGAGCGATTGTCCATTTAAGTAGTCTGATTTATCTGGTCATACTATTATTTTTAGTAATCAATCAGCGAGGATTTATTGAAACTATTATTCGGAAATCTTTTCGAATCACGGTCAATAATGTGCTAACTTTTTTTTCATCTAAAGATTGGCAAGCAGGATTGTCAGACAAAGTTAGTCAGGTAGTAACGAATTTGAGCCTACTGATTATTATCCAGACTATTGTTATGTTAGCGGGATTAGTGCTTGTGGGGTACCTTTTATGGCGATTAAGAAAAAAGGATCAGTGGCATTTGAGTGAGAAATTATTAGTGATAGGTTATTTATTTTTAGTGATTGCTCTTTTAACCGTATTAACAAAAATGACAATAGAAATGTATCAAACTTATACAGTGATCGATCAGCGAATCAATAGTCTGAGTGTACAAGAACTTAATCGTTTTCAGGAAAAACTCTCAGATATCTTCCGCCAGTCTACCTTTACTTTAGATCAGTTGATTCCAAGTGTTATGTCCTTGTTGGAGCAATTGAAAGAATTGATTCACACAACCAGAAATATTGCGGGTATTCCAAATCTTGTTCAGGAAACATGGGAACAGTTACTTGTTTTGAAGAATTGGCTAGTTGGATTGAGTCTTAGTGCTGTTGCTATTATTTTAGCAGGTCACATAACAGAAGGAATTCGCATCTTTAAAAATAGTCAGTGGCTAGAAACGAAGTTGCAGCGGACGAAAAGAAGTCGTCAAATAGAGTTGAACGAACGATTGGTAGAAGTGATCGAGCAGCAACAAGAGTTAATTGAACTTTTGACTAAGGATAAACAGAAGTAAAAATCGATAATAAAGCGACCATAGACGGATCATTCATTTATGGTCGCTTTATTGTTTGATTTTTAGTAGTGGATAACTTTAAAACTATGTTTTAGAGAACAAAAAAAATTATTAAGCTTTTTGGACGCGAACATCAAAATTTTCTCTAAGTACATCTTCTTTGAAAATAACTTCCGCCACGTCTTTAGCTGTGATTCTCATTTCTTTAGTCAATTCAAAACCACCAGGTAAGTCTTCACGCTTTGCTTCTTTTTTCTCATCAGTGATCACAGGTGGATTATCTAATGGGAAGTAACCAACAAAAATATCTTTTTCTTTTAGCTCTTGACTTAGATGGGTCATCAACATTTTCAATGCAGCTTGAGCTGTTCCCATGATGCCGGTATAAGGATAAGCAATTCGGTCTGATTGCCCACTAGAGATCAACACAGAGCCATGACTTTCTTCTAAATAAGGCAATACATGTTGAACAGAAGTTAAGACAGAAGTGACTCTTAGTTGTAAAAATAAAGAGAATAATGATTCAGGTGCTTCGCTCAATGGCATGTAGGATTTTCCTAAAGGTCCGGGAACATTATAGAAATAAGTAGTTAAACCGCCGAGCTGTGTAACTAGACGATCGATTGCTTGATTTAATTCTGCTGTGTTGCTTGCATCAGCAGTTTCATAATAAACAGTAATACCATCTTGTTCTAGTTCATCTTTCAACTCAATTAAAACGGGTTCCAAAATATTGATCAATCCGACTTTATAACCCTGAGAACCATATTTTTTTGCTGTTTCAAAGCCAACTCCTGGACCTGCACCTACGATAATAATTGATTTACTCATAAAAAACATCCTTCCGTTGTGTAGTTAAATTACTTCCAAAGAATAGCATCGCTTACAGATCTTGTCAGCGCAAATAAGTGTTGGGAAAATGAAGTAAGGGAAGCAAGACCTTAAATCTAAAGGCTTTATAAGCTATATAGGCTGGAGAAAGATGTGTAGATAACAGAGGTTAATCAGTACCTTTTTGTATGTGAACTTGCTTTGTAAAATGAAACTGACTATAATAGCCTTCAAGTAAGTGAGAGAAAGCAGGTTTTAGAATGCATGACTATGTAAAGTATAAAAATGAGTTGAATACGGTCTCACTAGGGACCTTCAATGCGAATGAATTCAACTTGTTTTTTTCTCTATTAAGTAGAACAAAAGAAGAGCAACACGAACAAATTTATTTGAAATGGGATGATTTAAAACATTTGGCCCACTATACCTCAACCTCTAACACGAGGTTCTTAAAGGATTTAAATAATATGTATCAAAAACTGACGAAGACCAATTATCTGCATATGTATACGGACGATGACCAGGTTGGTTTAGAACGTTTTATGATTTTTGAAGATTTTACATTTCTTGAAAAAGAGAAAGCAATCCAAGCCTGTTTTAATCCCAAATTCACATGCCTGTTAAATCAAGTACATGCCAATGCTACTTGTTTTTCTTTAGAAGAATTTATTTCGGTGAAAAAGAAATATGCAAAAAATCTATATCGTTTGTTAAAACAGGCTGAAAAAAAAGGGTACTGGGAAGTGTCGTTTGAGAATTTGACCTTTTTACTCGGGGTTCCTGAGAATTACCAAGTTGGACAAATCGATCAAAAGATTTTAAAGCCATCGATTGAGGAGTTAAGTAAGTATTTTAGGCATTTAGAAGTGGAAAAAAAATATAGTAAGACACAAGGGAATAAAGTTCGAGGGTATATTTTTAAATTTGATAAGAGTAGACCATAAATGCTAAAAAGAGTCACTGAAATTTTTCGGTGACTCTTTTATTTGACGAATAGAAAGACCTGATTAAACTCTATATTTTTATAATGATTCTCTATATAAGAATTGGATTTTATAATATAAACTGTACATATAGTTATGATTTGATTGATGCAAAAGGTAGCCGATAGATGATTTATTTAGCAAAGTTCGGAGTCAATTAAGGTCTCTGAACATCCGTTAATCAAAAAACTATTGCTGAAAAAAAGGAGGAGACAAAAATTGAGAAAGAAAAAAGAATTAAAAGTATTGATTTCCATTATGATGATGCTTGTATTATCGGTTGGTGGATTATCAAAAGGTGAGCTTGCTCGAGCACAAGAAAGTATTGAAGCAACGGCACAAGTCGGGCAAGTTGATATTAACAGTGCAAGTATAGAAGACTTGCAGAAAATTTCAGGAATCGGAGCAGTACTTGCGCAGAGAATTGTTGCTTCAAGACCGTATGCGTCACTGGACGAATTGAGTAAGGTTAAGGGAATTGGAGCTGCTACGCTAAAAAAGATTAAAGATCAGGGATTAGCGTATGCAGATGCCGATCCTGTGTTGGGAACAATTTCTGAGGTTTTTCCAGAAAAAAACTTAGCTTCAGAAATTGCTGTCATTTTAGATAAAGAGGTTACTTCTCAAGTAACAACAGATGAGTTAAGTGGTATCAAAAAATTGAATTACTTAATTAACATTACTGATTTTGAAGGGATACAATATTTAACAAACCTTCAATATCTAAGTATTGACGTGGAAGAGGTGAAGGATTTTTCCAAAATAACTTCCTTAAAAAATCTTGAGACATTATATCTTTCTATTTCCAAATTAGAAAGTTTAGCAGGAGTAGAAAATTTTACGAATCTAAAAAAACTACACTTGAGGTCTACAGGAAATTTGAAAGATATTAGTGAAGTATATCAATTGCAAACTTTAGAAGATTTTACTTATAGAGGAAGTGCCCAAAAAGGAGATACGCTTAATCTTGAAGGAGCTGAGCGTTTAACAAAATTAAAGAAGTTTGAACTATACAGTAGTGAAGTAAGTGACTTACAGCCAATTTTTAGCCTTTCTAATATAGAAAAAATGATAATAGATAATATCTGGCAAAAAGGGGATGTTCCATTAAAATTTAAAGGAATTGGTCAATTAAAAAAACTGAAAGAATTATTTATTAACGGTCCATCTAACATCAGTGACATTAGTCCTCTAGGAGAATTGAGTTCTTTAGAAACATTGGGATTATATGGGATTAAGAATTCTAATATATTAGGTTATTCAGAGTTAGGAAAGATGGGACAACTGAAAAAACTTAGATTATCTGGGAATGAGATGTCAGACATTAGTTGGATAGCTTCTATTAAACAGTTGGAAGATCTTAGTATTTCTGAAAATAAACTTACAGATATCTCGCCAATTTCAAACTTAAAACAGTTGAAAGAATTAGATTTACAAGGTGATTTTACAGATATTTCTCCATTATCTAACTTAGAACAACTAACCGATTTAAGGATATGGGGACACAAAGTCAAAGAAGTAAATTCACTTTCTGCACTAAAGCAACTAACAAAACTTACCATTCAAGGAAATGAACTTACAAAAATAAATAGACTTTCTGAATTGAAACAATTAAAAGAGCTTCGTCTAGGAAGTTATAAACTTACAGATATATCAGGTTTTGAAAATTTAACAAGTCTTGAAATTTTAGATATTCAGGGAACTAGTATTAAAGATTTTTCAAGTGTTAGTAAACTGACCCAATTAATAGATTTAAATCTAAGAACAAACCGAATCACTAACCTTGAATTTTTAGTACCATTAAAGAAATTAACTAAATTATCATTAGTTGGCAACGAAATTACAGATATTTCATCATTGGCAACTTTATCGAACTTAAAACAGTTATTTCTTGGCATAAATGAGATAGTCGAACTTGACTCTTTGAAATCTTTGGAAAATTTAGAAATTCTGGGACTTGGAAACAATAAAGTAACAAATACCTCAGCATTGAAACTCCTAAAAAATCTAAAATATTTGACTCTCGATTACAATCAAATCGCTGATATCTCAGGGGTCGCTACATTAAGTAATCTTACTCATTTGTCTATAATTTCCAATCAGGTTGTTGATATTACAGAGCTCTCTTCACTGAGTAATTTAAGTAGTTTGTCTTTATCAAGAAATCAAATCACTGATATCTCTCCATTGAAAACTTTGGTTAATTTGAGCAGTCTAAACTTGGATTCTAATCAGATCGTAGATGTCTCACCATTGAATGAATTAACAAATCTTGAGCTACTAAGATTAAGATCAAATCAAATTGTAGATATTGAGCCTTTGAAAACCTTGAAAAAAATGTTTAATTTGTCTCTTGATAGGAATCCGATTGCTGACTATTCACCTCTAGATGAATTACCATTTCTTCATAAAAAAGGATTACCTTAAATGTTAAAACTAACAAGATGTTTAGGGGAACTCCCAAAGATATTAATAATAAAAAAAGATAATTAGTAACAACAGGAAGAGATATGAATTAGATTTAAAAGTATTGAGATCTGTGATAATACTTGTATTAGCAGTTAGTGGATTATCAAGATAAGAGGTTATAGGGAATAAGCGAGTGTTGGAGCAATAGATTAGGTTTAAAAAACTTGAATCTTATAGGAACTAAAACAACTGATTTTTCTCTATTAGATAATTTAAACTGTAATATTTCTAAATAAAAAAAAGATGATTACTAATTATTTCTAAAAGTTACAAAAAAATATATAAAAAACTTCTTTATTTGTTATGATAAATAAAGGAGTTTTTTATATTTGAGGTAAAGAAAGAAGGGAATAGCATGTATAAACTTTTGGTTATAGAGGATGAACCTTTGGTACGTAAAGGGATTGTAACGTTGATTGATTTTAAAGGGTTGGAAATCGATCAAATATTTGAAGCGGGTGATGGGAAAAAGGCTCTTGAGATTGTCAAAAAAGAAAGCCCTCACATTATTTTGACAGACATCAATTTACCTTATTTGGATGGCTTAACTTTTGCTAAGAAGGTCAAATTATTTTTGCCGAAAACGGTAATCATATTTTTAACAGGATATGATTATTTTGACTATGCTGTGACTGCTATAAAATTAGGGGCAGATGATTATATTTTAAAACCAGTAACAAGACAAGAAATCGAAGGGTTATTGATTCGATCGATCAACAAGATAAAGTCAGATCAATTGTGTCAACAACTGAGCGATGTACGTGTGACTAAAGAGGGTGCTAGGAAAGATAGTACGTTAGCAGATACAGTGAAACAAATCATTGAAGAGCAACTAAGTAACCCCTTATTATCATTAACATGGTTGGCAAATAAGTTGGGCTATAATGCGAGTTATTTGAGCAGTGTGATCAAGAAAACACTAGGCACAACATTTCAAGATTATGTCAGTAAAAAGCGAATCGAACAAGCGAAAGTATTGTTACTTGCAACACCACTCAAAAACTATGAAATTGCTGTAAAAGTTGGATTTGAAGATGTTAATTATTTTTCTTTACGTTTCAAACAAGTGACAGGGGTATCGCCGAGGCAATATAAAAAAGAGGCGGTACAACGATGAGGCTCTTGAGTAAACTCAAGTGGCGTTCACTGTCTGTCCAAATCAGCCATTATTTTTTCCTAACGACGCTTATTCTATTAGTTTATTACGGCGTTTCAACGACGTATAATACGTCTGCGATCATGTTAAAGAAGGCGCAAGAAGATACGATAAATACAATTGAGCGCAGTGGTGATTATGTCAATGACTATATCAAACGTTTGAAGCAGGTCGCAACAGCCATTGCCATTAGTTCAGATGTTAAAGAATTTATGGCGGCAGATAATCCAGAAAGCCGTGCTCAAGCATTGAACGTACTGACCAACATGCTTGCGACAGATGATTCTTTGATCTCAGCTATTTTATTAACAAAAGATGGTCGTTTTGTATCTAATGAAGGGTCTGTTGAAGTGTTAAAGTCAAAAAAAAATTTAGAGGAAGAATGGCGTAAACAAGGAATTAACATAGATGGTATGACAATCGTAACTTCTGCTAGGAAACAGACAGTAAAGGGCAGTGAAGAAGAGTGGATAATTTCTATTACTAAAGAAATCGTCACTGACGAGGATCAGAAAATTGGTGTGATTCGGTTGGATATTGATTCTAAAGGGATAGAAAATTATTTAAGACAGTTAAATATTGGACAAAAAGGGTATGTTTTTATGATTAATGATCGTGAAGAACTCGTTTATCATCAGAATGATACTGTTTTTTCAGAGCAAAAGCGCCAAACTCAGGTTCAACTTGATAGTAGACGTAAAACAGGGTATGACGAGAAGGCACAACAACTTGTTTATCATCAATTAATTGTGGAAGCGGGATGGCGGTTAATAGGAGTTGCTTCTTTAGAAGAGTTGACTATGATTTCAAGTAATATGTGGTGGAAGATGACAATGGTTGGAGTGCTAATGTTTTTAGTTATTTTTATAGGGAGTGTATTTGTTATTAGAGGACTAACTAAACCGATGCGAACCCTTGAACATTCAATGAAACATGTTGTATCAGGTTTATCAGATGCACAAGTTGTAGAATCAGGTCCTGATGAAATTCGGAGTCTTGCCCGCAGTTTCAATCTCATGTTGATGCAGATGGAGCAGTTAGTATTAGAAGTAAAAGCCAAAGAACAGGCAATTCACAAGTATGAAATACAAACACTGGCTAGCCAAATCAATCCTCATTTTCTATATAACACGTTAGATACGATTATTTGGATGGCAGAGTTCAATGATACCAAAAAAGTAGTTGAAACAACTAAATCATTAGCTAATTTTTTCAGATTGTCGCTGAACCAGGGGAATGAAATGATTCTTCTGAAAAATGAAATAGAACATGTACGTCAATATCTATTTATTCAGCAACAACGTTATGGTGAGCAATTGACATATGAAATAATCGAAGATCCACGTTTATCTGATTATCAATTACCAAAACTTGTGATACAGCCGATTGTTGAAAATGCAATTTACCATGGAATCAAGGAAATCAATAGACCTGGGCTGATTACTATTCGTACAAGAGCAGATCATGCTAGTTTTTATATCGAAATTTGCGACAATGGTAAGGGGTATCGTTTAGATCAAGAGCATGAACATGCTTGTACTAAACTTGGAGGTATTGGTCTGAGTAACATTGATGAGCGGCTTAGCTTACAATATGGATCTGACTATGAAATGAAAATCCGTACTGAACCAAATCAGTATACACATGTCTTGTTGAAGTTACCACGTTATTAAACACACACAAATTTAAGGATAAGGAAGTCACTTGAAATTTCAAGCGGCTTTTTTTACTATTATCAGCAAAATGACTGAAGGCAAAAAAATAGCTGATACGTAGAGAGAGGGAAGGCGTGGTTTGGTCTTCTAACGAGCTGAATATATTACTTTAAGAGCTTTATTATAAAATAATGTGCAAAAATGTATATGATTTGACTTGAATATATATATTGTTTAACATCAAAAAAGTGCTTTTTATAAACGCAATGGAGAATACATATTGGTCTATATCAATTAGAGGAAGGAACGATGTATAAAAGATGTTAAAAAAATTATCATGGTGTCTAGTAATGGTTGTAGGTTTCTTAGGATTAGTTGGGTTTGGAGAACATTCGTTAGCTGCCGAACTAAGCAAGGCAGGATTTATTGATACAATTCAATTTGATAAGACAGAATTGATGGATGGGGAATTGACATCTATCCATGTAACATTTAGCGAAAAAGCAGGTGCAAAGCTTAAAGCAGGTGATGTTTTGACGTTGTCTTTACCAAAAGAATTAGAGGGATTGACAGATTCTAATGATACACCACGTGAAATATATTTAAACGGATTAGGAATAGTTCGAGTATATAAAGATAAAGTTATTTGTACATTTAATGAAAAAGTGAGTCAATTAGAGCGCGTTCGCGGAGAATTCACATTTGGCGTTCGTGTGACAAATGTTGAGGAAAATACAGTAAAAGAAGTACCCGTAAATTTAGGAACGTCAATCAGTATAAAAAATATTGTTGTTAAAGGACACTCTGGTGGTGGCGTCGAAGGGGAAAAACCGTTCTTTTATAAAACGGGTGATTTACTGGGGAAATCAGGCCAAATTCGTTGGTTTTTAAATGCAAATTTAACGAAGAGCGATCTAGCTAAAGATATCGTTTTAACAGACAAATCTGGTGGCGGTCAAGTATTAAATCAAGATAGTTTTGTATTTACGGTGGATAATTATTTAGGTCGATCAGCACTAAGTTTGGAAGAATTTATAAATCAAGGATACGGGACAGTGGAGTTTGGAGCAGATAATGCTTTTGTCATTCGTTTGTATCGTGAAAAAGCACGTTTGGCTTCATTTACAATTATGTATACAGCAACAATAACAGAAGCTGGGAAAAAGCAACCAAACTTTACGAATGATTGCCAAGTTGATTATCAAGTGTTATACCAAAAACCAATCTACGAAATCGCTGCTCATAAAGTGAAAAATATCTTTTTAGACGGTAATGCAATTGGTGATGAAAATCAACCTATTAAAGAAGCAATCGTAGAGGAAGAAAATATTGAAGATGAGTCAAGTGAACTAGAAGAAATTGCGCCGCTAGATCCAACGGAGCAAGCAAAGAAAGAACAAGAAGAAGAACTAAATGTTGCACAAGAAGAACGTCCAGAAATCCACATTGGCGAGCAAGTTGAAGTGATTGAAGACGAATCAGGAGAAATGGGAGAAATTACACCATTAGATCCAACAGAAGAAGCGAAAGAAACACAAGAAGAAGAGCTAAACCAAGCTAAAGAAGAACAACCAGAAATCCACATCGACGAGCAAGTTGAAGTGATTGAAGACGAATCAGGAGAAGTGGGAGAAATTATACCGCTAGATCCAGCAGAACAAGCGAAAGAAACACAAGAAGAAGAGCTAAACCAAGCTAAAGAAGAACAACCAGAAATCCACGTTGGTGAGCAAGTCGAAGTGATTGAAGATGAATCAGGAGAACTAGAGGAAATTACACCACTAATCCCAGAAGAACAAGCGAAAGAAACGCAAGAAGAAGAACTAAATAAAGCCAAAGAAGAACAACCAGAAATACGCATCAATGACCCTAAGGAAACGAGTGAAGATAAATCAAGCAAACAAGAAGAAATCAACCCTAGCGGACATGCAGAAGGTGAACTAATACCAGTTAAAGAAGAAAAAGTAAAACCAAAAGCTGATAAAGTCCTGTTGAATGCTTCTAAAAATCAATCAAAAGGACAATTACCTAAAGCTGGCAGTAAAGATAGCTATGCCGTAATGATTGCTGGGTTGATAGTAATCATGATGGCAGTTGGTGCTTATGTACTAATTCGTAAAAAAGTAACTAAATAAAGAATAGGATAAAGGATAAAACAAGTAGCACCGACTATTTGTTTTATCCTTTATTTATATATCCTAAAAATAGTGCTATGTATATAAATATCACTGTTTTATAATTTTGATGCAACCATTTACGTTTTTTGAGACTCTAATAGATATAAGGTTCAAATTAACTGTTGGAGATGAAGGGAGTATTTTACTTGGCAAATGATGTGTTTTTAGTTAAAAAAGCTCAAAAGGGGAATCAAGAGGCATTCATTCAATTGATTCAAGGGTATGAAATTGTACTTTATAATATGGCTAGGCGGTTTTTATCGAATGAACAAGATATAGCAGATGTACTGCAAGAAACAGTGATCACTGCGTACCAAAAAATAGATCAACTTAAAAATCCAAAATATTTTAATACGTGGATCTGTCGAATAATGATCAATCAATGTAAGAAGTTATTGAACTTGGAGCCTTCTTTTGATATAGAGGATTATCCGTTTTTAGTTGATAATCAAGAGACAGAGCATTTAGGAATGAATGACTTACTGAGTGGACTCAAACCAATTTATCGGATTCCTCTTGTCTTGTATTATTACAATGGTTTTTCAGTAAAGGAAATCAGTGAGATTTTAACTGAACCCACTGGAACGATCAAATCTCGTTTAGCCCGAGGGCGCGCATTATTGCAAAAAGATTATATCGGATCTGAAGGAGGAATAGTATGATGAAAGATTTTGAAGAAGAGTTGAACAAGACCATGCAAGAAAATCAAGTACTCTCTCAAGAAGCTCGTCAAGCATTTGATACAGCATACCAAAAAATTTCTCAAGAAAAGAAACGAGTGCATCCTAAAAAGAAAAAAATTCTACCATTCGTTGTACTTGCGGCAATCCTATTACTAGGACTTTCGTTAGCTTTTACGCCGATTGGTAAAGCCGTGACCAATTTCTTACATCTCGGGCAGTTCACCTCTAAGACCCTTCAAGATAAAGGATTCGTCACACAACAAAGTACAAAAGCATTAAATGAAGATATTGAAATCAAGTTAAATGAAGTCTATGCAGATCAAAATGAAATAGGCCTGCATTTTACGATCGAAGTTCCGAAAAAGTCAAAATTCACTGATAAAACGCTCGATAATTATGGGATCAACTTTGCGCTTAAAAATGGTGATGGTCGTTATCTGGTTGATTTGAAAAGTGGTTTGTCAGAATCACATGAGAATTTGAATCTATTTCATTCAATTGTATCTGATTCTCATTTTGACCACAGTACAAATCAGCTAGAATTAACTTATCGACTTCGCGCAAGTGACGGAAATGTACCAGCATTGGAGAATGCAGTAATCGTCATTAATCGTTTAACTGCGATGTATCCTATGGATGATAGCCCAGGAAGAAAAGAAGGAAAAATATTCGAAGAGCTTCAAGGTATGTGGGAATTGCCGATTGATACGTCAAAAATCAAATCATTTGATGCATTTGACTTTGCTCCGACCGATCCTTCATGGTCAGAAATAGTGTCGGGTCTAGTGTATCCAAATTCGTTTGTGCTGACAACAAGTGATAAGAGGTTTAATGAATTAGTCGATATAGATGATATCTGGCTGCAAGCTACAATCAATGGACAAGAAGAGCGTTATTTGCTAAGAGAAATTAGCACTGATGAAAAAGGTGGAAAACAGTATTATCAGGTGATTTTTGATTACCCAGGATATGATCAAGCAGATTTGTTGCTACTTCATTATGGGAATACTGAGGTCGAATTTAAGCGTCAGTAGTTTACTTGAAAAGGAAAAAGTCAATGCTGCGAGCACTGACTTTACCCGTAAAATCAACATGTGTTTACCGCTTCCTTACTAGATAAAGCTGGAAGCGGCTTTTTTATTTACCAGCAAATACGAACTGCCAAGTGACACCGAATTTATCTGTCAGCCACGTCACTTTTTTGAAAATGCCAGCTGCTTCTGGTCCCATAATCACAACACCTTCAGCAGAAAGTGCTGAAAAAATTTGGTCAAACTCTTCTTCAGTGTCCATTTCTACAAATAATGAGAGGTTCCAACCAGGCGTAACGGGATTTTCAGGTCCCATCTCTAAAAAATAAATCAAAGTGCCGTTTAAATCTAATTGTCCATTCAACACACGTTCTGGAAACGTATCATAATAAGTTGTGGATTGAATCGTAGTGTTTGGAAAAACGTCAACATAAAAATCCATTTGCTTTTTAGCATGTTCTGTTACTGAAATAAACGTTATTGGTTGTTTCATTTCCTTCACTCTCCTTAAGTGTAAGATAGCAGATTTTAGTATAATTACAATTGATGTGCTTAAAAAAACTGTGTAAGTAGACTCGCTTGGAAAACTACTTACACAGTTTTTATTTTTCTAGAAAATCAGAGAGAAAAAATGTTCACTAGGCGAGATTTCCACCATTTGATTCAATCACTTGTTTGTACCAATAAAATGATTTTTTTCGGCTTCTATCAAGCGACCCATTGCCTTCGTCGTCACGATCAACATAGATAAACCCATAACGCTTACTCATTTCACCAGTTCCAGCACTGATTAGATCAATACAACCCCAAGGCGTATACCCAATCAAATCAACACCATCATCAATCGCTTTTTCCATTTCAATAATATGTTGTTTGAAGTAATCGATTCGATAATCATCATTGATCGAACCGTCCGCTTCTACTTTATCAAAGGCACCAAGTCCATTTTCTACGACCATTAATGGTACTTCATAGCGAGAATAGATTTGGTTTAAGGTATAGCGTAGCCCAATAGGATCGATTTGCCAACCCCAGTCACTGGTTTCAAGGTATTCATTTGAGACGCCGCCAAACAGATTGCCACCTGTTTTATCATTCCGTTTTTCTAAATCATCTGTAATACAAGTGGTCATGTAATAACTAAACGTATAATAATCAACAGTTCCAGCTTTCAACAAGGCTTTATCTTCTTCTGTTATTTCTACCTGAATATTGTTCTTTTCAAAATAACGTTTCATGAAATAAGGATATTTTCCTTTGACTTGTACATCCCCACAGAAAAAGTTGAATTTTTCATTGATTTGTTGTGTTTTTAACACATCTTCTGGTCGACAAGTTTTTGGATACATGGTGATATAGGCTAACATACAGCCGATTTTAAAGTCTGGGTTGATTTTATGTCCTGCAACAACGGCTTTAGCAGAAGCTAAAAAGACATTGTGTAAGGCTTGATACTGTTCAGTTTCAGTATACTCACGATTAAATAAACCATTGATTCGTTTGCCATGATCCATTGTCCCAAAATTGATTTCGTTGAATGTTAGCCAGTATTTTACTTTATCTTTATAACGCTCAAACAGAGTGGTTGCATAGTTTTCGTAAAAGCCAATCGTTCGTTTATCTAAAAAGCCATCATAAGTTTTCCCTAAATGAAAAGGCAGTTCAAAGTGGGAAATCGTCACAAGTGGTTCAATACCATATTTCGCTAACTCATCGAAGACCTCATCATAAAATTGTAAACCCGCTTCATTTGGCGTAGCTTCATCTCCATTAGGAAAAATTCGTGACCAAGCAATCGACATTCGATACACTTTAAAGCCCATTTCTGCAAATAAAGCGATATCTTCTTTATAGCGGTGGTAAGAATCGATCCCAGTATGGCTAGGATAGTAATATTGGCCTGTATCGATCTCTAAATCGAATGTCCGATGTGTATTGGCTGTTCGACTTCCAGCACGATTATGATCGCAAATCGAATCCCCTTTGCCGTCTTCATTCCATGCTCCTTCGCATTGGTTGGCGGCTGTGGCGCCGCCCCATAAAAAATTCTTTGGAAAACTCATGTATTTCTACTCCTTTATAAATAAAATTGGTCTTGATTCAAAACGATTAATTTGAAATGATCGCAGTGATTAAAAGATTTCCTTGCTTGATCGATGTCTCAGAAGTTGCAATTACATCTGTATAATCTGGTGTATTTGTAATAATAATTGGTACTTGTGTACTGTAACCTGCTTCTTCAATCGCTTTAATATCGAAGGTTACTAATTTGTCGCCTTTTTTAACTCGTGCATTTTGTTCAACAAATGATTCAAATCCTTCACCATCTAATTGAACAGTGTCGATTCCAATATGGATCAATAATTCAGTTCCATTATCTGAAATTAAACCAATCGCATGTTTTGTAGGAAACAGGGTCATCACAGTTCCATCGAATGGTGCCACAATTTCGCCATTCGTTGGTTCGATCACTACACCTTTACCCATGATTCCTTCTGAAAATGCTGCGTCTCTTGCTTGGCTTAAAGGAAGGACTTTTCCTTCTGCTGGAGAATATACTTCATCTTTTGCTAGTTTCTTTTTTTGTCCGGTTGCGGCTAATTTTGCTTCTTCTTTTGATAATTGAATTGTCGGTTCATCATCTTTAAAGCCTAAAACCCATGCTAAACCAAAACCAGCTGCTAGAGCACACGCATCCAAAATCATTGCGTAAATCGCAAATGTAACATCGCCATCTGGTGAGATAGAACTTGGATAGCGGAATATTCCTAAGCCGCCCATTTGATAGCCTTGCATGCCTAGTCCCATAGCGATGGCACCTGTAACACCCCCAACAATACAAGAGGCCCAGAAAGGTTTTTTTCTAGGTAAAGTGATACCGTAAATAGCTGGTTCAGTTACACCGAAGATACCTGAAATAAAAGCGGGGATCGATAATTCTTTTAATTTAGCATTTTTAGTTTTCAACATGACCGCTAATACCGCACCAGTTTGAGCAAAACTCACACTACCTGATGGTGTTAATAATGATGTTGGATCACCTTGAGATAACGCGATAATGGCAAATGGAATAAGTGCCCAATGTAAACCGAACATAACAAGAATTTGCCAAGAGAAACCAAGAATAGCACCGAATAAAATTGGGCTGAAACTTTGAATAGAAAGTAAGCCGTTTCCTAAGGCGTCAGAAACAGTATTCATGACTGGTCCGATCACTAAGAATGTTAATGGAATGGTTACAAGCGCTGTTAAAAATGGAACAATGAACAACTTAATAACGTCAGGAATAACTTTTCTTAATTGCTTTTCTAAAAAGGCAGCAAAAGCTACCGCTGCAATAATCGGCATAACCGTAGAACCATAACCAGCAGGCGGAATAGAGAATGGAATACCAAAGAAATTAAGCCCTCCCGTTTCAGCAAACTGAGCAGTAGCTGCACCTTCTAAAAATCCAGGATAGACTAAACTTGATGCGATCAGCATCCCAAGGAAGGGTGAGCCGCCAAATTTTTTCATTGCTGTGTAACCAATAAAGATTGGCAAGAATTTGAATAATCCGTCACCCATCGCATTAAAAATAGCTGATGTCGACGACTCCGCAAAGCCAGCCCCTAACGCGAAAATTAAAATGGCATTAACCCCTTTTAACATACCGGCTGCAGACAGTGGCGCTAAAATCGGTTGGAAAATAGAGGAAATCATATCAACAAATTGATCAAATAAATTTCCTTTTGGCCCAGACTCAGTCGGAGCTTCTAGCACACCTAATACTGCATCGACATCTTTACGGACATCAGGCACATGATTTCCAATCACGACTTGATATTGTCCACCAGCCTGCATGACTGTCACAACACCATCCATATTTTTTAAAACTTCAGTGTTTGCCTTACTTTCATCTTTCAATTTAAATCGAAGGCGTGTGATACAGTTGGTTAAAGAATTGACGTTTTCTTTACCTCCGACTTCTTTGACAATGTTTTTTGCAAGTTCTTCATATTTACCCATTTTCGTTCCTCCAAATGTTTAGTTATTTTTATTCAGAGGTCTCGCCAACTTAATGTCACGATCCAAGACCTTTCCACAGGCAATTGAACTCCTACGCTCCTTTTCTGGAAAATAATTTAGGTTAAGAGAAAGCCTCTCTTACTAACTAGTTTTATCGCTGATACGAGCTAAGTGGATGGTGATATAGACCTGCTCATCCTTTGACATTGTATAATTGCGTCGGTTTTTTAACAGTTCAGCGACTTTTTTTGTTGCTTTAAAAGCTTCTGGATATTGTTTGGTAACGAGTATGAACAATTCATTTTCAACTTTATCTTCTGATGTTTTAACGGTGTTATCTTTTAACACCCGTTCAGTGAAAAATTTTAAATGTGTGATAAATCGTTGAAAGTAAATATCATTTTCGGCGAAATTAATTCTAAGTGTATATTTAATGACCGTTAATATTTCTTCGATCAATTGCGTCAGACTGATTGCATCTTCATGATTGCTGTCGAGTTGAGCATTGGTGATATGCAAAGCTAGAAAACCAGCTTCATCATCGGTCAACTCTACATCTAATTGCTGATTGACCATTTGAATAGCTGAGCGCGCTATTTCTAATTCAACTGGGAAAAAACGTTTGATATCCCATAATAAAAAATTTTTGACCTGAATATTCTTCTTCGTCCGTTGAATAGAAGAGTGTAAGTGATCGGCAATTGCGATAAAAGAGGATTCATTCAGTTCTTTATCCAACGTTTTTTTTGCTTGAGATAGAATTCTATAGGAGATTTCAATGATTTCTTCGGGAATTTCTGAAAATAATTGTTCGATTTGTTCTGATTCAACCTGATTTTCAAGCTTAAAAACCTTCTCGATTTTAGCTTCATCAACTTCTGCACCAGCTTTCATCTGAAAACCTAATCCATTGCCCATAAGAATCACTTCTTCATTTTCCTCATTTCGAACAATGATCACGTTATTATTTAAAATTTTTAGAATTTCCAAAGCAATCGACCTCCGTTTTCCTGAATAAAGGGACTGAAAATAGAAAAAGCCCAAACAAAAGCCAAAAAGGCGTTGTTTAGGTTTAGCTTAACTTAATAATCACTATCCATTTAACAAAGCAAATATACACTAAAAAGAAAGCGTTGTCAAAGGAGTTTTGAAGAGATTACTCACATTCTAGAAAGTTACAAGAATAGCGGCTGTAATGAACAGACTGGACATAGTATTGGTGGCTGGCTATAATAAATAGTGTAAAGTACGTATTTTTATACGGAAAAAGCCAGTGCTGACAACACTGACTCTTAGTTGAGTTTTGACTAAAGCTCGAATAATGTTTATGATGTTGCCGCTATCTCACTTTAGCCGAGAAGATAGCGGTCTTTTTACTATATTAGAAGCGATATCTTTTAACCAATCCTTCAAGGAGAACCTTTCCTGAAAAACAAAGCAAGGACAAAAGCGATACAGACATATCTTTATAGCATCAACTCGTTTTTCAGAGCATTAGCTATACTCAACGTATAATTATGATATCAAACTAATAGATAGATAGGAATGAATCAATTCGCTTTGTGCATGAGTTTGTAATGATGAAAAGAAACCGTGAGTCCTTTGGTTGTATCGAAGGATTCACGGTTTTTATGTTTTTTTATTCGAAAATAAAGAAGGGATTTATCTGTATCTAAACCGGTTTGGTTTAATCAATTGCTGTAATCTTCAAATCCTTGAAAAATGCTTCTGTGCCAATATCGACAAAGAAGCCAATCTGACCTCTAGTATCAGCACCGTGTTTCATATTTTCCACTACTAAAACAGGTTCTTTGCTATTGTTTAGATAAAATTCTCCTTTAGCCCCGTTGATCACAGCTTTTAAGCTGATCCATTCATCCAGTCCAATATCAGCCGGACCCTCAAAATCAGTGATACCAAGATTCCGGAAATAGTCAAACGTATATTTAGGGTAGGAAAAATATTGAACACCGCGATTTTTTCTTATGGGATCGTCAATACGGCCGTTTGTGGGTCTTACGTAGAACGATTCAAATTTTGTATCATCCTCATTGATTCGAAATGCAATGCCGATAAATCCTCGTGCAAAATCTGGTGCATCGGGTAATAAACGGCTCAGCATTTTAACTTCGATTATTCCATTATGAAAAGTTGAATCGTTTAATTTTGCATAAGTGTTTTCATCAAATTCCATTAATTTGTCTTTTTTTACGACTCTTAAAACTGATTCACCGTTCAGTGTAGTTTGCTCAACAGTAGTATGAACTGCTTCGATAGCTGTTGTTTCATTATTCATTCAAAAATCCTCCTTAATAGTTTTTCTCTTTCATAAAAGTATAGACAACTTTTGAAAAAATGTTAAGTAGGCACTAATTTGTAACTATCTAGCTAAGTTGTTGTTTATAAAATTGTCCCCACTGTCTCATTGATTCAATGACAGGTAGTAAGCTTTCACCTAATGGTGTTAATTGGTACTCAACGTGAGGAGGCACTTTTTGGAAATCTATTCGTTCCACAATGCCATCTAGTATCATTGAGTTCAGACTTTCGGTCAACACTTTTTGAGAAATCCCCGTCAAAGATCGTTTTAATTCAGAATTTCTTTTTGGACCTGTTATTAGATCTCGGATAATCAATGTTTTCCATTTGCTGCCTATTAATTGAACCGTCGTTGCCACATCGCAAAGCGGCATGTCTTCTTTTTTTATCATTCAGAAGTTTCTCCTAACATTTGAAAATAAGTCAGTTTTTAACCGTGACTCTGATTATAGAAGAATTGTTGCATTTTTATGGCTGAAAAGCAACCTTCATTAAAAAAGTAAGAATTATGACGCTCTAAAGTTCAAAATACGTTATTGAAATGTTAGCGCTATTATTGTAGACTGGAATAAGTGATATCATTTTTGTCAATTTGTCATGATTTTTATAATGCAAGCAGGATAGTAAAAATAGTACACTTATAAAAAGTAGCGATTTTTGTCTTTTGAAATTGAAAGCGCAAACAATTCCTTGTAAGTAGGATCGTTTTTATTTGAATGTAATGAAAAGAAAAGAGGAATAAGAATATGAGTAATGACAACGCAGTACTAGCAAGAAATACAAAAAACGCACCGCAACATCCACTAGCCTCCCAAACCGTCGCTTTTTCTCACTATAATAACTTTTCGGCCCAATTACCGATCGATCCAACATCTGGACAATTGGTTGCAGGTGGTATTAAGGAACAGGCCAATCAGTGCTTTAAAAATATTAATGCTATTATGGACAGCATCGATCATGTGATGAGTGATATTGTTCGGATCACCGTATTTGTTAAGCACATTACAGACATTGATGCGGTAGATGAAGTATACGCATCATTTTTCACACACTATCAACCTTCAAGAACTGTTGTGGCGGTAGATGCTTTACCAATGGGCGCTCTAGTTCAAATTGAAGCACTTGTTTCAAATGGTGAAGGAACGATTCCAAATGCACCACAAGCAGGTGATTTGATCAAACTGACGAACCATACATCCAATGCACCGAGTAGTTCATTATCAACACAAACTGTTTCATTTTCTCACTATAACAATCTTTCAGCTCAATTACCGATCGATCCAAAAACAGGTAGAGTGGTAGCGGGTTGTGTGAAAAAGCAAACAAGACAATGTTTAAAAAATATCAAAGCAATTTTAGAAAGTATTGATGTTCCTCTGGATGACATTGTGAAAATCAATATCTTCCTTAAAGATTTGTCTAAAATAGATGCTGTGAATAAGGTTTATACAACCTTTTTCCCAGATTCAGGGATTGCTCGAACAGTAGGATATGTTCCAGCTAGGACAGTTGTTGCAGTAAAAGATTTACCAATGGGCGCTGATGTACAGATTGAAGCAGTCGTTTCACACGGAGATGGTACGCCGCCCCAAGCAATCGAAGATCGACATGGGTTGATTATCGAGGCGAATAATACTGAAAAGGCACCGAAATGTCCATTTTCAACCCAGACTGTTGCTTTTTCCCATTACAATAATCTATCAGCTCAATTGCCGATCGATCCTAAGACAAATGCAGTTGTTTCAGGTGGTATCAAAGAACAAACAGGACAATGTTTGGAAAATATCAAGGCGATCATCGAAAGTGTAGATCATGTACTGGCTGATGTAGTGAAAGTCAATATTTTTGTGAAAAATATTGAGGATATGGACGCTGTAGATGAAGTGTATGCAAAATTCTTCTCAGATGGAGTTCCTGCACGAAGAGTGGTTGGGGTATCTGAGTTACCGAAAGATGTATTGATTCAAATTGATACTATTGTTGGGAATGCGGAAGGAACACCTCCGATTGTATAGTAGGGAATAAAGTATAAAAAGTTCGATCATAAAATAAGCCTATGTACCTTTGCTAGTAAAGGTACATAGGTTTATTTTGCTGTATAATAATGTAAAAATAGATGTAGGTTAAAGGAGGTTCAAGATGGACAGACTGTTTTCTTCAAAGGACCAAGTCTTATTATTTTTAATTGTATTTAGTTTAGCAGTGCTATTGTTTGCGATACTTATTGAGAAGTCAAACGGATTATTTTTAGCAAGAAATCCACTAGATACTAAAAGCTATGAAAGTTCTCCAGAAAATAAGGCAGAAAGACGCGCAGGTAAGTTATTTGTTAAATGGGTTTATTATGGAATCAGTGTTGTGATTCCAGTTTGTTTGTTTTTGTATAGTGGTGTTGTATCTAAGATGCTGGCAATCTTGTTTATAGTGGGAATTTTTACATATCGAAAATATCTGACAAGATAGTGGGCTTTTTTTAAAATTAAAATGAAATTCTTTATCGTAATCAGCCGTAAATAAGTTTATAATAGATGGCAGTATACAAATATCGGAGGGTTCTCACGTGAAAAAACTGGGTTTTGATCCACAAAAGTACATTGAAGAACAATCAAAATATATCCTTGAAAGAGTTAATCACTACGACAAGTTATATTTAGAATTTGGTGGGAAATTGATCGGGGATATGCATGCGAAACGCGTTTTGCCTGGGTTTGATGCAGATGCTAAAATCAAACTTTTGCAAAAATTAAAAGATCAAGCGGAGATCTTGATTTGTGTGTATGCAGGCGATATCGAGCGGAATAAAATTCGTGGCGATTATGGCATTACCTATGATATGGATATTTTACGCCAAATCGATGAATTAAGAGAATATGGCTTAGCAGTCAATAGTGTGGTTATTACCCGCTATAGTGGACAACCTTCTACAAAAATGTTTATTAACAAACTGGAAAGAAGAGATATCAAAGTCTATAAACATGCAGCAATCGAAGATTATCCATCAAATCTTGAAAAGATCGTCAGTGAAGAAGGCTTTGGGAAAAATGACTATATCCCAACAACAAAACCAATCGTAGTCGTTACAGCTCCAGGACCTGGTAGTGGAAAATTAGCCACTTGTTTGAACCAACTCTATCATGAAAGTCGGAACGGTAAAACGGCTGGATATTCAAAATTTGAAACCTTCCCAGTATGGAATGTTCCGTTGAAACATCCACTAAATATTGCGTATGAAGCGGCAACAGTGGATTTAAAAGATGTCAATATGATCGATTCATTCCACTTTGATAAATACCAAAAAGTAGCAGTCAACTATAATCGTGATGTGGAAACATTCCCTGTGATCAAACGAATCATTGAAAAAATTACAGGCGAAGAATCAGTTTATCAATCACCAACGGATATGGGCGTTAACCGTGTTGGTTTTGGGATCATCGATGATGACGTGGTAAAAGAAGCATCCAAGCAAGAAATTATTCGTCGTTGTTTTGCCACAGAATGTGACTTTAAAAAAGGTCTGATCGATGAAGAGACAGTCAATCGCATTAAATTGATCATGGAAGAAGTCGAGCTTAAAAAAGAAGACCGCAAAGCGGTGCTTCCTGCTCGTCAGTATTCCGAACAGTTAAGAGAACAAAACCAAAGCAATGAGACACCTGCTGTTATTGCATTTGAGTTGCAAGATGGCAGAATTGTAACTGGAAGAACTAGCAACTTAATGGATTCTTGTTCATCGGCCATTTTGAACTCGATTAAAATGTTAGCGAATATTTCAGATGAAATTTTATTGTTATCGCCAGTGATCCTTGAAACGATTCAAACAATGAAACGAAAAGATCTTCACAGCAAAATTACCGCCTTAAAAGCCAATGAGATTTTGATTGCCTTAGCAATTAGCGCTGTGACGAACCCGACAGCACAATTAGCTTATGATAAATTATCGGAATTGAATGGTGTCCAAGCGCATTCTACTGTGATGTTGAGCAAGAATGATGAGCAAACACTAAGAGAATTAGGTTTGGATATTACCAGTGATGCGGTTTATCCGTCTGAGAATTTGTATTATATTTAGGACGGTTGTGATAGGCTCATACTGGTCAAAAAAGATAAAAGAAGTGAATAAAAAACAGTTGAAAGTTGATAACCAACTTTCAACTGTTTTTTTATACTCAAACCGTAATAAATTCGCACATTGTAATTCTATGACAGCCAAATCCATAGAAAAGAACTAATTGCAGCAAGCACCCCAGCGCTTAATGAAAAAACAATAACGATTTTTGCTTTATTCCAGCGATCCCTTTTTTTATCTCGTTTGGCTCTGGCCGCCTCAAGATCTTCCCCTTCTAGAAAAGCAACAATTTCACCATAGGTTTGAACATCTCTTTCTTTTTTGATTTTCTCGATTTTTAAAGCTGCAATCATAGAAATCGCCCAAAGAATGAAAAAGATACCAAATCCATACCAGCCCCAAAGTAACATAAACGGGCCAACAGATAAAGCAGCTAACCCAATAAATACAATCATGACCCAAGAGAGTCGATTCATTTTTTCTGCTTCGATGTGTTGATTTTTTTTCATAATTTCTACATCTCCTTTGACTAATTCATCTAAAGTGACATCAAAAAGAGTGCTTAAAGCAATCAAATTATGAATATCAGGATAAGTATGATCGTTCTCCCATTTAGAAATTGTTTGACGCGTGACATAGATTTTTTCTGCAAGTTCTTCTTGAGAATAACCATCTCGTTCACGATAAAGTTTTAATTGCTTATTAAAGTTCATTTTGATGTCTCCTTTGATTCTAAAATAATATAAAGGGCTCTATTTTGTCTGTCTATTAGCGTGTACTTTAGTAGAAATATTGATGTATACAGCTGTTTACATCAATAGAAACATTGATATAACAAGCTTTTTAAAAAGAATGCACTAAGGCTGAAACGAAAATTTCGTACATTTATTTTTTACGGTAGTAGAAAATGAATTAGCCAACGGAGCATTACTTGACTTACAATCAAAGATATCTATACCTTCAACACAAAAATAATTATGGCACAAGGGAGCAATTAATTACAGTTAAAATAAAAAGTTTGAATGAAGGATTATTGTTGTAATGGATAAAACGGGATGGGGATGTTTATCAGCGATGATTTAGTAAAGCAATCGGACAAGCACAAGAAAATTATATTAAGCAGTAAAACGTATTCTTACAAAAAACAACCCCTTTCTTTTTTTTGCTTCATAGCGTAGAATAGCAAATTGAAGAAGCCAGTCAAAAATGAGGAGGTTATGTCATGAAAATATATAAAATATTAAACAACAATGTGATCATCACAAAAGATGAGCATGGAATAGAGCATGTGATCATGGGTAAAGGAATTGGATTTAAAAAGAGTGCAGGCGAAACATTAGATATGACAAAAGCCGACAAAGTATTTCATTTAGAGGATGCTAACTTGCAACAACATTTTAATTCACTTAGTAATGAAGTTCCTTATCCAATTCTAAAAATAACAGAAGAATTTATTGATATCTCGAAGAAAAAGTTGAATCAAAAGTTAAATGAAAGCCTACATGTCTCTCTGGTGGATCATATTTTCCATGCGTTAAAAAGACATCAAAACGGACAGTCGATTACGAATTCGTTGATTTGGGAAATCAATCGCTTATATCCAAATGAATTTGAACTAGCCAAGGAATTACTGGATATGATTGAGCAAGAGACAGAGGTTCGATTGCCAGCGGATGAGGCAGGTTTTATTGCAATGCATTTGATCAATGCGGAAATGAATGAAGAAATGAATACAACCGTTGCGATTACAAAAGAAGTCTCTGCCATTTTAAAGATTGTAAAATATCATTTAGGGATTGAATACGATGAAGAATCATTGAATTTTTATCGTTTTTTGACGCACCTGAAGTTTTTTGTACAGCGTATCACTAATGGAACGTTACTCGATAGTGAAGATCATGACCTTTATTTATTGATGAAAAAGAAGTACCCATTAGCGTATGATTGTGCGAATAAAATTGCAGAGTATGTGTATACAACTTTTCATATGGACTTAACGTCTGAGGAAATGTTATATCTTGTGATTCATTTAAAACGTTTATATACAAGAGAGAAAACACTTTCAAAAAAGGATTGACTTCCATTTTTGAAAATGCTATCATTTGAGACAGATAAATAAATAACGTATCAGGTTAGTGGATTGTGACTGTTCGGCAGGCGACACCTAAACTTTTACTAAGGAATTGCACACAGGGGTAGTGTATGCATTTTTTAGTAAAGGTTTAGGTTTTTATTTTGCCAAAAATAGATCCGGAACTATTTTAAACCAGTTGAAAACAACCTTTTGCAAGTATGTTCTTAGGAGGATTTATCATGGATACAACTCAATTAGCAGAAAAAATATTAAAAGAAGTCGGTGGCGAAGAAAACGTACAATCACTCGTTCATTGTGCGACACGCTTACGATTTAAATTAAAAGATAGAACGATTGTGGATAAAAGTGCTGTGGAAAGTATTCCAGGCGTTGTAACGGTGATGGAAAGTGCGGGGCAATTCCAAGTAGTGATTGGGAATACAGTACCTGAAGTGTATGAGGCGATTGGAAACATTTCAAACCTAACTAGTGATCAGACCGGTTCAGATAATAGTTCAAATGAAAATGAAACGATTTTTGGCAAATTTGTAGATTTAATTTCTAGCTTATTTACGCCTTTACTTGGTGTGATGGCAGGAGCGGGGATTTTAAAAGGGCTGCTTTCTATTGCGACGACAACGAAATTGATCGTACCAGAAACATCAACGTTTATTATTTTAAGTGCAATTGCGGATAGTTTATTCTACTTCTTACCCGTTTTACTCGCAATCACAGCAGCGAGAAAGTTCAAAGCCAATGTCTTTGTTGCCGTAACCATTGCAGGCGCTCTGGTTTATCCAACGATTATTGGGTTAGCAGCACCAGATGTATCCGCTGATTTCTTTGGAATTCCAGTGGTGATGGTGAAATATACATCGACAGTTATTCCGATCATTTTAGCCATTTATGTGATGAGTGTACTAGAAAAATTCTTGAACAAACGTCTACATCAAAGTATTAAAAACTTTATCACACCTATGATTCTGTTGATTGTGATTGTGCCTTTAACGTTAATGATCTTTGGACCATTTGGCGTATACGTAGGGAACGCGATTGCAGATGTATTGATCACAGTGATTAACTTTAACCCAATTATAGCGGGTGCCTTAATTGCAGCTTCATGGCAAATTCTTGTGATGTTTGGCTTGCACTGGGGCATCGTGCCAGTGATGATGAACAATATTGCTACAATGGGGAAAGATCCTCTAAAACCAAGCGTAGCGATTTCAGTATTTGCACAAGCTGGTGCCGTTTTAGGTGTTATGTTAAAAACAAAAAATAAAGAATTTAGAGCGTTGTCAGCATCTGCTGTAGTCACTGCTTTATTCGGCATTACTGAACCAGCTGTTTATGGTGTGACATTAAGATTAAAACGTCCGTTTATTATTGGGGTGATTTCAGCCGCTGTTGGTGGCGGTATTGTTGGATATGCAGGGAGCATGGGCTATGCAGCAGGACCTTCAAGTATTTTAATGATTCCAGCTTTCTATGGACCAAACGGCGAAGGTTTTGTAGGCTTCTTGATCGGTATTGCCGTAGCATTTGTTTTGGCGGCCGTATTAACTTATTTCATTGGCTTTGAGGATATTCCAGAAACACCAACAGGAACAAACGAAGTACCAGCAGCCAAAACAGCAACACATGTTGGCGTAAAATCAGAAGTGATCAGCAGTCCACTAACGGGTGACATTGTGCCACTAGAAAATATTAATGACAAAGCATTTGCTTCAGGAACATTAGGTCAAGGTTTAGCGATTGCGCCAACCAAAGGAGAAGTGGTTTCACCAGTCAATGGTACGGTGACGATGGCTTTTGCGACAGGACATGCAGTTGGCTTAACTTCAGAAAATGGTGCAGAAGTATTGATTCACATTGGGCTAGATACTGTTCAATTAGAAGGCAAGCACTTTGAGTTAAAAGTAACACAAGGGCAAACCGTAAAAGCTGGCGATCCGCTGGTCGTGTTTGATATTGAAGCAATTAAGGCAGCTGGCTTTGACGTGACAACACCAGTTATTATCACGAATACAGCAAATTATGAAGATGTTGTAGTCAGCGATCAAGCACAAGTGAATACTGGCGATCGTTTGATTACATTACTATAAAAAGGAGTGACATTTATGACACAAGAAACTATATTTCCAAAGAATTTCTTATGGGGAGGTGCGATTGCAGCCTGCCAAGCTGAAGGGGCATACGGTCAGTATGGTCGTGGTATGGCGGTTTCAGATATTTCCTTTTTCGACAGTCAAATTGACCGTCAGGATTTAGCCAAGCATCGCAATGTCACAACAGAGAAAATTGAAGAAGCGATGAAAGATCCGAATACAAAACGATATCCTAAACGTCATGGAATCGATTTTTATCACCGTTACAAAGAAGATATTGCTTTATGTGCGGAGATGGGCTTTAAAGTATTCCGTTTTTCAATGGCATGGAGCCGTATTTTCCCGACAGGAGAAGAATTGACACCAAATCAAGAAGGATTGGATTTCTATGATGCTGTTTTAACCGAGATTGAAAAATATGGCATGGAACCACTAGTGACGATCTCACATTTTGAAATGCCTCTAGCACTCGTAAATAAATACAAAGGCTGGACAGATCGTAAAGTTATTGACTTATTTGTTCGTTTTGCCGAGTGCTTGTTTGCGAACTTTGGGCAACGTGTAACCTACTGGATTTCATTCAATGAAATTAATGCAGGCCGTTTTTCAACCTTTAAATCTACTGGTGTTGTAGCAGATAAAACAGACAATTATATCCAAGATTGCTATCAAGCAGTCCATCATCAATTTGTCGCAGCAGCACTTGTCACGAAACGATTACATGAAATCAATCCAGCTGGAAAAATGGGTTGTATGATTGCTCGTTTTACAACGTATGCGGCAACATGTAAGCCAGATGATGTCTTACAAATGATGCATGACGATCAATATGATAACTTTTTCTATACAGATGTGATGCTTCGCGGGAGCTATCCTGGCTACATGAACCGCTTCTTTAAAGAAAAGGGTGTTTCAATTGTTTGGACAGACGGAGATAAAGAGCTATTAAAAGAGTATACATCTGATTATTTAGCGTTCAGTTACTATATGTCTAATGTTTCAAGTGCGAAGCCAGACGAAGGTGAAATGACAGATGCCAACTTGAAAAAAGGACTAAAAAATCCTTATCTAGAAAGTTCAGCATGGGGCTGGCAAATTGATCCAAAAGGGTTGCGGTACACGTTAAACAACCTGTATGATCGCTATCAAGTACCTTTATTTATTGTAGAAAATGGCATCGGTGCCGAAGATAAAGTAGAAGCTGACGGTCGTATTCATGACACCTACCGCATCGATTATTTACAAAAACATCTTGAGCAAATGAAAGAAGCTTTGATCGATGGGGTTGATTTAATTGGGTATACGACGTGGTCTTCGATTGATATTGTTTCTTCAGGTACTTCTGAAATGTCAAAACGTTATGGTTTTATCTATGTTGATCAAGACGATGACGGTAATGGGACGTTGGCTCGGAGTAGAAAAGATTCGTTTTATTGGTATCAAAAAGTTATTCAAAGTAACGGAGCTGAATTGACGGTTTCGTAAAAATAGAATGTTTAAGCACCCTACGCAGGTTGGAAGATTGTGTAGGGTGCTTGTTTGTTATGTCCGTTAATGGTCTTATAAAAGAGAATCTATGTAGTGTGATTTATCAAAAAGTTACAGGCACACTGAATAATCTGATAAAGTCTATAGTTTTCAATATGGTATTCTTATCTTACATAATATTTTTAAATATAAATTTATAGTTTTGTAATTCAACTAAAAAGGTTGATATTATGTAATGCTATTTAACGGCTGTAATAATGGATAGAATCGCAATAAAATTAATTTATGCATCAAAGGAGATGTTCAGATGGCAGATAAAATCAGTACCGATGCAGCAACCGTAAATTCCTTAACGAGTAAATTTACAAGCAGTATCTCATCCTTATCATTCAAACCATGGAAGACCTGATTCACATAGTGCTCCTCACTGGCATGAATATATTTATGATTCAGAATTTCCTTTAGGGAAAAAAATTGATCATAAGTTCGATACCAACCCACCATTTTCAAAATAGGAGAAAAAATATGCTGAAAAAAATTGATTGTGCTTACAATGATGCGAACTATAATGCTGAGTTTTTAATTAAAATATTAACATCTATGAAAGAGAATACAGGAATTAGTAAATTTTCTATAGGAACAATTAATGCAGTTCCGAATGATCAAGAAAGATTTTCCGAAGAAAAAGGATTATTTAGTGATAAAGTTTTTGATTTTAATAATCGAGTAAGAGATGCACAAGGTATGAAAATTGATTTTGATGAATTGATTGATATTTTGAATCAGTGCAGAACTGTTTGGGAAATAAGTATTGCTGTTGTTTTATTTGATAGTGAGTTTGTTCCTAATTTAGAAGATACAGAAAAAGATATTGATAATAGTGTGTTAATTGAATTTAATCTTATAGAAGGAGACTTATTTACACTGTTTTATAGAGATAGTATAAGTTATGACAATTTTTCAAAAATTTTAGACGATGAATCAAGTACTATTGAGTAAGTTTTAGAAAGGAAAATAAAAAGGGGACTTTACTACTCCTTCATTTCAGTTTTGTACTCTCTAGGAGAACTACCTGTATATTTTTTAAACGTATTCGTAAAACTACCACTGTTTTCAAAATCTGAAGTTTCTTGTAGGTCGAGTATTCGCTTTTCTTCATCAAGTTCAAAGATCGCCTTTTCAACTTTTAAACTAGAGAGAAATTCAGCAACACTGAATCCATTTATTTCTTTAAACTTCCGACTAAAGTGATGTTTATCATAACCGAAGTGAACGGCAATTTCCTCACTGATCATTTTTCTACTAACAGCTTCTTCTGAAATGAAAGAAAGAATTTCAGGCATTTTCGTTTTCATTATTCTTCCTCCTTTTCAGAGCGCTATTTTCTAAAAATCATATCAATAAATAAACTATATCAACTACTTAGTTTACACAAAAAGAAAGAGTTTTCCAATAACATTTAAAATGTTCACAAATGAATAATACTGAACATGTATGTCGAACAATTTTTAGTATCATGAATAAAAAATCTAAAACGGTCGCTTACCAATTATAGTGTAAGTTATCGTTTTAGATTTAACTATTTTTTATTCTATATCATCATTCTGCAGAAGTTTTTCTGTATCTATTGTTGTACTCCTAGCATTTAATTCATCTTCTGTTAATCCACTTTGATCAGCTACTATTTCTAAGTCTATCTTTTTTTGAATCCACCAAATAATTAAATCATATAAATCTTTTGTTGGAACAACGACATCTTCAAAATAATCCATTGTTTCATCGCCCCAAAAGTGATCGATAATTGTTGTAGTCTCTTTTGTAATCTCTACAGTTGTTCTGTTTGTTCCTGTACCTTGAGGCTCCAATTCCCCAGATAGTACTTTCTTCAATTGATTAACAATACTATGTTCCCAGTTTAAATCTGTTGTAATAGTATCATTTAATCCTAATTATTTAGGATCAACAAATGAAAGTATAGCTCTTTTATGTGGTTTAGGTGAGTTCAAATGCATATAATAAAATCGATAGTTTAATATTTTTAATTATTATCGTCTTCTTGGGGATTTTCAGTAGTACTAATATTACTTTTTTCATTCAATTCATCAGCAGTGAAACCACTCGCATTAGCAATTTTTTCTAAACGTGTTTTCTCTTGAATCCACCAAATGATTAAATCTCTTAAATCGGTTGTAGGGACTTTTAAAGGTGGTAAAATATCGATATTGTCATAAACACCATCGAAGTTATCTGTGAATAGTGTTTCGTCCTTTGTGATATTTAACATAACTCTTTCAGTTCCGCTCATTAGTTGTTTTTCTTGCCCCGATAAAACTTTTTCAATCGATTGTAAACTATGATTTCTTTCAACCGGTACAGATCCACCCATATTAATAAAATCATTTAAAAGTTCATAGCTATCTTCTGGAAATGTTAAGAATACTTGTATATTTGGTTTCGGAGCATTTTTAAACTCAGCATATCTAATTTTATAATTAACCATTATTTTCTCCTTTAATTATTTATTGGGGATGGGAACGCAGATATAATTTTCCCATTACTGTCTATATACATATCCACCCAAATTCCATTAGATAAACCTCTAAACGTATTTCTTGAATTTGGGACAGGTGATCTATTTTGATAAGCTCCATTTATAATACTTACAACAAATTGAGGATCCCAATGCTCAGGGAAAAAGCTTGATACTCCTTGATTCCCTGATTTAGGTATTCCATTTACAGTTACTTGCCCTTCGTAAATTCCAGAAGTATTTGGTGGTGTCTTAGTACCTGGAACAATACTGCCCGGTGTATTTGGAATAAACTCTGAATGATAACCACCTGCATTCCCTCTACGATTTAAATTTCCTTGGAAAATATGAGCAAGTGCATTATTGTTTTGGAAATTGGATGTATTTTTTAAATCACTCAAATCGAATAGGATTGGTGAATTAAGGAAACGATCATCTTTCGGAGCATTTTTATTAAAATCAGAAATTTTCATACTTCTATTTAAAAGCAACGCTTTATTCTGATAATCAGGCATATAAAAGTCTCTGGCTGCATTTTCCCATGGTCCTTTTAGATTCATGATATCCATATTCATACCCATTTGTTGTAGCCCAATTACTGTACCAGCAGTTCTTGCTTGTATTCGTAGTTTATAACGACTAACACCTGCATCAATCTTTTTTTTATGAGCTTTTTTGAAATCATTGATTCCTTGAGACCAATTTGATTTGCCATAATCTACCATCGCAAAGCCAACATTTGCACCTAGAAAACTAGCATCGTTCCCTAGCTCACTGATACCCATCTCAATGTTGTTTAATAATTCATCAATATAATCAAAATCATTACTGTGAGCTGAAACGAATTGCTGGAAATCCTGTAGTACCTCAATATCATCCATAACTTTTGTCAAATTGAACTCGTTAAATAATTTCCCGATAATCGGCATTTCTGCTAATTGAGTTAAAATTTTATTGTGCTCAGCAGTTAATCGTTGTGCTTCAAAATACAAGTCTTGTAAGTCGTTCATATCCAGTTTGTCTTTGTTGGTGTCTACCTCTGCTGAAAAGGAATTGATGTATTGACTTAATTGTTGTTCAATAACACCTAAAACATCGTATAAAGCTGGTGTGACAACGGAGTAACCATTTTGGAATTTATTCTTGGCACTATCCCATCCGTCACCAGAAAGGGCTGGTTCACTTGAGAATTCTGAAATCCGATGATTTAAACTATACAATTGATTGTACATTTCTTCGTTGGAAGATTCTACTGTTTTTAAGAGTTTATCTAGCTCAGATTTTTTTATTTTAGTCATGAGTTTCAGTCATCTCCCTTCTGATTTGGTCGTTTTCTGTTTCGAGAAGTTGAATTTCTTTTGTCAATGCAAGATGATTTTCTTCTAATTCTTCAACTGATTGATTCAATTTTTTCTTAAGGGAAGTAACCACTTCATTGCTATGTGCTGAAATGAAATGGTGAATGTCTTATAAGACTTCAAAATGATTTATCAAAAAGTTACAGGCACACTGAATAATCTGATAAAGTCTATAGTTTTCAATATGGTATTCTTATCTTACATAATATTTTTAAAAGCAATTATATGGTTGGACAATTTAGCTAAAAAGATGAATATTATGTAGAGGATAAAATCAACTAATCTATCAAAGGAGACATTCAGATGGCAGATAAAATCAGTACCGATGCAGCGACAGTAAATTCTTTAACAAGTAAATTTACAAGTAGCCTCTCATCCTTATCATTCAAACCAAAACAAGCAAGTAGCATGAGCTTTTCTGAAAGTAGCGCTGCCAGTGCAATGAAAAGCAGTGTTTCTTCTCTAAGTTCTATCGTATCAACATTCAAAAGTAATGCATCAAAAGATATTGGAAACTTAGAAAAAATACACCAAGCCATCAAACAGGCTGAAAAAAATGCAGTAAAGTAGGTATGTTATGGAAGAAAAACAACTACAAGTAAAAATCGAAGAATATGAAGAACGAAAAATAGCATTAAAGAAAAAAGAGACCGAAAGTGATTTTCTAATCAATGATCTACAGCGTGTTTACCAACAACAAGCCGAAATCTTAGAAGAATTTCTCTATTACAGCAAAGGAACAGAAGCAGAACGTTCTGCAAGAATAGACCTAGAAATGCTGGAAGATGAACGAACAGAAGCCTTCCGAACCTTTGATGCAGGAAAAGAAGAACTAACAGAATTAGTCAGTGAAACAGAACGTAAAAAAATCCAAGCAGAAGACGACCTCCTATGGCTGCAGAAAAAGAATCAAGCACAAAAGGAGGAAAAAGATGCCTAAATTTAGATATACGGAATGGCAAAATGTTGCCAGTGAAGTCCAAACGTTGCGTTTAACTGTGTTAGATCAACTAAATTCTTTTAAAGAGGCGCAACAAGCATTTCAAAGTGCAGAAAAACTATCTGGTACAGGGTGGGCGTCTACCAAAAGTTATTTTGATGCCTACTCAGAAGTATCAACCACAGTGGGCAATGCCTTAAATACCCTTGATGATGCGATCACCTCTTATTTGAGCGCCTTTACCTCAGAAGTTGGACCTGCAGAAAATGATTTGGATACCGCAAAAATGGAAGGATTGAAAGCTGAGTTACGTCGTCTACAAGCAGAAAATGATGTGATTATGGAAGCTTTAGCGAAAACTTTTGAAGATGTCCCATTTGTGAATCAATTTTTTAATAAGAGAAGTATGCTAGGAACTGCTAAGAAAATTGAAATTCTCGAAAAATATAGCGCTTTTGAAGCAGCACATGGCAGTGATTTCTCAGATGTACAAACGGTTATTGTTTCGATTGCTGAAGGGTTAGCCTTTCTAGGTAGTGCTGGGAATTTTTCAGGCGGTAAAGACGGCTATAAAACCATTGATTTTAAAAATCAAAAATGGTATAAAGCACTAAAGGACTTTAACAAAGCACAACCGAAAGACCGGATCGATGTGGTGATCAAGGAATTATCAAATGGCGTTGAATATCAGATTTATCGCAATGGGAAATTGGACGTTCAAAAAACAAAAGAGTTACATGAATTGTTTCGTGTCCATAATATTGAATTGTTTAAAGAGTATGGGCCGGAGATTTTTAAAATTCTTACGAATATTGATGATATTGAGATCCTGTTTGGGAAAGATTCAACAACGATGCAGCGCTCATCTTCGGGTGTTTTCTTGTTATTAGCTGTATTGCCGATTGATCGAGTGAAGGATATTTTGAAGTCGGCTAAGTTGCTTAGAAATGGTGATTATACGCTTGATGCGATTAAGTTGACTGCTAAAGAGTGGGAAGCGTTGAAGGAGTTTGAGAGGTCGGCGGATGTTGTTAAGACTGTTGATAGAGGGAAAGATGCAAGAAAAATATTTGATAAAGGTCAAAAAATATTGAATGATTTTAGCATAGAGAAAGCCTATGTAAAGCCAAAACATCTAGCTACAACTAACGGAAAAGGAGCCAAATTTATAGGGAATTCTAAGGCAGAGGCTGAAGAAATTCTCAGAAAAACAATGTCGGAAGGTAACGTACTCTCCATTTCTAATAATGGAATAACTTCACAAGGAAAACAAAGCTACGAATATATCATACAGGCAAATGATGTTATTGGCACAAAAGGGCAGAACAAATTGAAAATTATTTTGTCTGAAGATGGAGGAATGCTTAGTGCATACCCAATCAATTAAAGGAGATGTAAGTATGAACACGATAGAGAAATTTTTACAAGCTGAAATAAATGAACAAGAGCTTTATGAAGCGATAGTTGAATTTGTTAATTCCTATGAAATTAGAAGCGGCGAGTTTGAAGGAAACGAGTATATTATAAAGAAACTGGATCGATTGAATTTCTTTATTTTTCCAGAGTATGAAATCAATAATCAGCGTGAAATTCCATTTGTAGAATGCATATACAAAGATGAACTAATTACAAAAATAAATGAATATGCACGAGAAAAAAATTTGAATGTAGTGGATGTTTAAAATAAAAAACAAGACTCCAATTATTTAGAAATGAATCAATAGGTTTTAAGTAAGGCACTATTTTATTTAGGAGTACAGCAATGAAAAAAATAAAACTATATTTAGAGTATCAATGTTTTCCTATATGGATATATGCAGATGGGCATTTTCTATATAACGATATACCTAAAGAGTTAGTGGAAGATAAAGAATTAGAAAGAAAATTAGTTTCCTTACAAGAAAAATATAATGACCTATTTATTGATACAGATACTGAGTTCAAGTACATTAGATTTAACTCAGATATAGAAAAAGAAGTATTTCTTGATGAGTTTAATCAAATAACAAATTATCTACAAGAAGCACTTGGAGAAGAATATGCAATAGGGAATGAGATAAAAATCTAATTCATTTGGTAGTGGTAAGGTCTAGGGGATTTCCTCTAGGCTTTTTTGCGTTGCGCTAGTTACTAGAGAAAAAAATAATCGGTCTAAATATCATGAATATTCTCATTCTACTGCTGATGTGTATTCAAAAAACAAGTAGCCAGTTATCCAACTACTTGTTTAAATCTATCGTTCATCAGTAACAGTTCGGCTAATACTGATGAACTTTAAAATCCCATTTTGCAGCTAGGATTTTAAATCAAAATGTTTTTCAATTTCTCTTTGGTTTTAAGTTTATGTGTTTCTTGAGTTAATGTTTTTAGTATTCGCTCATGCTCATAGAAGAGGTTATCGGGAATAGAATGATTATGGGTGTTGTTTTTTAGTAAACTGAATGTTTCGTGCCAGTTCTTTAATTGTTGGATTGAATGATTTAGTTTATGTAGATCTTGATAGGTGATCATTTTTACTGGGTGAGCCATGTGGAACCTCCTAATGATATTTTTTAACCTTATAAGGTTAATTTATCACAAGAATTATCTGTTGTCAACCTTGTGCGGTTAATTCGTTGTATGGAAGTATTATATACTTCAGTTAACTGTACAAGGTTAACGGAGGAGATTATGACATATTCAGAAATTATTGTTTTTAGGCTTAAGGAATTATGTGGACAAAAAGGAATTTCAATAAACAAACTTGCAACTTTATCAGGGATGACCCAATCTACGCTGGATAACATTATGAAGGGGAATACTAAAAATCCCAAACTAAAAACGTTACATAAATTAGCAATGGGATTAGATATGACGGTTTCTGAACTATTAGATTTTCCAGAGATGAATGAAACGCTTTTTGATGATGAATAATACTGGAGATAACCTTATAAGGTTAATTTCGTGTAATCTTATTCATTATACTTAAGTTAACTATACAAGGTTAATGGAGGATAATTATGACTTACTCTGATGTAATTAGATTACGGCTTAACAATTTATGTACTGAAAGAAACATATCGATCAATAAACTTGCAACGTTATCTGGTATAACGCAGTCTACTGTGGATAATATTATGAAAGGGAATACCAAAAACCCTAAGTTGAAAACTTTGCATAAGTTAGCTACAGGGCTTGATATGACGGTTTCTGAACTGTTGGATTTTCCAGAGATGAATAATACAATATTTGATGATGAATAATTATTTTTAGTAAGTCTAAGACTATGGTTAAATTGCTTTTTTTACTGAAGATAGTTTCAGAATATGTTAAAATATTGTTAAGTTATGTTAATTTTAGCGATAATCGTGGAGGGTAGTTTTTATGGATAAAAGTGATCTAAAAAAAATACAAGAAAAAGCAAAAGAAAGAACAGTCAGGACTCAAGATGTCGAATATGATTTAGAGACATTAGTCAAAAAAGTTGATAATCAAGTAATAAAACTAGATCCAGAATATCAGAGAAGACATGTATGGAATGATGTAACATCTTCAAGATTAATAGAAAGTTTAATATTAAATATTCCAATTCCGATAATATTTATTTCTCAAGATATTGATGTAGACGATGAAAATGTAGACGATATTGCAAGATACTCAGTAATTGATGGGCAACAAAGATTAACAGCTATTGTAAATTTCTTCCATAATGAATATGAGCTTACAGGTATGGAAATATTAAGTGATCTTAATGGTTATAAATATAGTGGATTACCAGGTTTTTTGATTAGAAGATTAGAAGAAAGAACTATAAAGTGTTTAAGAATTGATTCATCTGTGGATTCTCAAGTCAAATATGATATTTTTGAACGCCTAAATTCGGGTTCTGTGAAATTAGAGTCACAAGAACTTAGAAATGCTTCACATCGAGGGCCGTTTAATGATTTAATCAAAAAATTATCCGAGAATGAAGATTTTAGAATTCTTTTGCAAGTTAATTTGAATAAACCACAGGAGAATAAAAAAGTTAAAAGAATGGAAGACGTTGAGACAGTTTTACGTTTCTTTGCTTTTGGTGATGATAAATATCATGATATGAAAGGTGGATTAAAATATTTCCTTTCTACATCAATGAAAAAATTTAATGAACTTGACAATCATAGTTTGTCATTAATGGAAAAGCATTTTAATAGAACTATGAAAGTTATTCGAGAAGAGTTTGGTGAAAAAGCGTTTGCTAAGTATAAATTTATAAAAGAAGAGAATGATTATAAGGAAATGTCTTCATTTAATGTTTCGGTATACGATGCGATAGCTGTTGCAGTTGGAGATACTTTGTTGTCTAAGGATAAATTAAAAAGCAATAGTCGAGAAAGTGTAAAGAAATTATTTTCAGATGAAGATTTCTTTAGGTATATAGAAGGAAGTACTAACGATAAAGCAAAAATTGTGGGTAGAATTAACGCAGTTAAAGGAGTACTTTGATGGAGTTGGAGGAATTAAGTATATCCAATTTATTAGAGATTCTGACTGAAAATTGGCAAAAGCCAAAGGAGCTGTTAGAAATTTCCAAAGACTATGACGATACAAATGTGCAGGTGACTATCTATGAAAGTTGTGTAGTATTAATTAGTGCTAATATTGAGTCAGGGATAAAACAAATCGCTAAGAGTTGGATTGATGATTACAATAAGTTTGTTGGAGCGTCCCAAGCTAATAATAGTCTTATGAAGGCTGTACAAGATAGCTATTATGAAGATAAGGGATTTAATCAGAAATACAGAGAGAAAATAAAAAATCTACACAAAGACAATAACATACCTATAGATGCTAATTGTATTACCACTAATTTAAAGAATCCAAAACCTGATACATTCATTAAATTTTTCAGTAAAGTTGGTGAGAAAAAATTTTTAGAGCGCATAAATTCTGAACAACTTTCCGATCTTTTTTCTTCGAATTCTGATGAACGTGATCCTATAAAAGAAATGATTTTAAAAAAAATTGATATATTAAAAAATAATCCCATGAGTTCTAACGAAGAATTATTAGCTAAACTAAATTTAAATTATCAAGGTTCAAATGCATGGAAAACATTTCTTGATGAATTAGTTAAAGCAAGAAATAAGGTTGCTCATGGAAATGAAGAACAAATAACCTTAACGAAAATAAAAGTTAAAGATTTTATAGAAAAAGCAGAATATTTTCAATATCTTACTGTATTGAACTTATATCAAATATTTTTGGATGATTACAATGAATCTATTTTAATTGTGTGAAAAAATCAGATTATATGTCTTTGAATTTATCAATTGTAGGTTCGAGATAAGAACTATTTAAAATATTGCCAAAAAAATTTTTGAATTTTATAGAGGTACAGATATTTTGTTTATTATAGAATGTAAATCCCAATCAAAGTCTGATCCTATTACACCTTATGATTTCAGCTTATTTCTACTCTAACCGATTCACTAGGTCTAAAAAGTAAGCGAGTACTGGCATAATTTCGTATCATACTTAGGATTATAATAGTTATTATATCCGACTTGCAACCCAATTCAAGATTTTGTTTCTCATGTGCTGTTAAATTGGGTAGCATAGAAACGATTATTTCAAATGCAGGTATCATTCAGGGTTACTTAATATGAAAAGTTCTTCTTTTTGTTCTTAGAAAGTGGTAAAAATTAAAATAAATAGATTGAGAGGAGTTTTTATATTTGAAAAAAATTTCAAAAATGGAGAGATTAATCCTAAGTAATCAATACGAGATTTTGTCAAAGTTAGCAGAAAATGAATATGAAAAAAAAGATTATCAAACTAAACGAGAAATTTTTGTTCAAGGTTATGAATATAATTATGATGATGCTACAGAATATTTTGCTGATCTTATGTCTAAAGAGGATTCAGAATTTGTGTGGAATGTATTGGAAATGTATAGGGCTTTCCAAAATGCCTATACGAAAGATCCAGAAAATATAGATGAGAAGGCTATTTCTTTTCAAGGGTTTGATGGAAATTCCACAACTAATTACTATTCATATTGTAAGTTTGTTATTCATGAGATGGATAGATATGCTGAATTTAAAAAAATAGATTTGAACTCTCATGGTAACTATCCAAGAGAAGATACTTTAAAAATTTGGGTAAGTAGATGGAAAGAGATTATAGAAAAAAGAAGAGAAAATCAAGTTGGTTATATGCCACTATCTGCCGAAGATATAAAAAAGATTATTGCTTAATGTCTGAGCTACCTGTAAAGGTAGCTCTTTTATATAGTTAAAGTCCAATCGGTAATCAATATTATCAAGCTTTGATTATGAATTTTGTAGGAATAATAATAGCGAAATATTGGTTACGGATTTTTAACAATACTTCAATTTACAAAGATAGTAATCATCGATACAAATTTAAGTATTGATTTTTTTAAATTATTCTTTCATCCAGAAAGGAACAGATGCTTTCCCTTTTTGAATAGCTTTAATTTTTTTTGATACATTAGATTCTAAGTATTCTAATTCAACAGCTCAATCTAAGGTTTTCCGAAACATTGCTTAAATGATAAGGTTAAAAGAGTTACTGCTTATATAATTTGTCGTTTTTCCAAGTTAATATTTCTTGAACTGTTATATACAAATCGGGGTTATCTATTATAACTAACAACAATTTGTTTTTAACTCTAGTTAAAGCTTCGAAAATACAACTATCTTCATAGTAAGGGTAATATTCATTGTATGTAGATACTAGCTTTGCATCTTCATCATATTTAAAATATTTATCCAAAGGCACGAGAACATTATCATATTCTTTTCCAATTACAGAGTGTGATGTTTCAGATGACATACATATTTTTGGTCTTTTCAAATTATTACCTGTTTTTGTTACATATTCTGTTAGCTCTATAGAGACGTAGTTTTCTTCCTGACGCATATATTCTATATACGTACCAGCATCTAGTTTGTTTTCAAAGTAGACAACGTTTACGTTATCATAATCAAACGGTTGGACTCCTTTCGCTTTTAGATTTAAAAATTTTTGTATAAAAGAAGACATTACCAAATCAGTTCTAACTTTTTTTTTCAATTCTTTGATTTTTATATCAGGACTTAATTTCAGTTGGTTCTCAATGTAAAGTTTTTTTTCTTCAGGATGTAGTGTTTGTTGATGATCTACTGAGAAAATAACTTTTTTATTATTTGTGTTCATTAACCAGTCATATTGATTCTTATATAGCCTTTGAGCTTCGTCAACCAAAATTATATTGTGGGCATTTAAAACGTTTTCTGTTATGTTTTTTATAGAAAGTATATTTAAGTCAAGTGCAGTGCTAATCTCATTAGAATTAGGTAAAGAAGCACAAAATATGACTAATACCTTTCTGCCAAGCCTTTGGTACTCCTTAGCTAAATCAATGATAACCATTGATTTACCAGTACCGGGACCCCCAATTAACCCAAATTTATTATATTGATTATTAGTTAAAATATCTTTACGTACTTCTTTTTGTTCATCGGTTAAAAAATACTGATGATTTGCAAATTGAGCTGGTTGCGAATACGGAGAAATTATAAGGCTTGATAAATTGATATTTTCTAGTTCATTTTTTAGAATATAATCATATGGGATCATATTAGCCAAACTTTCAAAAGAAACTTCAACTAAAGTATTATCTTCTTTTAATAAAAGTAATTTATTTAAACTATTGATAAAGGTACACAAAACTGTTCTTTTTTCAAGAATGCTTAACAAATAGCGATGTCTAATTAGCTGATCATTGATTTCTTCATAACTACCAGATGGAAGGTCATGCTTTAATTCAATATTTACGATTGTATCATTGCTAAAACGTAAAATATCAAATTCTTCTCGTATACCTGCGTTCACTACATATCCAATGAAATAGCCATTTTTTTGACTGAAACAAGTTTGAGCTATTAAGTATTTTGATAATAATAAAAGATCATCTATTTCAGTTCCTGACATTCCACTATTTCTAGTATAAGAAAAACCATTGTCTTCTAACTTCAAAAAAGATTTTAACAAATTGTTGTCACCTGAATCAATAATTTGCACAACAGAGTCCAAATTAACCGATTTACTCATGAATATCTCTCCAATCTATTTTCCTTTTAAAAGAGGTTCTATATTTTTCATGGAACTTTCCACTTATATAGAAAGAAGTCAACCATTACTGGCGGACTTCTTGGTTACAAATGTGGTCGCATAAGCTACCATATTTGCATAATTTTATTCTTTTGGAATAATTCTATGGTGCAGAAACCCTTATAAATCAATGGATTTGTGAGTCATTCACCTTTACATTATTCCCACTCAACAGTAGCAGGTGGCTTACTCGTAATATCATAAACAATCCGATTCACATGATCCACTTCATTCACGATCCTCACAGAAATCTTCTGCAACACATCCCAAGGAATTCTAGCAAAGTCAGCTGTCATCCCATCAATCGAAGTCACTGCACGAATCCCCACAGTATAATCATACGTACGGCCATCACCCATCACACCCACACTACGGATGCCAGGTAACACAGTAAAGTACTGCCAAATATCACGATCTAAACCAGCATTAGCGATCTCTTCACGTAAAATCGCATCAGAGTTACGCACGATTTCTAATTTATCTTCGGTAATTTCACCAAGAACACGAATGCCTAAACCAGGACCAGGGAATGGTTGGCGCCAAACAAGTGCTTCTGGCATGCCTAATTCAATTCCTAAGGCACGAACTTCATCTTTAAATAGAGTATTTAACGGTTCGATCAATTCAAATTGCATATCTTCCGGCAATCCGCCCACGTTATGGTGAGATTTGATTGTTTGCGCTGTTTCAGTGCCGCTTTCTACGATATCTGTATAAAGGGTACCTTGTGCTAGGAAGTCGATACCATCAAGTTTTGTCGCTTCGTCATCGAAAACATAAACAAATTCATTTCCAATGATTTTACGTTTTTGTTCTGGATCGGAAACGCCAGCTAATTTATCTAAGAAGCGTTTTTTCGCATCTACTTTAATGATGTTCAAGCCGAATTTTCCAGCTAAACTATCCATTACTTGTTCTGCTTCACCTTTACGCAATAAACCATGATCCACAAAGATACAAGTCAATTGATCGCCGATAGCTTTTTGTAAAAGCACACCAACAACGCTAGAATCCACGCCGCCTGAAAGGCCAAGAAGGACTTTTTTATCGCCGACTTGTTCACGGATTTTGTTAATTTCCATTTCGATGAAATTGCCCATTGTCCAGTCGCCTTCGCAATGACAAATATCAAAGGTAAAGTGACGTAATAAGTCGTTACCATATTCAGAATGACGTACTTCTGGATGGAATTGCACACCGTACAAGTTGCGGTCTGTATTTTGAACTGCTGCAAACGGACAATCTGCACTAGTTGCCACAGTTTCAAAGCTATCAGGGATGGCAGCGACTAAGTCACCATGACTCATCCAAGCGATTTGTTTTTCAGGTGTTCCTTTAAAAATAGGTGAATCAGGAATCAAAAGTGATAGCTCTGACTTGCCGTATTCACGGTTGCCAGCAGGCTCAACTTTTCCACCTAAATTATGCATCATTAGTTGCATACCGTAACAAATCCCTAGAATTGGAATGCCTAATTCATAAATTTCAGGATCGATACTAAACGCATTTTCATCATAAACACTATTTGGGCCACCAGAGAAAATAATTCCTTTTGGTGCCATTTCGCGAATTTCATCCGCTGTGATTCGGTGGCTCAATAATTCTGAGAACACGCCAAATTCACGAATACGTCGAGTAATCAATTGGTTATATTGACTACCAAAGTCTAAAACAATAATTTTTTCGACAGTTGTCAAATCGGCAACATTGGTCACATTTATTACCCCTATCCATTTAGATTTATCTAATAAAAGGTCAAAAAGAATTTTTGACCTTTTTAGAATCAAATTAAGTGTTACTTTGTGATCTAGCTTCACGAACTAGTGCTTCGGAAAAAAGATGAAAAAGGCTAGTGACAAAAAGCGTCACAATCAGTTTTCCCTATTTTTCTGTCAGCACTGAACGAGTTCGTTCAGCCTTTCTTTTAATACTTCCGCATAAATATCTCATCAATAATATGATTTTCAGTCTTATGAAGTATAATATCCGCTCTGCCTCGAGTTGGCAAGATATATTCCTCTAAGTTTTTCAAATTCACCGTTTTCCAAACTTCTTTAGCCATTGCAAAGGCATCTTCACGATTGCCGATCGCATATTGATAATAGTAATTATCTGGATCAAGAAAGGCTGTATCGAGTAAGGCGCCAAATCGTTCAAGGTACCATTTTTCGATCAGCTTCGGTTCAGCATCTACAAAGACTGAAAAGTCAAAGAAGTCACTGACGTAAATTTGCTGATTGGCTGGCAATTGTAGTGTATTGATTCCTTCAACGATCAGAATATCTGGTTGTTGGATCACTTCATATTCGCCTTCCACAATATCATATACGCTGTGAGAATAAAGTGGTGCTTTGATTTCTTCTTGGCTGTTTTTGACTTGGTTTAAAAAGTCGATCAACTTTTCCATGTCGTAGCTTTCAGGAAATCCTTTACGATCCATGATACCTTTTGCTTCCAACACTTTATTCGGATACAAAAAGCCGTCCGTCGTAATCAGTTGGACATTGCGGCGTTTAAAGGTTCTGGATAAAATCAGCTGTAGCAAGCGGGCGGTGGTACTTTTCCCAACAGCCACACTACCAGCGATCCCGATGATAAAAGGCGGAACAGGCACATATTCATGCAAAAACAGCCCTTTGCTAACAGTTAAAGACTCAAATTCTTTCATATATAAGTGAATCAGATGGGTCAGCGGCACGTAAATGTCCTGCACATCCTGCAATGAAATTTGATCATTGAAGCCTTTAATATCTTCTAATTCTTCTTCTGTCAGCGGCGCTTTGCCGTTATGATAGAAGCCCTGCCATTCCTTCCGTGAAATGGGGTAATAATTCATTTTATCGTCCATCGGTTCCTCCACCAAAGCCAACATTTATTTCTGCTCCTATTTTAACACAATTTAGCTAGACCTAACACCAATTCCTGAAATAATTCTTTGCTTCAGCAAAACGGTCTTTTCAATGGTATGATAAACAAAGAAAACAAGACAAGAAAGGAAAATGCTTAATGAAAAAAATTGTTTTATTTGGAGATAGTATTACTGCAGGATACGGCGAAGAAGCCATTACTCCTATTTTACAAAACCTAATCTCAGAAGATTTAGCAACTCGAAATTATGAAGAAGTCATGATCGTAAATGCTGGTATGCCAGGAGACACCACGCAAGATGCCATGAAACGTTTAGAGAAAGAAGTACTAGCTGAGCAAGCGGATATTGTAACAATCTTTTTCGGTGCCAATGATACAAATATCGATAACCTAGTGCCTTTAGAACAATACGCAGAAAATATCGAAACAATGATTACCAAAATCGGCAAAGAAAAAGTTATTCTACTTACACCGCCTTACGTAGATTGTGCTAGAAAACCAACCCGAGATGATGACCGTATTCGTGAATATGCAGAACGAGTAAAAGTGATCGGAGCTAAATATGAAATTCCTGTCATCGATTTATACAAAGCTATGGTTGTTTACCCTGGAACCGATGAATTTTTACAAGCAGATGGTCTACATTTTTCTAAAACAGGTTATGACCTACTAGCAGCCTTGATTGTTCGCGAAATAAAAGGTAGACTGATGACAAAAGAAAATAGTTAGGAAGAAGAAAATGACGAATCATTATTATACAGAAAATCCAGATCTAGCGCATGATTTAGAGCAGTGGTCGTTTGAATTAAGAGGCAAAAAATTCCAGTTTTTAACAGATAGTGGGGTGTTTTCCCGCAATACGGTGGACTTTGGTTCACGTGTGTTGATCGATGCTTTTGATTGGGAAGAACTACCAGAAGGGAAGCTACTTGATGTTGGCTGTGGCTATGGTCCGATTGGGTTAACGCTTGCTTCATTGAGCGGAAGAACGGTAGAAATGATCGATGTGAATCAACGTGCGGTGGCCTTAGCGCAAGAAAACGCGAAGAAAAATCATGTAGAAAATGTTGATATCCATACTTCAAATATTTATGCGGATGTTCATGAAAAGGAATACGCTGCAATTATCAGCAATCCGCCAATCCGAGCGGGGAAAAAAGTGGTTCACGAAATTTTAAGTGAAGCTCATCCAAGGCTTTTAGTCGGTGGAACCCTGACAGTCGTGATCCAAAAGAAACAAGGGGCGCCAAGTGCCGAAAAAAGAATGGCGGAAGTTTTTGGTAACGTAGAAATCGTAACAAAAGATAAAGGCTACTATATTTTAAAAAGCATTAAAGAAGCATAAGATTGAATAGAAAAATAAAAAAATCGAGACAGTCGAAATGATTGTCTCGATTTTTTGCGTATTATTCTTTAACGAGCTGTAAAAGATGTGTATAAATAGCTTTCCAAGTTCCAGCCTCATTAAAGTTTTCCACAAGTAAAAAGGTGGTATCTGGTCTTTCGATCGGTGCCACATAATTTGCGATGATCACATCTGCAATCGTGTCATCCGTCGTAAAGATAAAAGTGTCTGGGTTGAGTATTTTCATTAGTTTACGTTTTAAGGCCAATTCAGCAACGATATTCCCACCAAAGTCGATATAAATCATAACTTTTTGCTGATGCTCACCGAGAACGATCAAATAAAGTGTATCGATTAGTACCTGTTTGCTCTCTTCTTTTTTAGACCAAGGGACTGCTGGTTGAAATTGATCGTAGAAATCAACCAATTGCTCATACAAAGCTGCATGAGTTTGAATACTTTTAGTAGTTAAGGCTTGTGAATAAAAGATATTTTTTAAATCATGCCCAAAAAACTGAATATAGCTTAAATGTAGGGTCAAAATATAAAGGCTAGCGTAATAGTTTTTATAAAGACGAGGCAAAGATTCCAATGTAAAGGCTTCGAATATGGCATCTAGCATTTGTTTGGCAAGCATTGCTAGATCAAAATCAATCATGGTTTCTAACTGTTCTCCCAAACGAATCATTTCTTCAAAGCTGCAGAGTCTGGGAATAAAGATCCGCAGGAAAAATAGTAGGAAGGCATGATCCGGCTCATTTTCTTTCGCTTTCAGTAGGGTTGTTAAAGGAAAGACGGAGGAGCAGTGAAGCTCTTCTGTTAAGCGATCTAGATCCGTAGGCGTATGTTCTAACACATAGAAAAAAGAATTTAAACTGTGAAGCTCAGAATAAGTCATCTGTTTGGCGTAAGGAAGTGTTTTTTCATTTGCTACACTTTTTTGACGCTCAGATTCAATCGCAGGATAGGCTGAACGGTAAAAGAATAGGAAACTAAACACTAAAAAGCGAAAGATAAAAATATCAGCAGCTCGACCATCAAGATAAACGTTCTTATTGGCAACTGATAATCTTAAATTAAATTGCGTCAAAAACGGATTGACCTGACGGACTACATAATACGTATGGGACTGAGAAAATAGCAATTTGTTGGCAATATCAGTGATTGGAATTTGCTCCTCGTGTAAAAAAAGATACGTCAATTGGAACATAGCAGAAGCATTTAAATAATGTTGAATAAGTTCGTAAATCAATAGTGAGGGATGATGCCCCTTTTCTGATTTTTCTGCTATATATTTATTTTCTTTGTAATTAATTGTGATTGGGATTTGATAGATTGCCAGATCTCTATTGAGCTGAAGGACAAAGTGATACAGCCGATTTTTAGAGAGAGACAATTGTGTTTGTAATGTCTCGCTTTCGATCATGGGACTATTTACGATTCTAGTAAATAAATCCAATTTTATCTGTTCATTTTTTTTGATTAATTGAGTCATTAACATAACGATCCCACCTTTATAGTAGATATTATAAACGGGTTTAAATGTTTTTCATATTAAAAAATTAAAAATAAGCAAATTATTGTAATACGAGAATATCTTGAAGTTGGAACTGAATTCTTTTATATTTTGTAAGCAGAACAAATTTTGACAAACAAGAGGTGAGTCAGTGAAATTCATTAAACGATTTAATTTATGGATGCTTATTATTTTTTTAGTTGTCAGTCCGTTATGTCAAAGTCCGATACATGTATTCGCCGAAACACTAAGTGAACAGACAAACATATTAAAAATACATAAAAATGAAAAAGAACAAGCTGTTGTGTCATTGCCTCAGGTTCGGCCAGGGCAAGAAGTAACCATTAAAACAAATACAGTAATGGATATTGTTGCTTTAGAACAAGAACAGTCTATCTTAAAATTAACAAATGATGAAGAAAATCATAGTATCTCATTTATCTATCAGGGAACAGCACCGTTTCAATTATATTTTGATGTCGATCAAGTACAAGAACAAGAAATTATAGTAGAACAGAATCAAGAGACGATCACTTACCAACTACAGTTAGATGAAAGTTTTACTGAAACAAGCACGTCAGAATTAACAAGCAGCGAAACAGAAGACACCAATCAATCAAGTTCAGAAACTTCTTCAACGGTCGAGACAAGTGAAACGATAGGATCGTCAGAACCTGAAAAAAATTCAGAAAACCAAAGTAGCACTAGTAACAGTACAGAATCGAGTTCAACGTCAACAACGACAGAACAAGCACGTAAACCAGAAACACGGTCAGGAGACTTGGTGAGTGAGATTGCGGCAGATCGAGATGCTGGTTGGAAAGTTCAACTCGATAAGCAAACGACGTTAGCTACCTCATTATCATCAGGGAGTCAGATTTCATATGGTTTTGCTACAGAAGAGGATTTATTTTTAACGAATATTTTCTTAACCAATGAAAATGGTCAGCGAGTTGATTATCGCAATGAAAGTAATTCTTCAAATGGTAGAGGGATTCGGTTTTACTCTTTTGAAAAAGCTGGAGAATATACGCCTGTAGAGAAAGTTGCTATGAGTGCCGTCTCAGTCAAAGAGAACCAAATCAGAGCCTATGGCGAGTTTACGCTTGATCATAATCTAATCTATTCCTATAAAGTAGTAGTGCGGGTAACGCTCAGTTCAAATTCCGAAACTGGAGATATTCAAAAACAAATTGAGATCAAACGTGTTGATAAACCTCTATTAGGTGATCCTCAACCAATGAATGTTGGTTTTTCAGAAGTTGTTGATACTAAGTTGAATGGGAAAGACAGCGGAGACGTTGCTTATATCGGAAATGGACGTGGACTTTCAATTGCAAATGATCCTTATCAAGTGATGTTTAAAGTTGGAGAGACAAGTAATGTTGGAACTAATCCAGACAAATGGGGCGCTGCAAAAGGAACCTATTTAGATTTAAGTATAGGGATTCACTGGTGGTATCGTTATGCAGAACCAGGAGACTTCTTTAAGAGCCGATCGATCATCGGTGGTGAAGTTCATGGGTTAGAAGAAAAGAATGGTCAGCCAGGTGAAATCGTCGATTATTATTCAGATGCGGCAGTTGCTATGATGTGGAACAAACAAAAAGTGAAACCACAAGAAAAGCGGACGATGTCATATACGATTCATTTAGATGAAATCAATAACCCCAAGATAAACCTACAATCAGATATTCCTGCTAGTTTACTTGAAGGAAAAATCTTTGAGAACATCAGCGGTACGGTAGAATCCGAACTAAGTAGTACGGTTGATATGCTCTATGCAATCGATGATGAGCCGTATACAAAATTTGAAGAGATCGAAAATGGGGATCAAAGTGGAAAGCAGAAATGGTCGATCGACAAAATTGATTTATCTGCATACAAAACTGGGAAACATACGCTTACTTTTCTGGCACAAGACAGCAATGGTAACTTGTCTGAGAAGGTCACACGTACGTTTAGAATCGTCTCAAAAGATACAAAATATGTTTTTGATTCGACTGTTACGAATACGAATGGACTACTCTCAAAAGTTCACCCGGGCGACCGTTTACACTATGAAATATATCTAGAAAACAGAGGGAAAAACATTTATTTCCGATGGGAAAATGAATTTTCCAAGTACTTGACGCTAGATGAGGCCTCACTGCATATCGAAAACAAGCGAGATCCTAAACCAGATGTTCAAATACAAGGGAACAAAATGATTTATAACGGGGCAATGGCTCTTAATGAAGTAATTACGTTTAGTTTTGACGCAATTGTTAAAGATGAAAGTTTAGGCGTAAAACTGGCATCTATCGTGAACAAAGCTAGTTTTTATGAAAAAGGTAGTACCACAAAACCCTTAGTGAAAAGCGAAATCAGTATAGCAAATGAAGGAACTGTTACTAACTTTCCCAAACCATACTTAGAAGGGCAGCTGCTAAATAAAGATATCAAAGAAGAGGATGAATTGCTCTTTGAAGGTAAGATCGGCAACTCGACACTAGCCAAAGACGTTGATTCTGGTGCATGGAAGCAAGTGCAGTATGTTTTTCCAGAAGAAGAAGGACTAGTTCTTAAAGAAATTCAGATTCTTGATAAAAATAACCAGCCTTTACCTGATAGCCAAGTTGAATGCGGGATCGTTTCCGAAACAGATGGGCAGCAGGTAAAACAAAACTATCGTAGAATGGCGATTGCTCGTTTTAAAAAGGATATTTTACCCCAAGAAGAATATCATATACGAGTGAAGGCGACAGCAGCAAAAGATTCGTCTAAGCTTAGTGAACCAATCATTGTGCATACTTCTGCTTTTGGAATAGATAAAACAGAAGAAAGTGTTGAGCTTGAAAAAGAGATCAAACTACCTAAGGTTCAACCCAAAGAAATGTTGACCATTGCAGAGGTTACAGGGGAATTGAATTTTGGTGAATGGACAATAAAACGAGAAAAACAAAAAAGATATGCAGAAGATTTGAGTATAACGATTCAAGATACACGTAGTGGTAACAATTCGTGGTCGTTACAAGTATCGAGTGAAATTAAAAATGAATCTGGTGACACGTTACCTCTCTTCTTTGAAGAGGGGAATCAAAAACAATCGTTAGAAGCTGGAGTCATCATTAGTCACAAAGGAATGAAAGAATTGAAATTCGGGGAGAAAAGCGAGCAAAAAATATATGCTGAACTATCTCCAAACATGACGAAAGGCCATTACCAAGGAACCGTTTCTTGGAATCTGATGGATGTGCCTTAAGATTCAAACGTCCATTATTAGCGTTTTAAATAGATAGAATCTTTAGTGTCTATCCTTAAAATAATCAATCAGTTAAACCAATATTAGGAGGAATTTTATTATGAAAACAAGTACCTTAACAACAGGAATGATTTTATTAGCAGCGGGAAGTCTATTTGCGGTGACGGCCCATGCAGAAGAAGCACCAGCAAAACAAGCAACAACAAAGACGGAAGCAGCTGTTAAAGGTGGGGACCTTTATTTAACAGGTTTCACTAATACAGCGAATTTTGATTTTGATTTAAACGATGCTGTATCAACTGATGAAAATGGGAATACAACCATCAATTCAACTATCAAATCTAAACCAATGGAAAATGAATTAGGAATCATCCAAGGTCAAGTAGTTGATTTACTAGGATCTAACGAAAAATGGACAGTAAACGTTAAACTATCTGCCTTTGTAAACACTGAGAATAAAGAACAAACACTTGCGTCACCATTGATCGAAGGATCAAAAATTTTAGGGCAAGAAGTACCTAAATCAGCAGATAACTTAATTATCATCGATCAAGTGGGAACGAATATCGTTTCTGATGGCGAAACAACAGGTTTAGGTGTTAACACGATCGGGCTATCAAATGCGATGATGACATTCGGTTATACAAAGAACAAAAAAGTCGTAGCTGGAGATTACTCTGGTGAAATCAATTGGAACTTAGTTGATGCTGAAACAGGTCAAGAATAAGCAGTAGGTTAATTAGACATAGCAATAGTTATAACAAAAGTAGTTTGAAACAAAGAGCATGTCTTTTTGTTTCAAACTTATCTGTACATAAGTCACTCAAGTTATATATAGAAAGGAATAATGATAAATGAAAAAGATAGTAGGATTTTTAAGTATTATTTTTGTTGTTGGATTATTTTACGGAAACACTGTTTTTGCCGAAGAAATGTCATACTCAGTTCAAGCTATTTTACCTGAGAACCAAAAGACAGATGTTAGTTATTTTGATTTACATATGACTCCTTCGAAAGAGCAGGAGCTAAAATTAAAACTCATAAATTATGCAGATCGTCCATCAACGATTGCAGTTACCCCTAGAGATGCTTTCACAAATAATAATGGAATGGTCGATTATAGTGTTGATAAACCTCTATTAGACAAATCGATGAAGCATAGTTTGACGGATTTAGTTTCAGAAAAACAAATCGTTACGTTAAATCCTAAAGAAGAAAAAGAGATTCAGTTTCATTTGAAAATGCCAAGCGATTCTTTCGATGGCGAAATATTAGGTGGATTTTTTGTCCAAGAAGTCAATGACAAAGAGCCTTCAAAGGATTCAAATGAGAGCAAGCAGGAACAAAAAAATGCTTCAGGTGTCCAGTTGTCAAATCGATTTTCATACACGATTGGTGTAAAACTAAGCGAAACGGATACTATTGTAAAACCAGAAATCAAACTTGGGGACATTAAGGCAGGTCTGACAAATGGACGGACAGCTTTTTTAGCGACATTAAGAAATGTTCAAAGTGCGACCTTAAAAAAAGCGACTGTTGAAGCGAAAGTGTATCAAAAAGATCAATTGATATACACAACAAAAACGGAAAAATTGGCGATGGCGCCGCATTCTGTATTTGATTACAATGTTTCTTTAGAGAATGAAGAAATACGTGCAGGCGAGTACACACTTAAGTTAGAGGTTACAAGTGGTGAAGAGAAGTGGGCCTTTACAAAAGAATTCGATGTTGAGCAAAAAGAGGCAGAGAAACTTAATGAAGAAGCTGTAGATGTAGTAAAACAGCCAACCAATTATTGGCCGTGGGTGGCAGCTGGAATGGGCGTTATCTTAGTTGGATTACTAGGGTACATTGTTTATCAAAAAAAACATAACTAAGCGAAATGAGTTTGAGACAAGAGTCGATTAGGTTCGAGCAATATAAAAAGCGAGCAACACGCTTTTTGTATTGCTCGCTTTTTTGCGAAATTGCCGAAGAACCTGACTGTTGGTCACCGTTTATTAAGTTTTGTCTCGCACTCGCTTCGTTTTTAGTATCTAATAAAATGAATAGTTTATCTAAAATGCTGCAATTCCATCAATTTCAACTTTAAAGTCTGGATCGATCAATCCGGCAACAACAACTAATGTAGAAGTAGGTTTTGATGCGCCGACAAATGATGCTAGCTTACTTCTAACGCCTGGCAGATAGGCAACATCTGTAATATATATCGTGATTTTTACTAAATCATCTACCGTTAAATTATTTTCATGCAAAGCAGTGATGATTTTTTCTAATACAATTTCTGTTTGCTCTTCAATACCATGCGGTGTGTAACCCTCTTTACTTGGTGTTTGGCCTGAAATATATAGGGACTTGTTGCCAGCGATTTTTGTGTTTTGATAAATTTGCACGTTGCTTCCTCCATTCTAGTTGGTAGATTCATTGTATCATATTCAGGAATGATTATAGGGAAAGGCATCATTTGGGGTATTTTTAGTAACATCTATATTTTTTATAAGAATATCTATATTTTGTTTATTTTTATTCCTTTTTGAAAGCGCTACAATTCTATTGTAGACAATTTGATGAAAGGAGTTGGGGAAATGAAGAAGAAGTCAAAGCGCTCGCTTTTCTTTACGAATGTATGGCGGTATAAAGCCTTGATCTTAATGGCGATTCCAGCGATGGTTTGGATGATCTTTTTCTTTTATATTCCAGTATTGACCAATGTGGTAGCTTTTAAGGATTTCCATATTTCACCAGATGGGTTTATCGCTAGTTTGAAAGAGAGCCCTTGGGTTGGCTTGGATAATTTCAAGTTTTTGTTTTCTTCTAATGATGCCTTCTTGATTACGAAAAATACAGTGTTGTACAACGTGACGTTTATTACGCTAAACCTTGTCATTTCTGTATTTTTTGCAATCGTGATGAGTGAATTGCGGAATAAGCGTTTGGTAAAAGTTTATCAAACGATGTCTCTTTTGCCGTATTTCTTATCTTGGGTTATTATTGGGTATTTTGTTTATGCCTTTTTAAGTCCAGATAAAGGGATTTTCAATCAGTGGATTGCTAGTCGTGGAGGAATGCCGATCAATTGGTATAGTGAAGCGAAATATTGGCCGTTCATCTTAGTATTTATCGGAACGTGGAAAGGAATCGGCTATAATAGTATCATTTATTTTGCTTCTGTTATGGGAATTGATCCGACTTATTATGAGGCTGCGATGGTGGATGGTGCCAGCAAGTGGCAGCAAATCAAAAATGTAACGATTCCTCAATTGTTACCTCTGATGACGATCATGACGATTTTGGCTGTGGGAAATATTTTTAGGGCGGATTTTGGTTTGTTCTATAACGTTCCAAGAAATTCTGGTTCATTGTATCAGGTCACGTCTGTTTTGGATACTTACATCTTCAACGGCTTGACCGCTACAGGCGATATCGGCATGACAGCAGCAGCTGGGTTATACCAGTCGACAGTTGGTTTTATCTTGTTGATGGTTACAAATGGAATCGTTCGTCGCTTTGACAATGATTCGGCATTATTCTAAGGAGGAGTGAAAACATTGAAGAAAAAGCCAGTTTCAAAAGTAGCAATACGCTCATTTAATAGACCTGCAAATTTGTTTTTTAATGTGTTGATCGCAGTTTTTGCTCTATCTTGCATTTTGCCGTTTTTGTTTGTTGTCGCGATCTCACTTACTAATGAAACAGCACTAGCCACTCATGGGTATAGTTTTTGGCCTAAGGAGTTTAGTTTCTTTGGCTATACTTACTTATTTGATCAGATGCAAGACAAGATTTTTCAAGCATTGTTTGTCACCGTTTTAGTAACGGTAGTTGGAACGTTGATCAATAGTACGGCGACTTCACTATATGCTTATGTGATTTCAAGATCTAATTTTCCGTTTCGTCGGTTTTTTACTGTTTTTTGTTTGATTACGATGTTGTTTTCCCCAGGGATGGTGGCAAATTATATAGTGATGACGAATTTACTGCAGTTAAAAGATACGATTTGGGCATTGATTTTGCCAATGGCGGTCAGTCCGTTTAATATTATTGTGATGCGGACCTTTTTCAAGCGCTCGGTGTCTGATTCGATCATTGAGTCAGCGCGGATCGACGGGGCTTCTGAGATGCGGATTTTTATTCAAATCGTGTTACCACTAGCAGTACCGGGAATTGCAACAATCAGTTTATTTGCCGCTTTAGGGTATTGGAATGACTGGTTTAATGCACTCTTATATATTCAAAAAGATAGTTTAGTTCCACTGCAATATTTATTGATGAAGATTCAAAACAACATTCAATACTTGACCCAAAATGCTGGAGCCAGTAGTCAATTATCTGGCGGGATGGCAGCGATACCGGGAGAATCAGCTCGGATGGCAATCGTCGTTATTTCGACATTACCAATTGCAATCAGTTATCCATTTTTCCAAAAGTATTTTGTAAAAGGGTTAACGATTGGCGGAGTTAAGGAATAAAAAGCTTACTCATTCAGCTTTTCCTGCAAGGCTAAACGAGCCCGCTACGCTTTTTCCTTGAAACATGCCAAGAAACACAACGAAGAACTGTGTTGATGTTGAATGGTACAAGGTGAAGTGGAACATTGTTACTATTTTAAATTACAAGGAGGAACAGGAATGAAGACGTGGAAAAAAGTAATCGGTTTAAGTACAGCAGTTGTTCTTTTAGGTGCGTTAACAGCATGCGGCGGTGGTAAAGGAAAAACAGAAGGAAGTAGCAAAAAAGCGGATGAAAATACACTAATGATGTATCAAATCGGAGATAAACCTGATAACTATGATGCCTTGATGGAAACGGCTAACAAGAAGATCGAAGAAAAAACAGGTGTTAAACTAAACATCCAGTATATTGGATGGGGCGATTATGAGAAAAAAATGAGTGTTATTGTCTCTTCTGGTGAAAATTATGATATTGCGTTTGCGGATAATTACGTACCAAATGCGCAAAAGGGTGCGTATGCTGATTTAACTGAACTGGCACCGAAATTTGCTAAAGATGCTTATGACCAGTTGGATGAAGCGTATATAAAAGGAAATTTGGTGGATGGTAAATTATACGCATTTCCAGTAAATGGCAACGTATACTCTCAACAAGTACTGACATTCAACAAACAATATTTGGATAAATACAAGTTATCGATCGATAATATTAAGTCATACAAAGATGCAGAAAACGTACTAAAAACATTCCATGAAAAAGAACCAAATATTGCAGCATTTGCGATTGGTCAAGGATTCAAAGCACAAGGTGATTTTGACTTTCCGATTGGGAATGGCTATCCATTCGCAGTGGATTTAAATGGTGATCCTAAAAAAATCGTCAACCAATATGAAAATAAAGACTTCATGGACGTCTTAAAAACAATGCATAAATGGTATCAAGCAGGCTACATTCCATCAGATGCGGCTACAAGTAATACAGAGTTTCCACTAGAAGGAAATACTTGGTTCGTTCGTCAAGAAACACAAGGTCCTTACGATTATGGTGATACGATTTTAAGTAATGCTGCAGGACAAGAATTAGTATCTAAAGCCTTTACTACACCACTTAAATCAAGTGATCAAGCTCGAATGGCCAACTTTGTAGTCTCAAATACGTCTAAAAATAAAGAAAAAGCTGTAGAAGTATTAGGTCAAATCAATAGTGATCCAGAATTGCTGAATGGATTAGTTTGGGGAATTGAAGGCGAAGCTTGGGAAAAAATTCCAGGCAAAGAGGGTAAAATCAAATTGCTCGATGGGTATAAACCAAACACGCATTTACCAGCCTGGAATACAGGGAATAACAAAATTTTATACACCCAAGATACCATCACAGATGATATGATCAAAGAGCGTGATGAATCAATTGCTAAAGCAGAGACATCTCCGATTTTAGGCTTTAACTTCGTGACATCAAATGTGAAAACAGAAATGAGTAATATAGCGAACGTTATGAGTCAATACCTAGATGGTTTAAATACAGGAACTGTTGACCCAGAAGAAACAGTCCCTAAATTAAAAGAAGCGCTTGTTAATGCTGGTTACGAAAAAGTCTTAGCTGAAATGCAAAAACAATACGATGAATTTTTGAAAAAATAAAACAGGTATAAATCCTTGGAACCAAGTGAATCGATAATACATCGTTTTTACTTGGTTCTTTTAAAAATAATTGGGTTAAACTGCGTACTATTATCTTAGACAGTAGTTTTTTATTTGGAATATCCGGAATAGTTATTTATTATACTAATAGAGAAGTAGAAAGGAAGAGTTAGATGGTTGGAAAAGCGTTGGAAACATTGTTCATTAAAATCTGGGTCATTGTAAAGTTAAATTTATTTTTTTGGTTATTCAGCTGTTGTGGTTTACTTATAGCGGGGATTGGGCCAGCGTTGAAAACAATCAATGAATTATTTATCAGTCATCAATTTAATTACAAAGATATTACGTTGAAAGCAGGTTGGAGTCGTTTTAAGCAGAATTTTGTCAGAGGAAATATTCTCTTTTATGGCACTATTTTGTTATTAACAGGTTTAGCCTATAATTTATTTTTATCTGTTCAAATCCAAGGATTGGCGTTTTTGATGATTGATTTTCTTTTAGTCTTTGCAATGATCTATGCAGTTGTGACTTTTCAGTATACATTACTATTAGACAGTTATTATGAAATCGGTTTGAAAAATTTATTGAAACTAGCGTTTATTTCGACGTTATCAAATTTTACCAATCTTTTAAAAATTGCAATTGGCATATGCTTGATTCTGTTCGTTACGTGGAAGTTTAAAGGATTGATTCTATTTGGTACGTTTTCTATGATTCAAATTTGGAGTTTCACGGCAACAAAATCATGGCGCCAAACAATCGATCAACGATTGGAACTCCATGCGTAAACAAAAACCTTCTTTCTTTAATGAAAAAACGTTACTGAACCGTTTGCTGAAAAATTATGCGTTGATCCTTGTGTCTTTGATTTTGATCGGCATGGTCAGTATTGGTATGAATACCTATTGGCAATCGATGGGAAGAGGGGAGATTACAGCACAAGAAGCTGTAGACACGATTAGCCGCTCGATCAATGATAAGAATCTACAAGGTAAAACGATGTTGAATAGTTTGAGAGATAATCAAGAAAAAATCAACAATTTAAATCGTTACATGGATACTTCGATTTCAGATTACTTGAATTACTCTTATGATCAACAGTTAGAAACAGGCAACTATCTATTTTTACCCGGCCAAGTAAAAAATTTTTATACCATGTATGATAATATCGAATCGATTATCATCGTATTGAACAATTATACTGATTATTATCTTTCTAGTGTTGAAAATAAGAGTGGTAAGAAGATAGAAGGAACGCCACGTCTAAATAATAAGTTTTATTTGGCGTATCCAATCACAAATCCAGTGACTTTAGAAGTGCTGGGCAGTTTTTATATTGAGTTTTCTCAAAAAGATATTATCGATAGCTTGACTCATTTAACGACATTCGATGGATTATTAGCGTATGTATTTTCAAGTACAGGGTATCAATTATTGACTTATACGGAACAAAATAACACGTCAGACCAACAACTGATTCAGCAAAAAATGAAAGAAACATCTGCTTTGCCAATTCAACAGTTGGCAGAAAATAATATACTGGAACATCTGAAAACAACGAGTGGTTTTGATATTTTAGTGACGATCTCTAAGAAAAAGATCTTGACGCAAGTTCTTTTTGATTTACGGATTCTGATGCTGGGTGGTTTGGTGTTGATTTTATTACTGTTATATTTGCTTTATCGAACCTTTACGAAGTATTCTCAACAAGTCGATATTATTATGGGATCGATGGCGCTTGTTTCTGAAGGAGATTTGAATACACGGATCAATGATCAAGAGACCCAATTTGAGTTAAAAGAATTATCTATAGGAATCAATACGATGTTGGATAATATTGAGCAATATATTGCGGATATCTATAAACTAGAGATCAAGCAGCAAGACGCACATATGAGAGCCTTACAATCGCAAATCAGTCCCCATTTCTTATATAACACACTCGAGTATATTCGAATGTATGCATTAAGTGAAGGGAGTGAGGAACTAGCGGATGTCGTATATGCCTTCTCAACCTTACTGCGGAATAATACCGATCAGGCTAAGACAACAACGTTGGAAAAAGAGCTAAGTTTTTGTGAAAAGTATGTATATTTATATCAAATGAGATATCCAGATCGAATTGCATATCACTTTGAGATCGATGAGGCATTAAAGGAACTGGTTTTACCGAAATTCTCAATTCAGCCGTTGATTGAAAATTATTTTGTTCATGGTATCGATTTTTCCAGAAATGACAATGCTATCAGCGTGAAGGCTCGTTTAATTAAGGGGCAGGTAAAGATTTCAATACGTGATAATGGCAAAGGAATCTCTTTACAAAAGCTAGCGTTGATTCAAACTAAATTGAAGAGCGAGCAAATCGAGCTGCATGATTCGATTGGGCTGCAAAATGTAAATGAACGTTTGCGTGCTTATTTTGGCCCATCATTTTTAATGACGATTACGCCAAACGAAATAAAAGGAATCGCAATTGAGTTAACCTTTGATGATCCTCTTTCCTAACAAATCTGATTGACAATGAAAAGAAAAAGAAAGTTTATTTCAAAAAAAGTCACCGTCTTTTACAGCAAAATCATTTTGCGATGAGTAGTCGTAGAGTAAAGGAGTAATAAAATGAATTACAATGTTTTATTGGTTGATGATGAGTATATGATCGTAAATGGGCTGAAAAAAATTATTTCTTGGGAAGCAGAAGGCTTTTCCATCAAAGGGACGGCGCGAAATGCCAAAGAAGCATTGACGATGATGGAGACAGAGGCGATTGATCTAGTCATTACGGATATCACAATGCCGGAAATGACAGGATTAGAATTTATTGAAGCTGCTCAAAAAGAGGCGAGAGAATTTGAATTTATGATTCTTTCTGGTTATCAAAAATTCGATTTCTTAAAAGGCGGATTACAGTTGGGGGCTATCAATTATTTGATGAAGCCTGTAGATAAGGTTGAACTTCTAAAAAGTGTTAAAAAAGCAAGAAAACGTCTAGATGAACGCAATCAACAAGAAACTAGAAATGGCTTGTATAGTGAAATTTTATTGTCCCAATGGGTGAATGGCGAAATTGATAAGGATAGTTATGAAGAGCTGGATCGATTGGTCAATACTACAGAAAAATCAGAGTGGACAGTTCTGTTGATAGAGGTTAATCGCGAGAAAAAGATCAATGTGATTGACTGGCTAGAAAATCAGCAGCAATCGTTATTATTTACTCGTAATTTAGGGGATAAAAGTCTGATTGTACATATATTTAAAGGTGGCAAGTATCAATTGAACCAGCTCTTAATAGCCAATCCGTTACAAGCCAATGAAGATGATAGTTGGTTGATAAGTGTTGGTGAGACGGTCAGTGATTGGGAGGACGTGCCAGATAGTTATGAAAAAGCAAATCAAACATTACAGCGCTATAAGTTTTATGAAGCTAGCGGCAGTAATGTACTGTATTCTGTTTTTTCAGATGATTTTGATCTATCAGCAGATATTATCAATTTTAACAAGACGTTGATGGTGGGAGATTTTACCACGATCGAGACGACGATTGCTGAAATTTTTGCTAAGACGCAAAAAATTGGTGCTCGTCCTGAGGATGTTCGGCATATTACGTTTATGCTTTTTATGGATATTTATCGCCGTTTTAATCATTTGGATGAAGGGGAGTATCAGCAAGTGTTAGATGATATCAATCACTCGTCTAACGCTGATAAACTGCATGATATTCTATCCACTACAGTGACTCAAATCACGCGGGAAAAAATAGCATACGATTACTCAGAAAACGTTCAAAAAGTGATCGATAAAATTCGTTCGGATTATACAAGCGAATTAACATTGAAATGTGTAGCGCAATCATTGCATCTTAATGTGATGTACTTGGGGCAACTATTCAAAAAAGAAACGAAGAAGAGCTTTTCCCAATATTTAAACCAATATCGTATGAAAAAAGCTCAAAATTTGTTGCTTTATACGGATGATAACGTAAATGAAATTGCTGATAAAATCGGCTTTAACAACAGCACATACTTCTCTCAAATTTTCAAAAAGATGAATGATTTAACGCCGAAAGAATTTCGAGAAAAATATAAACACCATTACGATTCGGTGGGGGAAGAATAGGTGAAAAAGCAACCACAAGAGATCTGCTCTTGTAGTTGCTTTTTTTGTAAATAACACGTTATTAAATGCTAAAAGGAAGTTGATCTTTTTTGTATTGTCTCGGTCTAGGCACGGTGCCCAAAGTAAAGTCGATCGTACCACCATTTATCAAGCTGTCATGAGTGAAAACTAATTCCTCATGCAAAGAATCATTGTAACGAATATGGTCCACAAATTGTTGCTGTTCCTGATTTGGACTAGTGGAAATAGTCAATGTTTCACCGCTAGATAAATGAATAATCGCTTTATCAAATAAAGGCATCCCAATCACATATTCGCCTGAACCAGGGCAAACAGGATAAAATCCTAATGAACTAAAAATATACCAACTAGCCATGCTTCCATTATCTTCATCGCCTGGGAAACCAGTAGAGCTATCATCGAACTCTTGGATCATTAATTGTTTTAGTAATGGCTGGGCAAACTCCGGTTTTCCAATATAGCTAAATAAATAGGGAAAATGAAAGCTAGGCTGATTAGAAATTGCCAATTGGCCAAACTCTGTGGCGGCCATTTCACTCATTTCGTGAATTTCAAACCCATATCCATCAACATTAAAGACTGGTGCCTGATTGCATAAATCAATCAATGTTTCTTGAAATTCGTCTGGTCCACCATATGCTGCAATCAAACCTTTAAAATCATGATACACCGCAAAACTACTTTGCCACGCACTACCTTCAGCGTAATCTTCTCCCCATTGGTGACTGTTAAAAGGTTCTTTGAATGTGCCATCTGTTTGTTTAGCCCGCATAAAGCCAGTTTCAGGATCAAAAATAGTTAAATAATTCTTTGCTTGTTTTTCATAATGTTCAGCAATTGTATGTTCTTCCAATGATTTTGCAACTTGGCTGATGCAGAAATCGCTATAGCAATAATCTAAGGTATGGTTTACAGACTCATGATAGTGAGCAGGAACATAGCCATAAGTCAAATAATCGTTGGTTCCTTGTCTGCCGTAATTTGGATTCTCACTTTGAATTGTCGCTCCTTTGATCATAGCTTCTAAAAATTCAGGCATCAAATCAGGACGAATATTTTTTACTGCAGCATCAGCAACCACAGCATCGATCAATGTGCCTGGCATTAAGCCTCGTTCGTCAGGTGAAAGCCATTTAGGCAAATAGCCGCTTTCTCGATAACTATTCAAAAAACCTTCCAGCATTTCTGCATATTTTTCTTGAGCAATCAATGAATAAAGAGGATAAACCGTTTTATAAGTATCCCAAAACCCATTATTTGTATAGAGAAATCCTGGTTTTACTTCTTTAGCCAACGTATCATAATGAATAATTTTGTTGTGAGCATCTTTTTCATAAAATGTTTGTGGAAATAAAAAAGCACGATATAAATTATGATAAAAGGTCGAACGACGCTGTTGGTTCTTATCTTGAATCTCGATTTTATTCAGATAATGAGACCACTGCTTTTCTGAGTTTGCAAGGTAGTCTGCTGGTTGCCAATGTGCTTCACGAGACAAATTCAATTTAGCTTGTTCTAAACTGATAAAAGAAGTACCGAACTGGACTACTTGTTCTCCAATATTTCCAAATGAAAAAGTAATGCACTCATTTTCACCTTTTTGTTCGACAGGTTTTTCAAAAGTTAAAGCTTGGTCAAAATGCAAGGTAAAGTAAAAAGAAAAATGATTATCCTTACAACCTGCGGAGTTTATTATAGAGCCGGAAACGGTATGAGCATCCTCGATAGTAAGGTGATATTTTCCAGGTAACGAAAGTAAAAGTCCGGCATCTGCTTGTGTGTAACTTGCTGTTAAGACACCACCATACATACTAGGAATTAGACGAGTTGTCAGTTGATAGCGCTGTGCTGTCAGTTCTAAATAACTAGGATTAAAAACGCTTTCATCTGGTCGGTAAGAAGACTGAGCATGAAAGACAGTCGATTCTTTTAGTTTGCCATTAAAAGGCAACATAACCAAATAACTAAAATCCCCCATCCAAGGACTAGGTTGATGGGTCAAGCGAAACCCTTGAAAGACTCGGTCACGAGGATTGAACCACCAACTACCGTTATCTCCATTAGTTTGAGGTGCAAAATAGTTCATGCCAAAAGGCACACCCGTATAAGGTAAACAATTACCATTTGAAAAAGAATGTTGATTATCAGTTCCGTGTCTAGTGTCGATGAATGTTGGTTTCATACATTAATTCTCCTTTGTAGAGTGTCGAATAATTTGTTTTACTGGAACTTGCTGATCTGTTGGAATCACTTGTTTTTCGATCCATTCTATCAGCATCGTGCCGGCAAGGTTACCCATCCCTTTAAAATCCTGAGCAATTGTGGTTAAAGATGGATCGATCAATGAGGCAGCTTGGATATTATCGAAACCAATAACGGATAATTGATTTGGTATATCAACATTGGCTCGCTTGGCTTGGTTCATTAAAGAAATCGCTACTAAATCATTTTCACAGACAACACCAGTAATCGCATTTTCTAAAATATAAGCAATAACATCGGAGTGTAGGAAGGCTTGCTTATCTGTTAAAGCGGTATGAAAAGATAAGTGCTGTTCTTTCGTCGAATGAATGTAGCCTAAATAGCGCTGCCGTACAGATTGCGGCAGTGTTTCTTCTCCAAAAATATAAGCAATCCGTTGGTGACCTTGAGTTGCTAAATAAGTTGTCGCCATCGCACCACCTGAAAAGTTGTTCGATTGAACAGTGGGATAAGGCAGATCGTGGATCTTTTTATCTAAGATGATGACTGGAAATTGCTGAATAGACAACTCGAATAACGTATCTAAAAAGTCTTCAGTATTATGTGCATAGTAGATCATTCCGTCAAAATCTTCGATGATATCAGCTGCTTGTTTATTGATCAAAAATTCTGAGGATGACATGATTACTTCGTAGTGATGTTCACTTGTAACAGGAGCTAATCCCTCATTGAAGTTCCCAAGAGAAAGATCATTTACGAAAGGAATCAAAAATAAAATACGTGACACTTTTTTCTTCATAGGTTTACGTTTTTGAACATAGCTGCCTTTTCCTTGGATACGATAAATCAACCCTTGATTTTCGAGCTCTGTTAGTGCTCGTTTCGAGGTGATACGGCTGACATTATACGTTTGAGAGAGTTCCTTCTCTGTTGGAAGTTGGGCATTTTCTGGCAATTTTCCAGTTTCGATTGCTTGCAATAAGTCATCGGTGATTTTTTTATATAATGGTTTTGACATAGTTGTTCTCCTAAATGTGAAATGATATATCATTGTTGTTAGTTTAACATAGAAAGAAAAAGAGTTCAATTTAAAAATATTAATAAAAACAGTAGACAAAACGCTTTCATTATCATATACTTTCGTTGTGAAATGATATATCAACTAACGGGAGGTACGTATGGCTTACAAAAAAATACCAAACTCAGTTCAAGATTTTATGGATAAAATCACTAAGATGTGTGGGGAAGAGCACGCTGGTTGGGCGGAAAACTTCAATGCAGCTTTTGCCAATACCTTGACTACGACAGTCAAAAGACAAGCGGATGGGACTACGTTTTTACTAACAGGAGATATTCCTGCGATGTGGCTGAGAGATTCTACTGCGCAAGTTCGTCCTTATTTAGTTATCGCCAAAGAAGATGAAGAATTAAGAGACATGATTTGCGGTTTGGTCCAACGTCAATTTTTCTATATTACGATGGATCCTTATGCTAATGCATTCAATGAAGAACCGAATGGTGCTGGACATCAGAGCGATCACACGGTAATGAGTCCGTGGATCTGGGAGCGGAAATACGAAATAGATTCACTTTGTTACCCCGTTCAGCTCGCTTACTTGCTATTCAAAAATACGAGATGCAAGAAGCAATTCGATGAGAATTTTGTAGCAGGTGTGAAAAAGATTTTGACGGTTTTTAAAACAGAACAAGAGCACCAAAATTCACCATATACATTCGAACGCGATACTACACGTTTAGAGGACACACTTCCAAATGATGGTCGAGGCAGTGAGGTCAGTAAAACAGGGATGACTTGGTCGGGCTTTCGTCCGAGCGATGACGCTTGCCGTTACGGTTATTTAGTGCCATCGAATATGTTTGCTGTAGTTATTTTGGGCTATATCGAAGAGATTTTTACTGAAATATTGTCTGATCCAGAAATAGTAGCGCAAGCATCTTCACTTAGAAAAGAAATTGATTCTGGAATTCACCAATTTGGCAAAACGGACAATCGAGCTGGAGACGCTATCTACGCATACGAAGTAGATGGTCTAGGTAATGCTAGCATTATGGATGATAGCAATATTCCTAATCTGCTTTCTGCACCTTATTTGGGCTATACAACAGTTGATGACGAGACGTATCAAGCAACTAGAAAAACAATTTTAAGTAAGGAAAACCCTTATTTTTATGAGGGGAAATACGCTAAAGGTATCGGTAGTTCTCATACGCCAGAAAATTATATTTGGCCGATCGCGTTGGCGATGGAAGGTATGACGACAAAAAACAAGTCAGAAAAAGAACGAATCTTGAATTCTTTAGTAGCCAACGACGGAGGCACACACTTAATGCATGAAGGATTTGATGTAGACAATCCGAAAAATTATACACGTGAATGGTTCTCTTGGGCGAACATGATGTTTTGTGAGTTGGTGATGGATTATTTTGATATTCGAGTTGAACGATAAAAAGAATGGATGGAGCGTAAAATTATGAAGAAAAAAGTCTATATCATTTCTCATTCTCATTGGGATCGTGAATGGTACATGCCGTATGAACAGCACCATATGCGCTTAGTTGAGCTGGTAGATGACGTGTTGGAATTGATTGAGACCGATTCGGCATTCGATAGTTTTCATTTGGATGGTCAGACGATTATTTTAGACGATTACTTGCAAGTTAGACCAGAGAAGAAATCTGCCGTTCAAAAAGCAATTACGGATGGCAAACTACGAATCGGTCCATTTTATATCTTGCAAGATGATTTTCTGATCAGCTCTGAGTCAAATGTGCGTAATATGTTGATCGGTAAAAAAGAAAGTGAAAAATGGGGTCCAGAAGTTAAGTTAGGCTATTTCCCAGATACATTCGGCAACATGGGGCAAACACCACAAATGATGAGACAGGCTGATTTAGACGCAGCGGCTTTTGGTCGAGGAGTGAAACCAGTTGGCTTTAACAATGAAGTGTTAGAGGATGAAAATTATACATCACAGTATTCCGAAATGTGGTGGCAAGGGCCAGATGGTAGTACTATTTTAGGATTGCTATTTGCTAATTGGTACAGTAATGGCAATGAAATACCTGCTGAAAAAGAAACAGCTTTAGCATTCTGGAATCAAAAGCTAGCTGAAGCTGAAAAATTCGCTTCTACGGATCATTTGTTAATGATGAATGGTGTGGATCATCAACCAGTCCAAAAAAATATTACCAAAGCCATTGCCTTGGCAAATGAGTTGTTTCCTGAATATGAATTTATTCACTCGAATTTTGATGAATACTTAAAACTGATGCGTCAAGATTTACCCGATAAGGTTGGCACCGTTCAAGGAGAATTAACGAGCCAAGAGACGGATGGCTGGTTTACGTTAGCGAATACCGCATCAGCAAGAGTTTATTTAAAACAATGGAATACAACTGTGGAGCGCCAATTGGAAAATGTGACAGAACCATTAGCTGCAATGGCGTATGACCTAACACAAACCTATCCACACGATCAACTGGATTATGCTTGGAAATTATTGCTACAAAATCATCCACACGATAGTATTTGCGGATGCTCAGTCGACGAAGTACATCGTGAAATGATTCCGAGATTTGAAAAAGCCAATGAAGTCGGGAAGTTTTTGGCTGAAGAAGCGTTGACCCACTTAGTAGAGGCGGTCGATACAACGCAATTCGCCGACACAAGTTATCCGTTTGTTGTCTTTAATACATCGGGGTATCAAAAATCAGAAATCACAAAAATAAAAGTAGAAATCGAGAGAAAACCGTTCAAAGAAGGGATTCCTCATGAATTATGGGAAGAGCTTGCTGAAAGTCAAACACCAACATTTGAAGTGATTGATTCTAAAGGGCAAGTAGTACCGTCTTTGATTTCAAATCCAGAAGTTAGTTTTGGGTATGACCTTCCAAAAGACCGTTTCAGAGTGCCGTATATGGCTAAGTATGTGGAAATAGAACTGTCGATAAGTAACATGCCAGCCTTCTCGTGGAACTCTTTTGCATTACAAGAAACAAAAGCGCCAGTAAAGAAAACAGACTCAATGGTCGTAAATGCGGAAAACGGTGTGCTGGAAAATAGTCGCTTGAAGGTAATGATCAATGGAGATGGAACATTAGACGTACTGGATAAAAAATCTGGTAGAAAATACACTGAATTACTGACGATCGAAAATACAGGCGATATCGGAAATGAATATATTTTTAAACAACCAGAAGATACAACTCCACTTTTATCTAGCGGACTTCCAGCAGAAATTTCTGTAGTGAAAGATGAATCTTTCATAGCACAAGTCAAGATCATCCAACGCATGATGATTCCCGAATCTGCAGAAGATTTATTAGAACAAGAACAAAAATCAGTTGTTGATTTTCGTTATAGAAAAGCCAAGCGTTCATCGAAACTGAAAGAATTAACGATCGAAACAGTAGTAACGATGGAAAAAGATTCTCCATACCTGAACTTTGAAACAACTGTAAATAACCAAATGAAAGATCATCGCTTGCGGATGCTATTTCCAACAGGGATAAAAGCAGAGACGCATGAAGCTGATAGCATCTATGAAGTAGTTACTAGACCGAATCAAGTTAGCAAAAGTTGGGAGAATCCAACCAATCCTCAACATCAACATGCATTTGTCAATATTCATGATGAAAAAGCTGGAATAACTGTTTCAAATTTTGGATTGAACGAATATGAGATTTTACCTGAAACCAATACGATTGCGTTAACGCTTCTAAGATCCGTCGGTGAAATGGGTGATTGGGGTTACTTCCCGACACCAGAAGCGCAATGCATAGGACAACATACTTTTAATTATGGTGTTGACTTTCATGGAGAAGCGGCGGAGCGATACGCTAGCTATAAACGAGCATACGCGGCGCAAATACCTTTTAGTGTAAAACAAACAACAAATCATGCAGGGCGATTAAAAGCCGAAGACGCCTACTTAAAGATTGAAGGCACAAATTTTGCAGTAACGGCAATGAAAAACAGCGAAAAGAATCAAGCACTTGTTGTTAGAGGGTTCAATATGAGTGATAAGTCAGATGAAGTTAAAGTAGAAAAAAGCACTGGCGAAAAATCATATTTATTAAACCTACTAGAAGTGAAACAACCTGAAAAAGTAACAGATAACCTAGAAGCCTATGAAATTCGTACGATTGGATTTGACCGATAAGAAAGAGAAGTGATTTTGATGGAATATTATGGATCGATCGAAGCTGGCGGGACTAAATTTGTCTGCGCAGTAGCGGATGAAGATTTACAGATCGTTGACCGAATCAGTTTGCCTACGACATTACCAGAAGAAACATTAAATCAAGTCTTTGAATTTTTTGATAGCTACCAATTAAAGGCACTCGGGGTAGGTTCGTTTGGGCCGATCGATGTAAATCAGAAATCCAGTACGTATGGTTATATTACCTCTACCCCTAAAATAGGCTGGACAAATATGGATCTTTTAGGAACGCTAAAAGCGCGTTTTGCTATTCCGATTGCTTGGACTACTGACGTAAATGCTGCTGCTTACGGTGAAATTCATTTGGGTGCTGGAAAAGGAACTCAAAGTTGTATCTATCTGACTGTGGGTACGGGAATTGGTGGTGGTGCGGTTGTGAACGGTGCTGTTTTACAAGGGTTTAGTCATCCCGAGATGGGGCATATTACTGTTCAGCGTTATCCAAACGATACATTGGAATGTGTCTGTCCTTATCATGATAATTGCTTGGAAGGCTTGGCTGCTGGACCAGCGTTAGAAAAAAGGACGGGAATCAAAGGGCAACTATTAGAAGTAGCTCATGAAGCGTGGTCAATTGAAGCATTTTATTTAGCACAGTCTTTGATGAATTATACATTAGTTCTTTCGCCAGAAAAAATCATCCTAGGCGGAGGAGTGATGAAGCAAACGCATCTTTTACCTAAAATACGTGAGTCATTAGAACAACAATTAGGTGGTTATGTTTCGTTGCCAGACTTAGAAGAGTATATTGTGGGTTGTGGTTTAGGTGATAATAGCGGTACGATGGGGTGCTTATTGTTGGCGAAGGAACAAAGAGGTTTGATGTGAAGCATGATAGCGTGACTCGTTTATTTAAATTACAAACAATCTATTTTTATATGGATCAGACTTTTGAAACAGAGCAGGAGAAAATAGCGTATTTATACTTGCGATTATTAAACAAAAAAATTAGTTTTATAAAGACGATAGAGAAAGCGGATGTTATCGTGCGTTTTTCATCAGAGGCGAAGAACTCTTTTGTTATTGAAGCAGCTGAACAGATCGTGGTTCAGGCAAGTGGTCAAGTGACTGCTTTTCGTGGTGTCATGTATTTAGCGAAGCAGTTAAGAACAGGAGTTGAAATCACTTCCGGAAAATTCTCAGAGATTGTAAGCGAACGAATCGTTATGATAGATATTGGCAGAAAATATTTCTCCCCTGAAGGATTATACCGGATTATAGAGGAAATGGCTCTGTATGGCTGTAACTTCCTGCAGCTACATTTTTCTGAAAATAATGGATTTCGAATTGAATCACTACGCTATCCTGAACTTGTTTCAGATGAATGTCTGTCGATTGCGGAAGTAGAAGAACTAATTCGCTATGCAGCCTATCTCTCGATTGAAATTATTCCTGATATTGATACGCCAGGGCATATGGAACATCTATTAAAAGCATATCCTGAATGGCAATTGTCGATACAAGAGGAAGATGGCAGAATCGATAAAATTCCTTCGGCTTTAGATATTACGAATCCGCAAGCAGTGTCATTTGTACTCTCGCTGTACGAAGAGTATCTGCAGTTGTTTTCTGATAGTCGCTATTTCCATATCGGTGGAGATGAGTTTGTTGTTTTTGATCAAATGGAGTGCTATCCTGCGTTGGCAAAGAATGGGGTCGGAGAATTTGAATCCTACATCAACACGGTAGCAGATTTTGTTAGAAATCACGGATTTATTCCTAGAGTTTGGAATGACGCTTTTTTTAGAAAAAATCAAAGTTCTACACTGACAAAAAATGTTGAAATCACCTATTGGACAAGATGGCAAAAAGAAATGGCGCCTGTTCACACATTTTTGGATGAAGGATATACCGTCATTAATTTCAATGATAATTATCTTTATTATGTACTTGGTGAGAATGCAGGCTATACGTATCCAACGACAGAAAAAATCAAAGAAAATTGGTATCCCGATTTATTCGCTTCACACCAACTAATTTCCCCAACTAAACGGCAACAGCTCAAAGGCGCCGCTCTAGCAGTTTGGTGTGATAAACCAGAAGCGAAAGAAGAAGAGGAGATCGTAATCGAGCTTATGAAATTGATGGAAGGCTTTTCTTTTCATTTTTATAGATCCGAGTGATAGGACAGCTGAGATAAAGAGTGTAAAGCTCGATATTTCGGCTGTTATTTCTGATTTACCAAGAAAGAAACCTATACTTTTTGATATAAATGCTATAGTTTATCTATTTATAAAACGGAAAGAAAGCGTTAACATTTTGGTTGGAGAATGAATAATGCTGGGATTTAGGCAACTAACTTAAGGAGGTTCATTCAGTGAAAAGAAAAACGTGGAGAAGTGTATGTTATTGTTCGGCTGTTATGTTTGCTTTTGTAACAGGAGCGAATCTGGCTTTTACGACAACTGTTTATGCAGAGTCAGCTGAATTGGGAAGTAATCAGGAAAGTGGCATTCCAGTATTTGAGCAAATGCCAGAATCAACAGCGTTGTTTCCAGAGACGTTGTTAAATTGGAGTCCTAAAATTGATCCAGATGCACCGTTTAATGTTTCAAAAGTTCCTTTAGCTGATCGAGTTCAAGGGAAGAAATCAAACGCGAATCAAAGTACAGAAGCAAAAGTACTATCAATCGCAATCGTGAATCGGCATACAAAAGGTACCCCATCACAGGGTGGAACGGATAAAGCAGTCTATAATTTTACAAATTGGCAATATGTAGATATGTTGGTTGCGTGGGCAGGTTCATCGGGTGAAGGAATCATTGTTCCGCCGAGTGGTGATGTAACGGATTCAGCTCATAGAAATGGCGTGCCGGTAGTGGGTACCGTTTTCTTTCCGCCAGAAGCATATGGGGGAAAGAGTGAGTGGGTAGAACAATTCGTTCAAAAGGATCAAAGAGGAAGATTTCCGATGGCGGATAAGTTGTTGGAAATGTCCAAAGCGTATGGTTTTGATGGATGGTTTATTAATCAAGAAACCAATGTTGATGCGAAAACGGCTAGTGGAATGAAAGAGTTTATGAGTTATTTACAAACACGAAAACCAAAGAATCAGCAAATTATTTGGTATGATTCCATGATCCCAAGTGGTGCAGTAGCTTGGCAAGGAGCACTCAATGAGACGAACCAAGGCTATTTTCAAGATGGGAAAAAGCGTGTTTCAGATAAGATGTTTATTGATTTCCGTTGGCAAGGACTTAAATCATCCAACGAAAAAGCAACCCAATTGAAGCGCAGTCCCTACGACCTTTTTGCTGGAATTGATGTACAAGCGAATGGGGTAAATAGCAGACGTAAGCCAAGTAGTATTTTAGGCGAAGATGGAAAACCATTAGTTTCGTTAGGACTGTATTGCCCAGATTGGACATTACGAGATGGTGGACAGTATGATATCAATCAGTATTGGGAAAATGAAAAACTACTATGGATAAATCCGCAAGGAGATCCACGCGCAGTTGAAAGTTCTAATGATGAATGGCAAGGAGTCTCACGTTACTATGTAGAAAAAACGCCTGTTACGAAGTTGCCATTCTTAACGAATTTTAACGTGGGAAATGGAGATGCTTTTTATAAAAATGGCACAAAGGTCAAAGAAGGAACGTTTAATAACCGAAGTATTCAAGACGTAATGCCAACCTATCGTTGGGTCATTGATAATGAAGAGGGCAACCAATTGAAGGCTGCAGTTAGTTATGAGGATGCTTTTAATGGCGGTTCTTCTATCAAGTTGACAGGGCCAATGACAGCAGATAAGAACAGCTTTATCAAGCTTTACGCTACCAAAGTGAAAGCTAGTGCTTCAGAAACAGCATCGATTGTAACGAAAGGTGCCGGTGAAACATCTTTAGTCTTGGAATTACAAGGAAAAGAAAAACCATTGATTATTCAAGGGACTAAACAGCCTCTAGAAAATGGGTGGGTACAAACGACTTATTCACTTAAGCCAGCGGTTTGCCAAACGATTACAGCGATTGGATTGAATGTGAAAAACGCTCAAACTGAAACAGCTTCTATCTATTTAGGTCAATTAAGAATAGGGAAAGAAAAAACAACACCAATCAGCGCTGTCAGCAATCTTACATTTTCTGGGAAAACGATTGTGGACGATTTGACAGAAAGTATTCGAATGAACTGGCAGACAAAAGGGAAAAACACTGCATCTTATCGTATTTATCGAGAAGTCGCTGGTCAATTGCAATTTGAAGGCGAAACAGCGAATACGTCGTATACGCTATTAAATCAAGAGCGAACAGGTGACACGGCTAACTATCAAGTGATCCCAGTCGATCAGTATGGTCGAGAAGACCAAAGAAAAGGAGCGGCGGCAGTTTATACATTTGAAGCGTTGAAAAAACCAGAAATAACGATCAATGCTAGCAGTACATTGTTGTCAGTGGGTGAAACAGTAACATTGTCAGCAGAGGTCTCTAAATCGACGGAAACGGTTAATTGGGAAGTGGTTGGAGAGATACCTCAAAGTGCTTCTGGCAAAGAAGTGACACTTTCTTTTGCTAAATCTGGCATCTATACAGTTAAAGCAGTTGCAGTGAATGCTTCAGGTGAAACGGAGGTTACCAAAGAAAATTATCTCTATGTTTACGATCAAAATGCTGGAATCAAAATAGAAAATTTGGCTACTTTGCCGACAACAACTGCTACTCAAGGTTCTGGCTACACGAATGAGCGTGAAAGTTATCGTTTTGCACTAGATGGAAATTTACAGACAAAATGGTGTGATAACGGTAGTGAGAAGCCATGGATGATCGTAGATTTAGGCGCAGAGAAAACCATTTCTGGGTTTGAGCTTTTCCATGCTGGAGCAGGTGGTGAAAGTCCAGAGTGGAATACGAGAGACTATGATATCTCTGTAAGCCATGATGGAAGTAATTGGACAACTGTGGTTCAACATCGAGGAAACGCAGCAGACAATAGCAAAGATGCAATCAGTTTGGTTGAAGCGAGATATGTCAAACTGTCTTTAGAAAAAGCAGAACAAAATGGAAAAACAGCTAGAATTTATGATTGGCAGATTATTGGAGTGGATCAAACGGGCATCATCAAATAGTAAATGTTAAAGTTTAGCATTTACTTGAGATAGAAAAAGTCAAAATGAATGATTCAAGAGTCATTCATTTTGACTTTTTTAGTGGATTTATTGAACTAAAGTTGATAGCTACCTGTTAAGTATTCATGAAGAACTTGTTTTTCACTTTCAGGGATAAAAGCACCATCCACTGCGTTGTGATTTAATTTTTCCATATCTGCATAAGTGATGCCGTACCATTCGTGGAGTTTCATATATTCATCCGTTAACGTTGTGTTAGAAACGGTTCGATTGTCAGTGTTGATACAGACTTTGATGCCAGCATCAATAAATGTTTGGAAAGGGTAATCTTCTAATCTAGTGATGGTCTTCGTTTGAAAGTTACTGGTAGGGCACATCTCGATCAAAATATTTTTATCTCGTAATAAAGAAAAATATTCAGGCGTATCTTTTACAGCAATGCCATGTCCAATTCGTTTGGCGCCTAAATAAATTGCATCAGCAACATTTTTTCCGCAACCACATTCGCCTGCATGAAGGGTTAAAGGGATCGTCAATTGATTGACTAACTCTAGCGTTTCTTCAAAAGTATAAGGCGGAAAATCTGATTCATTTCCAGCGAGATCAAAACCTACGATACCATCTGTTTTGAAATCTTCAGTTAATTGAACAATTTTTTCGATAGCTGCTGTATCTTCATGTCGCATGCCGCATAATAAGGCATTGCTTTTGACGCCGAAACGTTGTTGTCCTTGCTCGAGACCTGCTAATACAGCTTTTATTATCTTAGGTAAGGAAAGGCCTTTTTCGGTATGGAGAGAAGGCGCAAAACGGACTTCGATGTACTGGATATGTTCTTCTGCTGCTTGACTGATGACATCGAATGCAGCGGCTGTTAAGGCTGCTTCGGTTTGTAGGCAAGATAAAACTAAATCAAAACGTTCTAAGTAGTCATTTAAATTTTGGCAATCAACAGGCGCGACTAAGAGTTCTTTTAACTGCTCATTATCTGCGGGCAAAGAGATGCCTTGAGGAGTTGCTATTTTCCGTAAGGTTTCTGGGCGTACGGAACCATCTAAATGGCAATGCAGCTCTATTTTTGGTAGTTTCTTGACTTGCTCTCGTTTCACGATATCATCCTCTCTTTTCTTTTAAAGCGATTGGTCTTGTTGGTAAGTATTTTGAAGACTTTAACATGCTGAGTGAGCTCTGTCAATAAGAGTGGGAAGAAACTGAAATTAAGAGTAGTTTTTTTAGACGAATTAAAGTAAAATAGTCCAGTAGAAAATTAGTCTTTTTGATTAGTTATTGGAGGGTTCATTTTGTTAGGTGTAGGACTGTTATTTGTAGCGATCACATTGATCAGCAATGGTTATTGCGGGTTAGCGGGAGTAGATAAAAAATCTACAGGATTAATTAATTTACTCACAGGAAGTTTGTCTTTTATCATCAATACGATTTACTTGTTTAGAGGAGCGTATTATGATGCTGGTACAGGCTATTTATTTGCTTTTACCTATCTGATGGTTGGGTTGATTTATGTGTTTGATTTGGATATGCGTATTTATGGGATCTTCGCTTTGTTCGTAGCAGTCAATACGATTCCTGCAGCATATATTTCCTATACAGTGGATGGTGACTGGCGTTTTGCATTGATCTGGTTGTCATGGGGGATTTTATGGATGACGGGCTTTATAGAATATGTCCTGAAAAAAGAAATTGGGAAACCTGTTCTTTATTTTGCGATTTTTGAAGGAGTTGTCACTTGTTGGATTCCTGGGCTGTTGATGCTAACGAACAACTGGTGAAAAAAGTGGTCTGTGAAAGTGGAGTAGCAGCTTTTTTTTGCTAAATTTTGTAAAATGTTTGCTTAAGCTATTTTATTCTATCGAATTCTGATAAACTAGGATCATTCGATACGTATTTTGAAAACGTTGACATGGTTGGTAGGTCTTGTCAATAAAGGGAGAATAAAATATGAAATTGACTATTAAAGAAATTGCAGATATGGCAGGTGTATCTGTTACGACAGTGTCTCAAATCATCAATAACAAAGGCAGTCGTTTTAGTGAGAAAACTAGAAACAAAGTGTTAGCTGTAGTGGAGGAATTTGATTACAAGCCAGATTACTTTGCCTCCAATATCATTACTCGTCATTCGAAAACGATTGGAATGGTTGTACCGGATGTGACAGATTTTTTCTTTGCTAAAGTGATTGAAGGTGTTGAAACCTATTTAAATTCATTAGGCTATATGATCTTGTTGTGTAATTCCAAGCATGATGAAGAAAAGGCAACGCAATATGTTACTGAACTGATCCATCGTTCAGTTGATGGAATTATTTTTGCAACGCCGAATATTTTACCGGTGGATCATATCTTGAGAAATAAAAGCAAACGGAAAGTACCAGTGATCTTAGTCGATCGCGGCATCAATCCCCGTGAAAACGGCCGCTTGATCGTGAAAGAATATGAGGGCGCTTACCAAGCAGTTTGTTCCTTGATTGAGCAAGGACACAGACATATTGCAATGCTAAAAGAAAATGACGGTTATTATCAGCTGACAGAAAGAGTGACAGCCTATCAGCATGCGCTAAAAGATCATGGAATTCCAGTGAGAGAAGAATATATGAGCAGTGGTGACTTAAATTTAGGCGGCGGGTACATGGCGGCCAAAAATGTATTGAAAAATCCTCAGATCACAGCTATTTTTTGTGGAAATGACGAAATGGCGATGGGGGCCTATCAAGCCATTGAAGAATCCGGCAAGAAAATTCCGGATGACATTTCTGTTATCGGGTTTGATGGATTGGAAATTTCAGAATATTTAGTGCCTGGACTAACAACTGTTTATCAGCCTAGTTTTGATATTGGCTTTTATGCCGCACAATTTTTAGTGGAATCGATCAATGATCCTGACAAAAAAATGCCCAATAAAATTTTCGATACAACATTTATTTTAAGAAATAGCACGAAATCGATTGACAATCTGGTCGATTTGATTTAATGTTCGTGTTATAAGCGTTTTCAAATTATGTAAGCGTTAGTAAACTGTTTTACTAAAAGGTTTTAACCTGAATGATTTTAGTGTATAATACATCCTTGGGGATTGATTCGGAGGAAAAAAGCATGAGAATGGTAGATTTGATCGAGAAAAAACGTGATGGACAGGTTTTAACGAAAGAAGAGATCCAATTCATTATTACAGGTTATACAAATGGCGATATTCCGGATTATCAGATGAGTGCCTTTTTGATGACTGTTTTTTACAAAGACATGACAGATGAAGAAATTACGACGCTGACATTAGCCATGGCTAATTCAGGAGAAATGATCGACCTTTCATCGATTCAAGGCATTAAAGTAGATAAGCATTCTACAGGTGGTGTTGGTGATACGACAACCTTGATTTTAGCGCCACTTGTTGCAAGTGTTGGTGCTAGCGTGGCTAAGATGTCTGGTAGAGGGCTTGGCTATACAGGCGGTACACTTGATAAATTAGAGGCTATACCAGGATTTCATGTAGAGATACCAGATGAAGAATTTGTTCGTTTGGTAAATGAGAGTCATGTAGCGGTAATTGGTCAGTCTGGTGATTTAGCGCCAGCGGATAAAAAATTATACGCCTTGCGCGATGTTACAGCAACAGTCAACTCGATTCCGTTGATCGCAAGTTCGATTATGAGTAAAAAAATCGCAGCTGGCGCTGATGCAATAGTGTTGGATGTAACCACTGGTGAAGGTGCTTTTATGAAAAATATCGATGAAGCGCGTCGCTTAGCTGAAACGATGGTTCGAATTGGTCGATTAGCCAATCGTCAAACGATGGCAGTGATTTCAGATATGTCCCAACCTTTAGGTGAAGCGATTGGAAATAGCTTAGAAGTCGTCGAAGCAATCGAAACACTTCAAGGAAAAGGGCCAGAAGATTTAATGGAGATGTGCTACATCTTAGGAAGTCAAATGGTCGTTTTAGCTAAAAAGGCTGATACATTAGACGAAGCACGTGCGATGTTGAAAGAAGCGCTAGAGTCAGGTAAAGCATTAGAGAAATTCAGAGAAATGATCCGCAATCAAGGTGGCGATGATAGTATCATCGATCATCCTGAACGCTTATTGACAGCGAAATATCAAATAGAATTACCTGCAAAAACGTCAGGAGTTGTTCAAAAGCTCGTGGCAAACGAAATTGGTATCGCTGCAATGTTACTAGGTGCAGGTCGAGCAACAAAAGAAGATGAAGTCGATCATGCAGTAGGTATCAAGTTACACAAGAAAGTCGGTATGCCAGTGAAATCTGGGGAGTCTCTGTTAACTATTTATTCAAATTCAGAATCAATCGAGAACGTAAAAGAACTTTTATATAAAAATATCGAAATCGGCAGTTCTGGCACTGAACCTGAGCTGATTCATGATATAATAACAGCATAAAGGATGTGTAAAAAAATAATGGAATTAAATCAAATGATTGACCACACTATTTTAAAAGCAGACGCAAAGGAAGAGGATGTTTTACGAATCATTGAAGAAGCAAAAAAATACGAATTCTTCTCAGTTTGTATCAATCCATGTTGGGTTGCTTTAGCAAAAGAACACTTGGCAGGGACATCTGTTGATGTTTGTACAGTAATCGGTTTTCCTCTAGGGGCTAATACTTCAGAAGTAAAAGCTTATGAAGCGACGGATGCAATTAATAATGGAGCAACAGAAGTTGATATGGTCATCAATGTCGGTGCGCTTAAATCTAAGCAGTATAAAAAAGTCTTGAAGGATATTCAAGCCGTGGTTGATGCAGCGAAAGGTAAAGCGTTAGTGAAAGTAATCATTGAGACAGCTTTACTAACAGATGAAGAAAAAATCAAAGTTTGTGAGCTTGCTAAAGAAGCAGGTGCAGATTTTGTTAAAACATCGACTGGCTTTTCAACTGGCGGAGCAACTGTAGCAGATGTGAAATTAATGCGTGAAACAGTAGGACCAGATATGGGCGTTAAAGCCTCTGGCGGTATTCACAATGAAGAAGAAGCTAAAGCCATGATCGATGCAGGAGCGACACGTATCGGAACAAGTGCTGGAGTTGCAATTATGGAAGGCTCAACTGGAGCAGGCTATTAATCTAAAGAAGAAAGCGGCGGACAAATGACAGCAAAACAAGAATGGTTAGCTATCGCAGATGATGCGTTATTAAAAGCGTATGTACCGTATTCTCACTTTCCGGTGGGAGCATGCCTAATCACCAAAGAAGGAAAAACCTATCAAGGTGTTAATATTGAAAATGCTTCATATGGATTGACCAATTGTGCAGAACGGACAGCGATTTTTAAAGCTGTTTCTGAAGGCGAACGAGAATTTCAACATTTAGTGATTGCAGGAAATACACCTGAGCCGATCTCTCCGTGCGGTGCATGCCGCCAAGTGATGGCTGAATTTTGCGCGCCTGAAATGCCAGTTACGTTGGTTGGCGAACACGGTGTAACGAAAGAGACGACTGTCGGTGAGTTATTGCCGTATGCATTTACGGAAAAAGATTTATAAGATCTAGCTACACTACTGTACATGTGGCATTGCAAGATCCAGCTACATGAACCAAACCTCTCAACAAATAGACAAAATGCTAGAAAGATAAAAAACATCTTTCTATCATTTTCCTAATTTGTTCGAGGTCTGAGCGGTTCATTCCGCTTTTCAATTGTTTCATTCAGTCATCCGGCTGTTGAAAATATAAAACTATTTTAGGGGGCTTTACAGAGATGAAAAAAGCAAAATTATTTGGTTTTGGCTTGACTGCACTAGCATTAACAGTTGCACTAGCGGCATGTGGTGGAGGTAAAAAAGATTCAACAGGTGGAAAATCAGCAGGTGGGGACGCTGATCATAGCGTTGTAATCGTTACTGATATCGGTGGGGTAGATGACCGTTCGTTTAACCAATCAGCTTGGGAAGGTTTACAAGCTTGGGGGAAAGAACATGATTTGAAAAAAGGAGCAGATGGTTTTGATTACATTCAATCAAACGATGCTTCAGAATACGTAACAAATATTGATACAGCTGTTTCTAACGGATTTAAAACAGTCTTTGGTATTGGCTATCTATTAGCTGATTCAATCGGTACTGCAGCGGATGCAAATCCAGATACACAATTCGGTATCATTGATAGTGTCATTGAAGGAAAAGATAACGTAGTGTCTGCGACATTTAAAGACCAAGAAGCTTCATACTTAGCTGGTGTAGCAGCTGCTCACACTACAAAAACAAATACTGTAGGATTTATCGGTGGTGAAGAAGGCGCGGTTATCGACCGTTTTGAAGCTGGTTTCCATCAAGGTGTAATCGATACAGCGAAAAAATTGAACAAAGACATCAAAGTTGAGATCGAATATGCTGCTTCATTTGGTGATCCAGCTAAAGGGAAAGCATTAGCTGCTTCTATGTATCAAAAAGGCGCAGACATTATCTTCCACGCTTCTGGTGGTACAGGACAAGGTGTCTTCCAAGAAGCAAAAGACTTGAATGAAACTGGTTCAAAAGACAAAGTTTGGGTTATCGGTGTAGATAGTGATCAAGATAAAGAAGGTAAATACAAAACAAAAGATGGTAAAGAAGATAACTTCACTTTAACATCAACACTTAAAGGTGTAGGTGCTGCAGTACAAGATATCTCTAATCGTGCATTAGAAGATAAATTCCCTGGTGGCGAACACTTAGTTTACGGTTTGAAAGACGGCGGTGTTGATTTGACAAAAGGTTACTTGTCAGAAGAAGCACAAAAAGCTGTTGATGCAGCGAAAGAAGAAATTATCGCTGAAAAAATCACTGTTCCAGAAGTACCAAAAGACGTAAAAGAATAGGATTTACTGCTTAGCGCTGCGTTTGTAGCAGCGCTAAGATTTTATTAAGCCTTTAAAGAAAGAAAACGAATGATCGAACCACTCATTTTCTTTCTTTAAGAGCCTAAAAGCTACTTTATTTTTTTAGAGTTACCGTATTAATAGATGATATAAATGTAAGTGATTAAATCGTTAGGATGTGAAAAATGTGGCTCAGGAAAACTTTGTAATTGAGATGCGCAATATCACTAAGCAGTTTGGGACGTTTAAAGCCAATGATAATATCAACTTAACTGTCCGGCCTGGAGAAATCCACGCTTTGCTTGGAGAAAATGGTGCAGGAAAATCCACCTTGATGAATATTTTATCTGGTTTATTAGAACCAACATCGGGTGAAATCTTTATGAATGGTTCAAAAGTATCGATCAATGGACCGACTGCAGCAAATCGTTTAGGAATAGGGATGGTCCATCAGCACTTTATGTTGGTAGATGCTTTTACTGTAACAGAGAACATCATTCTTGGAAGTGAACCAACCAATGCTGGCGTATTAGACCGCAAAAAAGCAACAGCGGAAATCAAACGAGTTTCTGAGCAGTATGGGTTATCAGTAGATCCAAGTGCGTATATTCGTGATATTTCTGTCGGCGCGCAACAACGAGTGGAAATTTTGAAAACGTTGTATCGTGGTGCAGATGTTCTGATTTTTGATGAACCGACAGCCGTTTTGACTCCACAAGAAATCGATGAGTTGATCGAAATCATGCGTGGACTTGTACAAGAAGGCAAATCGATCATTTTGATCACACACAAATTAGATGAAATCAAAAAAGTAGCGGATCGTTGTACCGTTATTCGTCGCGGTCAAAGTATTGACACGGTGAATGTCAAAGATGTTTCTTCACAACAATTGGCGGATATGATGGTAGGTCGTTCTGTTTCATTTAAAACAGAAAAGAAAGCAGCCGAACCTAAAGAAGTGGTTCTTTCCATCAAAGATTTAATTGTCAAAGAAAGCCGTGGATTAGAAGCGGTGAAAGGTCTTAGTTTAGATGTGCGCGCTGGTGAAGTAGTAGGGATTGCTGGGATCGATGGTAATGGTCAAACGGAATTGATCCAAGCTCTAACTGGATTACGCAAAGCAGAAAGCGGATCAGTTGAATTAAGAGGAGAATCAATCACCAATAAACGACCTCGTGCGATTACAGAAGCAGGAGTTGGACATGTACCAGAAGACCGTCATAAGTATGGATTGATTTTGGATATGACGTTGGCAGAAAATATTGCGCTACAAACATACTATAAAAAACCATTAAGTAATACTGGCGTGTTGAATTACAGTCAAATCAATTCATACGCACGTAGATTAATAGAAGAATACGATGTGCGGACAGTCAATGAATTGGTTCCTGCTAAAGCACTATCAGGAGGGAATCAACAAAAAGCGATCATTGCACGAGAAATCGACCGTAATCCTGATTTGTTGATTGTCTCTCAACCAACACGTGGATTGGATGTTGGTGCAATCGAATATATCCATAAACGCCTGATTGAACAACGAGATAAAGATAAAGCGGTATTAGTTGTTAGTTTTGAATTAGATGAAATTTTAAATGTTTCTGACCGTATTGCAGTGATCCATGCTGGAAAAATCGTCGGAATCGTTGATCCTAAAGAAACAAGCGAAAATGAATTAGGATTGCTGATGGCAGGTTATTCATTAGAAGAAGCTAGAAGAGAATTAAGTCAAGAGGCAGGTGAGGCAGTTGAATAATCAATCAGAAAGATTACGGAATATTTTAGTCCCTATTTTATCAGTATTGATGGGATTCCTTCTTGGTGCAATTATTATGCTGATTTCAGGGCAAGATCCAATCACTGGTTATCAAGCGATGCTAAAAACTGCTTTTCAAAGTCCGAAAAGTATCGGGGAAATTTTTGTAACAGCGGGTCCATTGATTTTTACAGCGCTAGGATTTGCCGTAGCGAATTCAGCTGGATTCTTTAATATCGGGCTTTCAGGTCAAGCGCTATGCGGTTGGGTAACAAGTATTTGGGTGGCACTTTCTATGCCTGATGCACCTCGTATGGTCGTACTGCCTGTAGCTGTACTTGCAGGTGCTTTGGCGGGAGCGTTGGCTGCTGCAATTCCAGGATTGTTACGTGCATTCTTTGGGACAAGTGAAGTAATCGTTACGATTATGTTGAACTATGTTTTTCTTTATACAAGTACACATATTGTGAATAATGTCATGTCAAAAGATTTAATGACCAACAAAGGTGTTACGAAAGTAATTGGCGAAAATGCCAGTTTACGAACAGGTTTCTTGAAAGAATTGAGTAGCGGTTCACGTTTGAACATTGGTATTTTTATGGCTCTTATTTTCTTAGTTTTAATTTGGTTCCTTATGAAGAAGACAACATTGGGCTACGAGATTCGTTCAGTTGGGTTGAATCCATTCGCTTCAGAATATGCAGGGATGAGCAGTAAACGGACAATCGTGATGTCAATGGTGATATCTGGAACATTAGCTGGTCTTGGCGGCGTTGTTCTAGGTTTAGGAACATTTGGCAACTTCTTTGTCCAAGGTTCTTCATTAAGTATTGGTTTTGACGGAATGGCTATTTCTTTATTGGGGGCAGGAAGCTCGGTCGGAATATTCTTATCAGCAATCCTTTTCAGCGTGCTGAAACTGGGTGGGCAAGGAATGCCGCTTCGTGCAGGAGTGCCTATTGAATTAGTGGATGTTGTTATTGCGGCAATCATTTTCTTTGTGGCAATCAACTATTTAATTCGTTTCTTATTAGCAAAAGCATCAGGCAGCAAAAAAGAAGTAGCGGTAGTTGAAGAATTAGTTGGAAAATCAGATCCGACCAGTCAAGAAGGAGGAAAAATCTAATGAATATTGCATTAATCGCTGTATTAGCGCCGATTATTACACAAACTTTGGTTTATTCCACTCCTTTGGTCTTCACGGCTTTGGGCGGGACATTTTCTGAGCGTAGTGGTATTGTAAACGTAGGACTAGAAGGTATCATGGTTATGGGTGCTTTTAGTTCAGTCGTATTTAATTTAACGTTTGCTGAAACTTTTGGTGCAGCAACGCCTTGGCTAGCTTGTTTAGTCGGTGGTGTAGTCGGCATGTTGTTTTCATTGCTTCATGCAGTTGCGACAATCAATTTAAGAGCCGATCATATTATTAGTGGAACGGTTGTCAATTTGATGGCACCAGCTTTAGGCATTTTCTTGATCAAAGTTATTTATGGAAAAGGTCAAACAGATACAATCACTGAATCGTTTGGTTATTTTTCATTTCCGATTTTGAAGGATATTCCAATTTTAGGAGATTTATTCTTCAAACAAACGACCTTACCTGCATTTGTAGCGATATTAGTCGCGATTCTTTCATGGTTTGTGTTGTTTAAAACCCGCTTTGGTTTACGTCTTCGCTCAGTAGGTGAAAATCCTCAAGCAGCTGATACGTTAGGAATCAATGTGTATTTAATGCGCTACGCTGGCGTTTTGATTTCTGGATTTTTAGGCGGAATCGGAGGAGCAGTCTTTGCTCAAACGATTGCTGGACGTTTTGCAGTTACAACAATTGCTGGACAAGGATTTATTTCGATGGCAGCGATGATTTTTGGTAAATGGAATCCACTAGGTGCGATGGGCGCTGCTTTATTCTTCGGTTTTGCTCAAAATATCAGTATTGCTGGATCAAACTTACCAGTGATTTCATCAATTCCAGCGGTTTATTTACAAGCAGCACCGTATGTGTTGACCATTATTGTTTTAGTCGTTTTCTTAGGAAAAGCTTCTGGACCAAAAGCGATTGGGAAAAATTATATCAAATCAAAATAAAGTTAGTATAAAAGGGCGGGCTATGGGAAGTTATCTTAAGTCATGCCCTTTTTATAAATAATTATCACTCTAGTTTTACAGAATGAATGAGTAAAGCTTTTAAAAGAATAGGAAAGAAGGATGGTTATGTTTAAACGTGTGCATTTAGTTGTAATGGATTCAGTTGGTATCGGGGAAGCGCCTGATGCTGAAAAATTTGGCGATGTAGGTAGTGATACGTTAGGTCATATTGCAAAAGAAGCAGGTTTGACGATCCCAAATTTAGAAAATCTAGGTCTAGGAACAATTGCTCCTCTTCATAATGTTGAAGCTGTAGCGGATCATAAAGGGTATGCGACAAAATTAGAAGAAGTTTCTGTAGGGAAAGACACAATGACAGGGCACTGGGAAATCATGGGCTTGAATATTCAAAAACCTTTCCGAGTATTTCCTGACGGATTTCCAGATGAATTATTAAAACAAATCGAAGAATTTTCTGGCCGTAAGATCGTTTGTAACAAACCATATAGTGGTACGGCAGTTATTGATGATTATGGACAACATCAAATGGAGACTGGAGATTTGATCGTTTATACATCTGCTGATCCGGTATTACAGATTGCAGCTCATGAAGAAATCATTCCTTTAGAAGAATTATATCGTATTTGCCAGTATGTTCGTGACATTACTAAAGATGAGCCCTATATGATCGGTCGTATTATTGCACGTCCATATCTTGGTGAACCAGGCAACTTTACAAGAACAAGCAACCGTCATGACTATGCGCTAGATCCATTCGGTCACACTGTGCTGGATTCGTTGAAAGAAAATGGAAAAGAAGTCATTGCAGTTGGGAAAATCAACGATATTTTCAACGGTCAAGGAATTACTGATTCTGTTCGTACGAAGAGCAATATGGATGGTGTAGATCAATTACTTAACGTAGTGAAACGAGATTTTGAAGGCCTGAGTTTCACTAACTTAGTTGATTTTGATGCATTATACGGTCACCGTCGTGATGTAGTCGGATATGCGCATGCAATCGAAGCTTTTGATTTAAGAATTCCAGAAATCATCGACGCTATGGAAGAGGATGATTTATTGATGATCACAGCTGATCATGGAAATGATCCGACTTTCCCTGGAACTGACCACACAAGAGAATATGTTCCATTGTTAGTGTACAGCAAAAAGATGAACGGCCAAGGCAGCTTGCCGCAAGGTCATTATGCAGATATCTCAGCAACTGTGGCTGAAAACTTTGCAGTTCCAAAAACAGAAAATGGCGAAAGCTTTTTAAATAAACTGGTATAGGAGAGACATAATGACAAAACTAGGTGAAATGTTAACAGAGACAACAGCGTTTTTAAAAGAAAAAGGCATTGGAGAAGTTGATTTTGGTTTGATTCTGGGTTCTGGTTTAGGTGAGTTGGCAGATGAAGTCGAAGATGCGATTGCTATTCCGTTTTCAGAAGTTCCCCACTTTGCAGTTTCAACGGTTGTTGGACATGCTGGTAAGTTAGTTTATGGTACACTTTCTGGGAAAAAAGTTTTGGCTATGCAAGGACGTTTCCACTATTATGAAGGTCACTCGATGCAAAAAGTGACGTATCCAGTTCGTGTAATGGCAGCAATGGGGGCACATTCGCTTGTCGTAACAAATGCCGCTGGCGGTGTGAACGAAAACTTCACTCCAGGTAATTTGATGTTGATCACAGATCATATCAACTTTACAGGCGATAACCCGCTAATTGGTGAGAATGACGAAGCGATGGGTCCTCGTTTCCCAGATATGAGTCATGCTTATACACCTGCTTACTTTGAAATTGCTAAAAAAGTGGCAAAAGAACAAAATGTACCATTACAAGAAGGCGTTTATATGGGCTATTCAGGTCCAACCTATGAAACACCAGCTGAAATTCGTATGTCCCGTGTGATGGGAGCCGATGCAGTTGGCATGTCGACTGTCTCAGAAGTGATTGTTGCAGCACATAGTGGTTTGAAAGTTTTAGGGATTTCATGTATCACAAACTTAGCTGCTGGTATGCAAAGTAGTTTGAACCATGCGGAAGTTGTTGAAACAACAGAACGTGTTAAGGCGCAGTTTAAAGAATTGATCAAAGCAACATTAGCTGAACTATAAAAGAGTTAGTATAAAGGAGAAAAAATATGAGCGTTCATATCGAAGCAAAACCAGGTGAAATCGCAGATAAAATTTTATTACCGGGAGATCCTCTGCGTGCAAAATACATCGCGGAAACTTTTTTAGAAAATCCAGTATGTTATAACCAAGTCAGAGGAATGTTAGGCTATACAGGTACGTATAAAGGGGAACGTGTCTCTGTTCAAGGAACAGGGATGGGAATGCCTTCTGCGACTATTTACGCCCATGAGTTGATCAACTCTTATGATGTGAAAAAATTGATTCGTGTTGGTACTTGCGGATCTATCTCTGAGAAAGTACATGTAAGAGACTTAGTGATCGCTCAAGCGGCAGCGACACCATCATCAATGATCCGAAATGATTTTCCTAAGTACGACTTTCCGCAAATCGCTGATTTTGATTTGCTGTTGAAATCCTACACAACAGCAAAAGAAAAAGGTTTCGTAACGCATGTAGGGAATGTCTTATCGGATGATGTCTTTTATAAAGATAGTATGGATGGCGTTTTTGAATTAGGGAAATTAGGCGTTTTAGCAATCGAGATGGAAGCTGCAGCATTATATTATTTAGCAGCTAAATTTGATGTGCAAGCTTTGGCGATCATGACGGTTAGTGATAGTCTAGTAACAGGTGAAGAAACAACTGCTGAAGAACGTCAAACAACATTCAATGATATGATCGAAGTCGGTCTAGAAACAGCAATCAACAGTTAATAAAAATAGTTAGTAAAACAGCTCCTGCTTATAGACGGAGCTGTTTTTATACTACGATTTAATCGAGTGAAATTAAAGGTCTGTTTTCTTGACACTCTTTTTTGATGAACTATCATATAATAAGAAACCTAAATTGAACGGAGGAAGAAAAATTGGATAATTTTAGATTTTACGTACCGACAGATATTCGCTTTGGGAAAGATCGTTTGGCAACAGAGTTAACAGATGTATTGGATGTATATGGTAAAAATGTATTGCTCGTTTATGGCGGCGGCAGTATTAAGAAAAATGGTTTGTACGATCAAGTTATCGACTTACTTGAAAAGAATCAAAATAAAGTGGTGGAATTGAGCGGTGTGGAGCCCAATCCTCGAATTGAAACGGTTCGTCGTGGCGTAGCATTATGCCGGGAAAATGAGATCGATGTCATTTTAGCTGTAGGTGGCGGATCGACGATCGATTGTTCTAAAGTGATTGCGGCAGGTTTTTACAGTGATGAAGACCCATGGGAAGTCATAGCAGGACGCAAAGGATTCCAAGGTGCAGCGCTGCCGATTGTGACGATTTTAACCTTAGCTGCAACGGGGAGCGAAATGAATATTGGCGCCGTAATCACCAATTTAGCTACAAACCAAAAATTAGGTGTTGGTGGGCCAGCAATGATGCCCAAAGTATCATTTTTAGATCCGACCACGACATTTACTGTACCAGCTTATCAAACAGCAGCAGGTTCTGCTGATATATTAAGTCACTTATTTGAAAGTTATTTTAATATCACGGAAGGAACAGATGTACAAGATTTTGTTTCAGAAGGCTTGATGCGTGCAGTAATCAAGAATTGCCCGATTGCATTAGAAACACCTGATAATTACGATGCTCGCGCGAACTTGATGTGGTCAAGTAGTTTAGCATTAAATGGATTAACAAGAAATGGCAAACATGGTGTTTGGTCGTGTCATGCGATGGAGCATGAGTTAAGCGCATTTTATGATATTACGCATGGAATTGGCTTAGCTATTTTAACACCTCGTTGGATGAATTATGTACTTTCGGAACAAACAGTCGCTAGATTTGCTCAGTTTGCCCATAACGTTTGGGGAATCACAGAAGAAGATCCCATGCTTGCGGCGAAAAAAGGCATTCAAGCAACATACGATTTCTTTAAAGCTTGTGATATTCCAATGACATTGCCAGCTGTTGGGATCGATGAGGAAAAATTTGGTGAGATGGCGAAACAAGCAGTTGCACACAGTACGATTAAAACAGATGCGTTTGTTCCCTTAACTGAATCAGATGTTGAAGCGATTTATCGTGAATGTTTAACAGAAACTAACTTTGTATAACTAAAATCAACGACTTGAGAAAGGGACGATTCTATGAAACAATTGTTTGATGAAACGTATGCTGAAAACAGAACACTTTGGTATGCTTATTTTAAAGATATAGAGCAAATGGGTTTAATAGGAACGATTAGCCAAATTATCCAAAAGGATTTACAGGCCTCTAAGGATGTTTCGGCGACAAGTTGGATATTTTACCGCGAAGAGTTACAAAAAGATGCATTAGAGGAAGAAGTACGATCTTCGATCATGGTGCGTTTTGTGGATGAACGATACTATGTTCAATATAATATGTCTGATTTTGAATTTGTGACACAACAAGATAGCATCTCTATTTGGCTCAAACGCTTGAAAGAAAATTTAGAAAAATAAAAAAAGACCGTTGAAACGATAAGGTTTCAGCGGTCTTTCTTTTTTATAAGTAGTATTTTTTAGCTACTGTTAGGTCATCGTTTAATTCATAAACAAGTGGTTGGCCTGTTGGGATTTCAAGATCCATGATGTCTTCATCTGAAATACCTTCGATATGTTTTGCTAAGGCACGTAAAGAGTTACCATGTGCTGCTACTAAAACAGTTTTGTTGTCTAGTAAAGCAGGGGCAATTTCGTCTTGCCAGAATGGTAATGCACGTTCTAGAGTAACTTTTAAGTTTTCTCCACCTGGAATATCGCGTTGGTCTAACATTGCATAACGACGATCGTTTGCAGCAGAACCTTCGTCTGTTGCTTCCATCAATGGAGGTAAAGTATCGTAAGAACGACGCCAAATGTGAACTTGGTCATCTCCATATTTTTCAGCAGTTTCTTTTTTGTTTAAACCTTGTAATTTACCATAGTGACGTTCGTTTAAGCGCCAAGATTTGATTTGTGGAACCCATAATTGATCTGAGTTTTCTAAAAGTAAGTTACATGTTTTGATCGCACGAGTTAATACAGAAGTATAAGCTACATCAAATTCAATTCCAGCTTCTTTGATTTTGCGTCCGCCTTCGATTGCTTCTTCAACACCTTCTGGTGCTAAATCTACGTCAGCCCAACCTGTAAATTGATTTAACGCATTCCATTCACTAAGTCCATGACGAGAAAATACTAATTTTGGCATGTATAGCTCTCCTTTGAGTTGTAGTTTCTGAAACTTTCATTTCCTTTTCTATTGTACACCGTTTTAAAATAGATTTCCATTGTAAATTAGTGGAAAATACTGAAAGTGCTGCTTAAGTTAGTGAGCACGGGTAAGTCTCCTTAATAAAAAAAGAAGAGGGCACAAACAAGGAGAGCGCCAGAACACTGTGCTCTCCTAAAAAATTAAGTGGTTGTATTGTTATCAATCTTGAGAAAGCTTCGCAACATCTTCGTCAGATAAATTGATGTATTTGTAACAAGTACCGACAGAAACGTTGCATTTTGAAGAGATAAATTGAATCGTCTCTTTCTTTTCGTGGTATAAGTGTCGTATTTTTTTTACGGTTCGTCCATCTATTTTGGGTCGTCCGCCGATTTTGCCTTTTTTTCGCGCATTATTCAATCCGACTAGAGTACGTTCTTTGATTAAATCACATTCCATCGTCGCCAAACCATTCATTAACTTGAAATAAATTTCTCCCATGGGATGTCGAGTATCGATCTCTTCGTCTAGGCTGACTAAATGAATGCCAGAACCTTTGAACGTTTGTGTCAATTCAGTTAATTGACGTGTAGAACGTCCTAGGCGATTCAAGCGGCAGATGACTAAGGTGTCGCCTGATTCTAAACTATTAAGGACAGTCTCCAGCTCAGAAATGAGGTGTTTGTCATCTGTGAACTCGAAAGATTCATGATAAACCTCGTCACAGCCGTATTCAGATAACACTTTGATTTGAGCCTCTAAATCGTTATCGGTAATTGTTGTTCGTGCATAACCAATTGTTTTCATCGTTCGTCCTTTCTAATAAAAAAGTAAAATAGGATACTAAAAATGTAGCATATAAACGAACGAAATGGTAGTTGTTTTTTTATCTTTTTTTAATGCTATTCTTTTTTTTCAAATCTTATTCAAATAATTCGTTATTTGGGTACATGAATAGTTTTAGGACCTGTTTCTCCACCGACGATAACAGTTGAGACGATTTGAAGGAATAATCCATGTTCGACCACACCTACTAATTGATCTAAGTAAGTACCTAAAGCGATTGGATCTGCTATTTCTTCTAAATGAAGATCAATGATATAGTGACCGCCATCAGTGATTAATGTTTCTCCCCCAGTTGTTTTTCGTAAAATAGGAGCATAACCTTTTTCTTCAAATAAACGAACTAACTGTTGGCTGCCATATGGAACTACTTCTACAGGTAACGGGAACTTACCAAGTTTTTTCACAAGCTTTGATTCATCCACGATCCAAATGCATTTTTTTGAGTAGGTCGCAACGATTTTTTCGAATAATAAAGCAGCTCCGCCCCCTTTGATGCCTTGGAAATCTTCACTGATTTCATCTGCTCCATCAATTGTTAGGTCAACATAAGGAACTTCATCGATCCCTTTTAAAGGAATACCCAACTCTTGTGCTTGACGCTCCGTTTCTTTTGAGGTTGTTACACCGATGATCGATAATCCTTCTTCTTTTACACGGCGACCAATCTCATCTACCATGAATTTTGCAGTAGATCCGGTACCGAGACCTACAATCATCCCATCTTTTACATATTTTGCTGCTTCTATCCCTGCCATTTGTTTAAGATTCATTCACTTGTTAGCCCCTTTCAAATAATCAAAGATATTGTACCGTTAAACGGTACAAAAAGATAGTCTAATCAAGGCGACGAGCAAAATTTTTAGGAGTAGAAAAGCAAGGAACGATGGTCTCTTTAATTAGCAAAGTATAAATTCCAGCGAGTAATCCAATTTGTTGTTTCACCGTCAGAATGTATTTTTTCTGATGGGGAGTATATAGTGTCGCCAGAAGCAATTTTTAATGGTAAGTAGCGTTTATTTTTGTCTTCTGGTTGAAGATTATCGGCTTTCATTTTTAAGTCAGCATATAGCAATATCTGTTCAGGTATTTTAGCATCTAAAGTAATACGAAATCCTTCTAAATCATGTAGTGCAGGTTTTTCTGATGAGAAAGTTGTTCCATCTGTAGAATATTCAATTATGATATTAGGCTCAAATTGCTTGGTTTCTGAAATGTTATGCCAAGAAATTACTGGATAGTCTAGTAATTTTAGCTTTCTGCCTTGAGGCGTAGTCAAATGGAATTCAGACCAATTATCTTTACTGTTTAATATAATTCCTTTTCCGTAGCGTAGGTAGATTATGTCATTTAATGGATCATCAACATATAAATAGGAACGTTGATTATTTCGTAAATCAGTCGCCATTTCAAGTGAAGTGAACCCGCCATTATACGTGCTAGGAGCAATCGTTACTACACATTCAGCTTTAATGCGTCCATCGCTTGTCATAGCAAATATTCTTCCATCGCCAGTTCCTTGACCTGTAATGACGCCATTAGCATCAACCGTTGCAATAAGTGGGTTTTCGGCTTTCCAAATGATTTTTTCTGGTTGAGCGTTTTCTGGCGATGTCTTAGCTGTGATGGTCGCTTTTTCATTGCGTTTTAGTGACAGTGCGGATAGGTTCAATTCTATCTTATCTATTTTAGGTTTATCAGTTACGGTTACTTGGACAGTAGCTGTAATGTTTGGGTTTCTTGTAGAAAAAGCTTCTATAGTTACGTTACCTTCTTGCAGAGCATTGATTGTTCCATCGCTATTGATTGTAGCAATTTTGGGTGTATTGCTTTTGAAGCCAATCTCAGGATAAGTCGCATCTTCAGGTGTTAGGGTTGCTTTTACTTGATGATTGTCCCCGACAATTAATTGAACATTTTTTTCTGAGATATTAATATTACTAGGAACTTGTTCAACTGCGAGATTAGTAAAGCCGGCAATGAAATAATTACGATAGGTTTCTTTGTACCAGGAACCTCGATCAGTGAGTGTGAAGCTGTCACCCAACACGTTGTCACCTGATTTTGAATTTACTGGTAGCCATTTGTTATTTGGATCGAGTGAGCGGTAAGCGACTGCGATTGAATAATCTGACCCAGATAATGTTACAGGGGTGTCTAAAGAAAAGGTTTCTGTGCCGATGTCATTTTTGATCCCTTCTTTGACTTTAATAAAGCCATCCAAGTTTTTCGTTGGTTTTCCAGAAGGTAATACATAAATTTCATAGGCTGTTTTTTCATAAAGAGTTTTTAACGAAACCGCAGATAGTTTCTCTTTGGTGTTGCTATCACGACTATAAGAATTAGCGATAGTTCTAGTTTTGTCTGAAGGGATAGACATCAAAGAACCAATGTTTTCTAGTGCTGAATTATATTTTTTATAGTAGTTAGTAGTAGGTTCTACCAGAGAGATGATGTCGATATCAGAACGTTTCAATTGAAAATCGTCATAAGAGATATAAAAATAGCCGCCATCGCCCCATGAAGTTCCCCAACTATTCTTGACAATAAATGCACCATCTTGTGAAGGAGTATAAACAAAAGTATCTTTGCTATACGAGTCATCCCAACCGACGATAGTCGTAACATGATTTACAGGGCCGACACGGTCTTTGGGAATAAACTGGGAAGCGTGACCTGTTTCGTAGCCAACATACATTCGATTTCGTTGGATGGCATTTCCGTATTTATGGACATATTCCTTGATTTTTTGTACGCGTTGATTATTTTCTTCCGCACTGATATCTAGCGGCACCGAGTTCATGTTGATCACATTTTGAACGTGTTTTTGCTCAGGAAGATTTTCCCATAGAGATAAAGGTTGAGCTCCAGTAATACTATTTGGAAAATCTGTTTCTCTCACAGGACCAGACCAATCTAGCAGTGCAGTCAAAGCAGGTGCAGAGTCAAATCCTTGATCCAAATTACCTCCATTGCTGTTGATAGAATGTGCGTACGGATTTTCCCCAATTGTTCCCGTAGCATCCCTTGCAAGTAAATAGTTAAAGTAATTTGCAGAAAAATCATGCGTTTCCCCTGACATCATTAAATAACTTTCAAGCGCTGAATTTACTGCATATGCCCAACAAAGTCCTCTAGTTTGTGTTTTAACAGGTGTGGTCAGTCCTAGTTCTCTAGGGTCGTACTTTTCTGGTAAATCTGTTGCATAGTTGCGGCTTGGTAACAAAAATAAAAAGGATATGAGCGTGATACAAAAAAATAAATAACGGTGTTTTTTTACTTTTATTTTTTGATAAGTAGTATTAATTGCAGTTGTTGTGTGTGTTTTCATTTTAGAGCCTCCCTTTTGATATAATCACAATTGTACTTATTATATTCCTTTAGGTCAAATATATTTTTTAAAAAGAATTATAAATATTTTTGTTATATTTTTTATATTATAGGAAATATCATGATAAAACTGATGGGAATGTGGAAAGAAGAAGTGAGTGCGTACGGATTGATTGGACAGCAGTGTCATCCAATTGGAAAAAGTCATGTTATATAGTTGAGTTGACCAAATCTAATGCTTTATGCAGAAAGTTCATATATTTTAATAGAAGCGTTGGTTTTTAGTTCCTTCTAAATGTCTGTATTCTATCTTCTTTTATTCCTTGCTAATATAAGTAGTTGGCAAAATATTTTGATTGGGGATATTCAAGTTTTAACGAGTTGAAATAGAAATAAAATACAGAGGTTGACAAACAAAACATGACGTGATATGCTATCAAAGGTGCTTTATCTACAGGTCTCTCGTTGAGACGTGCTGACTGTCTATCGAAGCATATTTGATAATAAGTGCAGAGATTGCATTATTTTTTATCGCTAAAAAAGAACCACCTGGATGTGTGGGACTAGATGCGAAATGAGGAAGGAGGAAACAAGGAATGCCTACAATTAATCAATTAGTACGTAAACCTCGTAAATCAAAGGTGGATAAATCTAATTCACCAGCGTTAAACAAAGGATATAATAGCTTTAAGAAATCTCAAACGAACGTAAATTCACCACAAAAGCGTGGGGTTTGTACTCGTGTGGGAACAATGACACCTAAAAAACCTAACTCGGCTTTACGTAAATATGCCCGTGTTCGTTTGTCTAACTTAATCGAAGTAACAGCTTATATCCCAGGTATTGGTCACAACTTACAAGAACATAGCGTGGTACTATTACGCGGTGGACGTGTAAAGGATTTACCAGGGGTACGTTATCATATCGTACGTGGTGCGCTTGATACAGCCGGTGTTACAGATCGTAAACAAAGCCGCTCTAAATATGGTACTAAAATGCCTAAAGCTGCTAAATAATTTGACAATCACTAAGGTCTTATATAATAAAGAATTTTCGGAAGGAGGAGTTACGGATGCCACGTAAAGGTCCTGTTACAAAACGCGATGTTTTACCAGATCCAATTTATAACTCAAAATTAGTAACTCGCTTGATCAACCGTGTAATGGTTGATGGAAAACGCGGGATTGCTGCTAATATCATCTATAATTCATTTGATATCATCAAAGAATCTACAGGTAACGATCCATTGGAAGTTTTCGAACAAGCAATGAAAAACGTTATGCCTGTACTAGAAGTAAAAGCTCGCCGTGTTGGGGGTTCTAACTATCAAGTACCAGTTGAAGTTCGTCCGGAACGTCGTACAACTTTAGGTTTACGTTGGGTTGTTAACTATGCTCGCCTACGCGGTGAACATACAATGGAACAACGTCTAGCGAAAGAAATCATGGATGCTGCCAATAACACTGGTGCTTCTGTTAAAAAACGTGAAGACACACACAAAATGGCGGACGCTAACCGTGCGTTTGCACACTATCGTTGGTAAGATCCTCTCTGTATGTAATTTAACTTTACTGCAGACAGTCACTTTACAATCGATTTAAATAAAGAGAGGAGAAACCTAGAATGCCAAGAGAATTTTCGTTGGAAAACACTCGTAATATCGGTATTATGGCGCACGTTGATGCGGGTAAAACAACAACAACAGAGCGTATTTTATACTATACTGGTAAAATCCATAAAATTGGTGAAACACACGAAGGTGCATCACAAATGGACTGGATGGAACAAGAACAAGAACGTGGTATTACTATCACATCTGCTGCAACAACTGCAGAATGGAAAGGTTACCGTGTAAATATCATCGATACACCAGGACACGTGGATTTCACTATTGAAGTTCAACGCTCACTACGTGTATTAGATGGTGCTGTAACCGTTCTTGACTCACAATCAGGCGTGGAACCTCAAACTGAAACAGTTTGGCGTCAAGCAACTGATTATAAAGTTCCGCGTATTGTTTTCTGTAATAAAATGGATAAAATCGGTGCGGATTTCTTATACTCTGTAAACTCATTACATGATCGTTTACAAGCTAATGCTCATCCAATCCAATTACCAATTGGTTCAGAAGATAACTTCACAGGGATCATCGATTTAATTACGATGAAAGCTGAAATTTATACAAATGATTTAGGTACTGACATTCAAGAAACTGAAATTCCAGAAGAATATATGGATCAAGCAGTTGAATGGCGTGAAAAATTAGTTGAAGCTGTTGCTGAAACTGATGAAGACCTAATGATGAAATATTTAGACGGTGAAGAAATTACAATCGAAGAATTAAAAGCGGGTATCCGTCAAGCAACGATTAACGTTGAATTCTTCCCAGTAATGTGTGGGTCTGCCTTTAAAAATAAAGGTGTTCAAATAATGCTTGATGCAGTTCTTGATTACTTGCCATCACCACTAGATATTGATGCAATCAAAGGGATTGACGTTAAAACAGACGAAGAAACAACTCGTCCTGCTGATGACGAAGCACCTTTTGCATCATTAGCATTTAAAGTTATGACTGACCCATTCGTAGGTCGTCTAACATTCTTCCGTGTCTATTCTGGTGTCCTTGAAAGTGGTTCATACGTATTGAACGCTTCTAAAGACAAAAAAGAACGTATCGGTCGTATTTTACAAATGCACGCGAACACACGTAAAGAAATCGACAAAGTGTTCTCAGGAGATATCGCTGCCGCTGTTGGATTGAAAGATACAACAACTGGTGATACTTTATGTGCGGTAGATTCACCAGTTATTCTTGAATCAATTGAGTTCCCAGAACCAGTTATCCAAGTTGCTGTTGAACCTAAATCAAAAGCTGACCAAGATAAAATGGGTGTGGCGCTGCAAAAACTTGCAGAAGAAGATCCATCATTCCGCGTTGAAACAAACGTTGAAACTGGTGAAACAGTTATCTCTGGTATGGGCGAATTGCACTTAGACGTATTAGTAGACCGTATGAGACGTGAGTTCAAGGTTGAAGCAAACGTTGGTGCTCCTCAAGTATCATACCGTGAAACTTTCCGTGCGCCTTTAACTCAGGCAGAAGGTAAGTTTGTACGTCAGTCTGGTGGTAAAGGTCAATACGGACATGTCTGGGTTGAATTTACACCAAACGAAGAAGGAAAAGGTTTTGAATTTGAAAATGCCATCGTCGGTGGTGTGGTTCCTCGTGAATACATCCCAGCGGTTGAAAAAGGCTTGGCTGAATCTATGAACAACGGTGTTCTTGCTGGATATCCATTAGTTGATATTAAAGCAAAACTTTACGATGGTTCATACCATGATGTCGATTCAAATGAAACAGCCTTCCGTGTAGCAGCTTCTATGGCTCTACGTGCGGCTGCTAAGAAAGCTAATCCAGTTATCTTAGAACCAATGATGAAAGTAACGATCACTGTACCAGAAGATTACTTAGGTGATATCATGGGACACGTTACAAGTCGTCGTGGACGTGTTGAAGGAATGGAAGCACACGGTAACTCACAAATCGTTAACGCGATGGTGCCTCTAGCTGAAATGTTCGGCTACGCTACAACATTACGTTCAGCAACACAAGGTCGTGGTACATTTATGATGGTCTTTGACCACTATGAAGACGTACCAAAATCTGTACAAGAAGAAATCATCAAGAAAAATGGCGGAAACAACGCATAATAGTTAAGAAATTGGCGTAAGCTTATTTATGACTAGGATTTTCTACCGATTTCGGTTAAACTAATTAAAGATGATCAGGTAGTTGTCACTATCTATCAAATAAAATAAAATTCATATATTTTAGGAGGAACATTTAAAATGGCTAAAGAAAAATTTGACCGTTCTAAACCCCATGTAAACATTGGTACTATTGGACACGTTGACCATGGTAAAACTACATTAACTGCTGCAATCGCAACTGTGTTAGCTAAACACGGTGGCGGTGAAGCTCAAAACTATGCTGATATCGATAACGCTCCAGAAGAAAAAGAACGTGGTATCACAATCAACACTTCTCACATCGAGTATGAAACTGATGCTCGTCACTACGCGCACGTGGATTGCCCAGGACACGCGGATTACGTTAAAAACATGATCACTGGTGCTGCACAAATGGATGGAGCTATCTTAGTAGTATCTGCTGCTGATGGTCCAATGCCTCAAACTCGTGAGCACATCTTGTTATCACGTAACGTTGGTGTACCATACATCGTTGTTTTCTTAAACAAAATGGATATGGTAGATGACGAAGAATTATTAGAATTAGTAGAAATGGAAGTTCGTGATTTATTATCTGAATATGACTTCCCAGGTGACGACACTCCTGTTATCGCTGGTTCTGCTTTGAAAGCATTAGAAGGCGACGCTTCATACGAAGAAAAAATCATGGAATTAATGGCTGCAGTTGACGAGTACATCCCAACTCCAACTCGTGATACTGACAAACCATTCATGATGCCAGTCGAGGACGTATTCTCAATCACTGGACGTGGTACAGTTGCTACTGGCCGTGTTGAACGTGGAGAAGTTCGCGTTGGTGACGAAATCGAAATCGTTGGTATTAAAGAAGATACAGCTAAAACAACAGTTACTGGTGTTGAAATGTTCCGTAAATTGTTAGACTACGCTGAAGCTGGCGATAACATCGGTGCTTTATTACGTGGTGTTGCACGTGAAGATATCGAACGTGGACAAGTATTGGCAAAACCTGCTTCAATCACTCCACACACAAAATTTAAAGCTGAAGTTTATGTTTTATCAAAAGAAGAAGGCGGACGTCACACTCCATTCTTCACTAACTACCGTCCTCAGTTCTACTTCCGTACAACTGACGTAACTGGTGTAGTTGAATTACCAGAAGGCGTTGAAATGGTAATGCCTGGTGATAACGTTGCAATGGACGTTGAATTAATCCACCCAATCGCTATCGAAGACGGAACTCGTTTCTCTATTCGTGAAGGCGGACGTACTGTTGGTTCAGGCGTTGTTTCTGAAATCACTAAATAATTTAAATTTAACGATTTAATATAAAGCAACAAAACCGACGTAAAACATCGGCGTACTCGGACGTAAGTCGAAGGGATTTCCCTTCGGCTTTTTTTTTGTGATTAATTTTATAGGCGGATTGGAAAAATTTTTAGTTCAGTTACGTACATAGTTTTAAGAAATCAAAATTAACTTGACATATATCGAGGTTCGATATAATATAGTGGTACAATGTATCGAACTTCGATATACCGTGAGAGGAATGGATGAGCTGGTGGAAGATAAACTAAAAAGAATTTACATACCAATGACTGAAACAGGGTTTTATATTTTATTTGCCCTTCGAGAAGAACGACATGGGTATAACATTATTCAATACGTGAGAGAATTGACAGATCAAGAAATTATTGTTAGCGCTGGTACAATGTATGGGAGCCTCAGCAAGATGGAAAAAGACGGTCTGATTCGAGTGACCAAAGAAGAAAATAGGAGGAAAAGCTATTTGATCACCGAGCTGGGAGAAGAAATACTCCTACACGAAATCAATAGAATTAAAAGGTTATATAAAAATAGTATTGGGGAGAAAAAGAATGGAGTATAAAAAAATCAGAAAACGCTTCGAGTTGGCAGATTATTTGGAGGAAGAGAAATTTTTGCAAGAACAACATAAAAATGGCTGGAAAATGGTGGATCTCAAGGTACCATTTAGTACGTATATCTTTGAAAAAAGTGAATCAGAAGATTATGTATACCAGCTAGATTTTAAACAAGAAGGAAAGGACCTTGAAGAATATTTGCAATTATTTGAAGACTGCGGTTGGGATTATTTCTATAAATTTGGTAATTGGCATTATTTTAGAAAACCAAAATCTGAATTAGAAGAGGAAAATGTAATTTTTAATGATGCTCCATCTCGTGCGGAGATGGCTAAGAAAGTAGTCAGGTTTCAAAGTATGATTCTTCTTTTAACGCTATTTCCGTTAATGTACTTAGTCCCTTTATTGTTAAATAGAAGTGATGGAAGAAGCAATATTTTGCTGATGTTCTTAGCAATTTATGGAGTGATTATGATTGTGTTAGTAGGAGTTCAATTAAAAAATTTTTTGAAGCTCAATCGTATTATCAAAAGAGAAGAGCAGATATAAAAACAGACTGAAGAAATTTCTTCAGTCTGTTTTTATATCTCAAAGTTTTCCCGTCAGAAACTGTGCTTCCCCGAAGCCAAAACTCCAATCCGCATCATTGTTGATGATGAAAGAAATAAGTAAGTTTTCGGGTGTGATCCCACATAACGCGTCTAGCTGTTGTGAGAGTAGCTGATAGAATTTTTCTTTTTGAGCTGTGGTTCTTTCTCGGCTGATGACAGTTAACGAAATCATTTTAGCAGGATCTCTTTTAAAACCTAATCCAGTATCTTCCATCACCATTTCGAAAGATTTATGCTGAGTCACGATTTGATATCTATCGCCTGCTGGAACATTAAAGGATGCTAAAACTGCGGAGTGAGCGACATCAAGTATCGCTTGTATTTCTTCTTTGCTGCGACCTTCGACCAAATCAAATTTTAGTAGTGGCAAGTTGTCTCCTCCTTTTTAATATTTCTAATTGCTATATAACAGTTCAATCGTATGTGTGGTGCAAAACTCTACATACTTTTCAGGTATATCTCTTGTAGTGACGATTCCTTTAATACTTTCTAAAGGAGAGTAAGTGAGTAAAGTGGAATGGTCAAATTTCGAGCTATCCGCGAGTAAATAAATATCTTTCGTTCGTTGAACAATCATTTTCTTTATCCGATACTCCATCAAATCTGAATTGGTCAAGCCGCTTGTGATCGAGACCCCAGTGGCTGCCATAAAAGCTTTGTTTATATTGTATCTTGTCACAACAGCTTCATCTTCGATCCCTACAAAAGAACGTGTCTTTCTTTTGTAACTATTACCAATAAGAATAAGTTGGACATTTTTCATGGCAGCCGCAAGATTGATAATATCGAGATTATTCGTGAGTAAGGTAAATGGCAGTTCTGAATCGATGTGTTTTAGAATTTGACTAGTAGTTGTCCCTGAATCGATGTAGATCAAATCATCTTCTTCGATCAATGCAGCAGCTCTTTGACCAATCTGTTCTTTCTCTTTTTGATTATGAATGTTTCGATTTTCAAATGAAACCAGATTATTTTCTACATAAACTACTCCGCCATAGACTTTTTTCAAGGTTCCCCTTTTCTCTAATTCATTGATATCGCGACGAATGGTGTTTTTAGAGACATTGAAAACACGGCATAGTTCATCAAGTGAAATACTGCCTTGTTGCTGTATGTAATTTTCAATTTGCTGAATCCGTTGTAATTTCATATTCTGTAACCTTTCCACTTCGTGTAATTAGATTTACTATAACATATGACCTGAATGTAATCAACATGTAACCAAATTTGTGTATGTTTTTGTCTTTCTTCTCCTGACTATTTTATTTTGAAGAAAGAAGTTTAGCAAAAAGTAATCAAAAAAAAGAATATTTCACCGGAAATGGGTTGACTATCGGAAATTGGAATTGTACAATGTAATCAAAAGTTAACCAAACATTATCAAGATATGACCAATGTGTTGATTTTTAATAGAAAACAAGGAGGACATGATAGATGGTAGCGGTACGAAAGTTAAAAAATTACATTGGTGGAGAATGGAAATCCAGTCGTACAGAAGTGTATGAAACGGTTTATAATCCAGCTACGAAAGAAAAACTCTGTGAGGTGCCACTTTCTACAAAAGAAGATTTAGAAGAAGCGGTCACGGTTGCTAAAGAAGCATTCAAAATATGGAAAGAGCTGGCAGTGCCAAGACGTGCAAGGATTCTCTTCAACTATCAACAACTTCTAATCAAACATAAATCAGAATTGGCTCGTCTGATTACGTTAGAGAATGGAAAAAATCTTAACGAAGCCTTAGGAGAAGTTCAACGAGGAATTGAAAATGTAGAATTTGCTGCAGGAACGCCCACACTAATGATGGGAGATTCATTAGCTTCGATTGCAACGGATGTGGAAGTTGCCAACTATCGTTACCCAATTGGGGTAGTTGCTGGAATTTCTCCGTTTAACTTTCCAATGATGGTTCCTTGCTGGATGTTTCCAATGGCGATTTCGTGTGGGAATAGTTTTATTTTAAAACCTTCAGAAAGAACGCCTTTGTTGACTGAACGCTTGGCAGAATTATTTACAGAAGCAGGATTGCCAGCTGGTGTGTTCAATATTGTTTATGGCGCACATGATGTTGTGAATGGGATTTTAGAACATCCAGAAGTGAAAGCGATTTCCTTTGTTGGGTCGCAACCAGTTGGAGAATATGTATACACTCAAGGGAGTAAAAATTTGAAACGAGTGCAAGCTTTGACAGGTGCTAAAAATCATTCAATTGTTTTAAAAGACGCAGATCTAGAGGATGCAGTGACAAATATCGTATCAGCTGCTTTTGGTTCCGCTGGTGAGCGTTGTATGGCATGTGCGGTGGTCACGGTTGAAAATGAAATAGCAGATGCGTTTATCACTAAATTACAAGAAAAAGCATCAGATATCAACATAGGCAATGGTTTGGACGATGGTGTCTTTTTAGGACCGGTCATTCGAGAAGAAAATCAAAAAAGAACATTAGCTTATATTGAAAAAGGAGTCGAAGAAGGCGCGAAGTTGATTGCAGATGGCAGAGAGAATATTCCAGATAATGGCTATTTTGTTGGTCCAACCATTTTTGATGGTGTAACAACAGATATGACCATTTGGCGGGATGAAATTTTTGCCCCTGTTTTGTCGATCATCAGAGTAGAAAATTTAGAAGAAGCTATTGCGACAGCGAATCAGTCTGAATTTGCAAATGGGGCTTGCCTGTTCACGAATAATGCCTCGGCGATTCGCTATTTTAGGGAAAATATCGATGCTGGCATGTTAGGAATCAATTTAGGGGTTCCCGCACCGATGGCCTTTTTCCCGTTTTCTGGTTGGAAGTCTTCGTTTTACGGAACGCTTCATGCAAATGGTAAAGATAGCGTGGAGTTTTACACACGGAAAAAAGTAGTGACAGCGCGGTATCCGAAAACAAGTATTTAATTTGGGAAAGAAGGCGTAAAGATGGCTCATTTAAAGTATAAACCTGTCCCGCAAACATTATCACAAGGGATCACATTGCTTCAGCATATCAATGATAAAAATACAGCGTTGCAATACATTGAACTAAAAGTGATCAAAATGACTAGTGGAAGCGTATTTCAAGAAAGCTTAGGAAAGCAAGAAGTATGTATCGTTGCACTGACAGGAAAAATCACAGTATCAGATGGCGAACAAAAATTTGAGGCTATCGGTACAAGGGAAAGTGTCTTTGAAAAAATCCCGACAGATAGTGTCTATATTTCGATAGAACATACTTTTAAGATTACAGCGATATCCGAAGCCACGGTGATTCTTTGTTACTCACCATCTGAAACGAAAAAATCGACTGCTCTGATCAAAGCCTCAGACAATACCATTGAACATCGAGGGAAGTATCAGAATAAACGTTTAGTTCATAATATTTTACCAGATACTAGTTTACTGGCTGATCGTTTGTTAGTCGTTGAAGTATTCACAGATGGCGGTAACTGGTCTAGTTACCCGCCGCATAAACACGATCAAGATAATTTGCCAATGGAATCTAAATTAGAAGAAACCTACTATCATGAAATAAATCCAAGGCAAGGATTTGTGTTTCAACGAGTGTATACAGATGATCGATTGCTTGATGAAACAATGTCTGTGGAAAATGGCGATGTTGTTGTAGTTCCTAAAGGCTACCACCCAATAGGGGTGCCTGATGGCTACGACTCTTATTACTTGAATGTCATGGCTGGTCCAACTAGAAAATGGCAGTTTCACAATGATCCTGATCATGAATGGATTTTAACGAGAGAATAGAAGGAGTGGAAATGATGACAAAGAAATTTGATATGATTGCGCTTGGTCGAGCATGTATTGATCTGAATGCAGTTGAATATAATCGGCCGATGGAAGAAACGATGACCTTTAAAAAATATGTGGGCGGTTCCCCCGCAAATATTGCGATTGGTAGTGCGAAGTTAGGGGGAAAAGTTGGTTTTATCGGGAAAATTTCCGATGACCAGCATGGACGTTTTATTGAAGGATTTATGCGTGAAGCTGGAATCGATACGAGCCAGATGTTTATTGATCAAAAAGGCCATAAAGTAGGACTTGCATTTACAGAAATTAAAAGTCCAGAAGAATGTAGTATTTTGATGTATCGGGATCAAGTGGCGGATTTGTACTTAGCGCCTGAAGAAATTGATGAGGAGTATATCAAACAAACAGATCTTTTGTTAGTTTCTGGAACGGCTCTTGCGCAAAGCCCTTCTAGAGAAGCTGTATTAAAAGCGATTGCGTATGCTAGAAAAAATCAAGTAAAAGTAGCCTTTGAACTAGATTATCGTCCATACACATGGCAATCATCGGAAGAAGTTTCAGTTTATTATTCAATTGTCGCTGAAAATGCTGATATTGTGATCGGTACGAGAGATGAATACGATGAAATGGAAGGGGAAAAAGGTGGAACAAACCAAGCTACTATTGAATATCTATTTCAACATCGACCAGAGTTGATCGTAATCAAGCATGGTGTAAAAGGGTCCTATGCCTATACGAAAAATGGGGGAACGTATCAAGCAGGTTCTTATAAGACTGAAGTGTTGAAAACGTTTGGTGCGGGAGACTCTTATGCAGCGGCATTTCTATACGCACTGAATACGGGAAAAGATATAGAAACCGCGTTGAAGTATGGAAGTGCATCGGCGGCTATCGTTGTTAGTAAACATAGTTCATCAGAAGCGATGCCGACAGCCAAAGAAATCGAGCAATTAATTGCAGAGCAATCTTGATAAAAGTAAGGCGGGGAAGTAATGGCTAAAAAAATTCGATTAACCACAGCACAAGCACTTATCAAATTTTTGAATCAGCAATATATTCAGGTTGATGGGGAAGAAATTCCTTTTGTTGAAGGGATTTTCAATGTCTTTGGTCATGGAAATGTTTTGGGGATTGGTCAGGCGCTTGAAGAAGATCCGGGGCATTTGAAAGTGATTCAAGGTAAAAATGAACAAGGGATGACGCATGCAGCCGTGGCGTATAGTCGGCAGAAGTTGAGACAGAAAATTTTTGCTGTTACGGCCTCGGCTGGTCCTGGATCAGCTAATATGATCACGGCGGCAGCGACGGCATTTGCCAACAACATTCCAGTGTTGATTTTACCAGCAGATACCTTTGCAACACGGCAACCTGATCCTGTTTTACAGCAATTAGAACACGAAACGAGTGCGGCAATCACAACAAATGATGCGTTTAAAGCAGTTTCAAGATATTGGGATCGTGTTCAACGACCAGAACAGCTAATGAGTAGTTTGCTAAGGGCTTTTGAAGTGATGACGAATCCGGCGAACTGCGGGCCAGCAACGATTTGTATTGCCCAAGATACAGAAGCCGAAGCGTATGATTACGATGAAGAGTTCTTTAAAAAAAGAATCCACTACATTGATCGGCAAGTCCCGACGGAGCGTGAATTAAAAGGGGCTGCACAGAGAATCGCAACAAGTAAGAAACCAGTGATTATCGTTGGAGGCGGTGCGAAGTATTCCGAAGCACGTGAGGCTTTGATTCGTTTATCTTCACAATGTGAGATTCCGCTAGTAGAAACACCTGCGGGCAAGTCCACTGTAGAGTCGGATTTTAAGAATAACTTAGGTGGTACTGGTATTTTAGGAACGTTAGCGGCCAACAAAGCGGTTCGACAAGCTGATTTGATTATTGGGATTGGAACACGGTATACAGATTTTACGACTTCTTCAAAAACGGCTTTTAATTATGAAGAAACGAAATTTCTAAATATCAATGTCAATCGAATGCAGGCCTACAAGTTTGATGCTTTTCAGCTCGTCGGTGATGCAAGAGAGACATTGGAACGACTGATACCGATGTTAACGGAATATCAAACATCATTTGGTGGAAGTATTCAAAAGCTGAAAGAAGAGTGGGCTGTTGAAAGAAGGCGTCTAGGTGAGATTTCTTTTTCAAGGGAGCATTTTTCGCCAGAAATCAAAGACCAATTTGCGCAAGAAATTCTAAATGAATATGCGGATGCGTTGCAGACTGAACTGACTCAGACGAGTGCATTTCTTACGATCAATCATACGGTAGCTAAAGACAGTATTGTTATTGCGTCGGCTGGTTCGTTACCTGGTGACATGCAGCGTTTATGGAATCCTGTTGTACCGAATACGTATCATCTAGAATATGGTTATTCTTGTATGGGCTATGAAGTTAGCGGTGCCTTAGGTGTGAAGTTGGCAAATCCAGCACAAGAAGTGTATGCCATGGTAGGCGATGGTAGTTTCCTGATGCTTCACTCAGAGCTGGTCACAGCACTGCAATATGGACAAAAAATCAATATTCTACTGTTTGATAATTCTGGATTTGGCTGTATCAATAATTTACAAATGGGGAATGGCAGTGATAGCTATAAGTGCGAATTTAGAGATTATAATAATCAAATCATGAATATAGATTATGCAAAAATCGCGGAAGGCTATGGCGCTAAAAGTTATCGGGCTAACACGGAAGAAGAACTTATTGCAGCGTTAGAAGATGCTAAGAAACAAGAAAAATCTACGTTGATCGAAATGAAGGTTTTACCGAAAACGATGTCAGATGGCTATGATAGTTGGTGGCATGTGGGCGTTGCTGAAGTTTCGAATAGTCCAACTGTTCAGGCGGCGTATAAGCATAGTCAAGAAATGTTGAAAAAAGCCAAAGAGTATTAACGTTATATGTCCGCTTTATAAAGAAGCGGACATATAACTAAAGTTTTTTTGAAAGCGCATACGTTCAATTGAGTTGGAGAAGTTGTCTGACAGGTTTGTAAAAAAAGAAAATGGAGGCAAAACAATGGATTTAAAAGTCGGCGTCATTGGAACAGGTGCAATTGGGATCGAACATATTAGAAGAATCAATGAAAAAGTACAAGGTGCTTATGTTACTGCGGTGTCAGATATTAATGTAGAGCAAGCGCAAAGTTTAGCAGATCAGATTGAGGCTGTCTTTTTTGAGACAGGAGAAGAATTGATTGCGTCATCGAAGGTGGATATTGTTGTGGTAACATCTTGGGATCCAACCCATGAAAAATATGTATTAGAAGCAATTAAACATGGAAAATATGTTTTTTGCGAAAAACCTTTAGCTACAGATAGTGCAGGTTGTAAACGGATTGTTGATGCCGAAATTAAAGCTGGAAAGAAATTAGTCCAAGTTGGTTTTATGAGAAGGTATGACCGTGGTTATATTGAGTTGAAAGAAGCGATCGAAACTAAAAAATTCGGAGAACCTTTGATGCTTCATTGTGCTCATAGAAATCCAACGGCAGATGAAAACTATCTAACACCAATGGCGATTATCAATACAGGGATTCATGAAATCGATGCGTTGCGTTGGCTGCTTCAAGAAGATTATGTTTCGGCTCAGATGATTTTGCCGAAACAAACGAGTTTTACGCATGAAAAATTGCATGATCCGCAAATGTTGATTTTAGAAACAGCTTCTGGTATTCACATTGATTTGGAGATTTTCGTTAATTGTCAGTTTGGCTATAATATCAAATGTGAAGTTGTTTGTGAGACTGGGGAGATTGGACTAGAAGATCCGGCGTATACTCATGTGAAGGCAAAAGGCAAAAATTACACGAAAGTTGCACCAGATTGGCAAACTCGTTTTGTCGAAGCATATGACTATGAGTTTGAATTGTGGATCCGTTCGATTCAAACCGGCAATCTAACAGGACCAACGGCTTGGGATGGCTACGCGGCAGCCGTTACGATGGATGCTTGTGGTAAGGCAAGAGATACAGGTGAGAAAACGTCTATTCAATTGCCAGATTGCCCAGCATTATATAAATAAGACAAGTCTATTTGTGTAAATAACGATGAGCTTCAAGAGCTAGCCTTTCAGGAAAAAGATAAAAAAAGAATGTGTCAAAAAGCGCCACAGTCGTTTTTTCCTATTTTCCAGTCAAGGCTGAACAAGCTCTTTCAGCTTTTAAATTTAGGAGGATGTCCGAATGGGGAAAATCAAAGTTGGAATTGTCGGTTTAGGTCGTTTAGGGAAAGTTCACGCCCAAAATTTAGCTGAAAATGTTCAAGGCTGCCAATTAGTTGCTGCTTGTAGTTTTGTTCAAGAGGAATTAGATTATGCGGTAACAGAATTAGGCGTACAAGAAACATACAAAGATTATGAAACGATGGTAAAAAGCCCAACGATCGATGCTATTTTTATTGTTTCACCTTCAGGTTTTCATTGCGAACAGATTCAATTAGCGATGAAACAGGGGAAACACGTTTTTTGTGAGAAACCAATCGGCTTGGATCTGGCTGAAATAAAAGAAACTGAACGAGTGATTCAAAGTCGTCCAGATCAAGTCTTCATGTTGGGATTCATGCGTCGTTATGACGATTCGTATCGTTATGCCAAACAGCTAGTAGAGGCTGGGGAACTAGGGGAACTGACTTTGATACGCTGTTATAGTATTGATCCTAGTTCAGGTATGGAAAGCTTTGTGAAATTCGCAGGGGCTAGCGATAGCGGAGGGATTTTCATGGATATGTCGATTCATGATATTGATTTAGTCCGTTGGTTTACAAAGAAAGAAGTTAGTAAAGTTTGGGCGATTGGAAAAAATGCGGCTTATCCTGAATTAGATGAAGTAGGAGAATTGGAAACAGGAGCTGCTATGATGCAGATGGAAAATCAAGCGATGGCGATCTTGGTCGCTGGTCGAAATTGTCATCACGGGTATCATGTAGAAACAGAGCTGATCGGAACAAAAGGGATGCTTAGGGTGGCTGCAGCACCAGAGAAAAATCTAGTTACGATAATGGATGAACATGGCGTTGTACGAGCTTGCTCACAAGATTTTCCAGAAAGATTTCGCGAAGCTTTTGTTAATGAAGCAAAAGAGTTTATTGCCTGTATTAGAGAAAAGCGCCAACCGCAAGTTTCAGCCAATGATGGGCTACAGTCAACAAAAGTGGCATTAGCATGTAAACAATCGTTTGAAACAAATGAATTGATTGAAATTGAGAATTTGTAAGCAATATTCCTTAGAAAGGGGAGAAAAAATAAAATGAATGAGTCGAAAATCCGTTTGGGGATTGCCCCAATTGCCTGGACAAATGATGATATGCCAGAGTTAGGTAAAGAAAACACGTTTGAACAATGCATCAGTGAAATGGCCTTGTCAGGGTTCGTGGGGACTGAAATTGGGAATAAGTACCCAAAAGATCCCGCTGTACTGAAACCATATCTTGATATTCGTGGATTGTCTGTAGCGAGTGCGTGGTTCAGCGCCTTTTTAACAACGAAGCCGTATGGTGAAACAGAACAAGCTTTTATTGAACATATGAATTTTCTGCATGCTATGGGAGCTAAAGTAATCGTCGTTTCAGAACAAGGACATAGTATTCAAGGGCAAATGGAACTAGGGATTTTTAAAGAAAAGCCTGTATTTTCAGAAGCGGAGTGGCAAGCGTTGGCTACTGGTTTGGAGCGCTTAGGCGATTTGGCACAAGCTAAAGGAATGGCAATTGTTTACCATCATCATATGGGGACAGGTGTACAAACGACGGAAGAAATCGCTAAATTGATGGAACTGACCGATCCTAAGAAAGTTTCGTTACTTTTTGATACAGGACACTTAGTTTTTTCTGGAGAAGATCCGATTGAGATTTATCAAAAATATCAGGATCGTATCAAACACATCCATTTTAAAGATATTCGAGAGAAAATAGCAAAACAAGTAAGAGAAGAGGAGCAAAGTTTTTTAAATGCAGTTAAAGCAGGTGTATTTACTGTTCCAGGTGATGGAATGATCGATTTTGCGCCAATTTGGGAAGCTATCAAGAGTAGCGATTACAAAGGATGGATCGTTGTTGAAGCAGAACAAGATCCAGCAAAAGCGAATCCTTTTGAATATGCCGTGAAAGCGAGAAATTATATTCGTAAAATCACGAGTATTTAAAATCCAAAAAAGGAGCGGAATCCTATGAATTTATTTTCTCTTATTAGTTTTGTCGTAATCGTGGCTTGTGTCTGGATTTTTGCATACAGTCGTGCTAAAGGTGTAGATACTTCTGGCTCGGAAGGCTTCTTTATGGGAGGGAGAAGCCTGACTGCTTTGCCGATTGCAGGTTCAATTATCATGACAAACTTATCAACAGAACAAATCGTCGGTCAAAATGGTCAAAGCTATCACGCGGGTATGGAAGTGATGGCGTGGGAAGTGACTGCTGCGATTGCAATTGTTGCTTTAGCGGTCGTCTTTTTACCGAAATATTTTAAATATGGTATTAATACTGTTTCAGATTTTATTGAAATTCGCTATGATACAGTGACGAAACGGATTATTTCGATTTTATTTATCGTAACGTACATGATTTCCTTTTTACCTGTTGTTTTATATTCAGGTTCACTCGTTTTTAATAAGATTTTTCATATAGATGAACTATTAGGTGTCCGTCCAATTGTAGCAATTATTTTGGTAGCCTTGATAATAGGTGTAATCGGTATTCTATATTTATTGATCGGTGGATTATCGTTGAGCGCCAATAGTGATACAGTATATGGTGTTGGATTGTTGATTTGCGGTCTGTTGATCCCCATCTTAGGTGTGATGAAATTAGGTGAGGGCAATTTTATTGGCGGAATTGATTATATCGTCGATCATACGCCGTGGCTGTTAAACTCTGTTGGAGCGATCGATTCAGCAATCGTACCATGGCCGACGTTGATTACAGGAATGCTGTTTAATAATTTGTATTTCTGGTGTACCAATCAAATGATCGTACAAAAAGCGTTGTCAGGGAAAAATTTAGCCGAAGCGCAAAAAGGAACATTTATGGTAGGGCTATTTAAAGTATTTGGAGCGTTATTCTTGGTGTTTCCAGGTATAGTAGCGCGTAATATTTTTGGAGATGCCTTAATGAGCAATCCTGATAATGCTTATCCTCATCTAGTGACAGAAGTGTTACCACAAGCGTTGTTCGGTGTGTTTGCAGCTGTGATTTTCGGGGCGATCCTATCCTCTTTTGCTGGAGCCTTAAATGCAACCGCAACTCTATTTTCGTTAGATTTCTACAAACCTGTGCTCAATAAGCAAGCAGATGATAAACAAATTGCGCGAGCTGGGAAAATTGTTACTATAGTAGTGGGTGTAATATCTGTGATCGTAGCACCATTCATATCTTTTGCACCAGCAGGGCTGTATCAATTTGTCCAAGAATTCAATGGGTTATACAATATGCCATTATTGGTGATTATTCTATTTGCCTTTTATTCTAAAAAAGCCACAGCTGTTGCAGCGAAATCAACGATTGCGATTCATATTGTTTTGTATGCGTTATCAAAAGTCTTTTTGAAAGATATCCATTTCTTATATGTACTAAGTCTGCTATTTTTCTTAGATGTTTTGATTATGCTAGCAATTTCGAAATGGAAACCAGATGGCAATTTTGTGTTGGAGTCGTTTGATACAAAAGTCGACATTAAACCGTGGCGTTATACAAAAATTGTTTCCGTTGTTTTGGTTGCAATTGTTATTTTGACGTATATTGCGTTTTCTCCAATAGGTTTAGCGAGTCTGCAATAAAATAAGTAAACGTATAGTTGGGAAAGCATGCATCAATTAAGGGAGGGATAGAATGGAAAAGAATATTTTAATTATCTGTGAGGCTGGAATCAGTGCGTCTTTATTGGTCTCAAAAATGCTTGAGGCTCTTAGGGAAAAAGAGTTAGAGTATACGATCGATTATGCACCTGTAAGTCGCGTTCAAGAAAAGCTGACCTTTAAGAATTATGATGTATTACTTTTGACGCCTCAAGTTGCAAGGCATGAAGACAAAATAAAAAGAATTGTTGAACAGGAAAAATGTACATCTAACATCATATTTATACAACCAGAAGATTTTCAGTATATGAATGTTGAACGAATTATTGCTAAACTATAAAAGAAGTCAGTGCTATGTTGAAAGATAAGGCGAAACAAAAAATGTTTTGCCTTATTTTTTTGTCTCGTAAAAAATAGCTTTTTCTTCTATTATAAAGTTTTTAAAATTGCTAATTAAATAAGTTGTGCATCAAGAAATAAAAGTTGAGAAAATGCTTGCAATAAAAAAATGACTTTTTTCTGAAAAAAACCTTGCTATTACTATGTTTCTATAATATAATTACAAAGGTGCTATTTACAGAAGTGTAAAAAGCATTGGTAAATCAAGCTTTTGATCTACCGGCTAAGAAACGAGAGGTTGCGACACGCCCGGACGCTTTGCCACGAACGAGCGTGACGGAAAAATTTTCGTGGAGCTATGTCTACTTTCAAAATAGGCGAAGGAGGGAACAAGATGGCAAAACAAAAAATTCGTATCCGTTTAAAAGCGTATGAACACCGTATTTTAGATCAATCAGCGGATAAAATTGTGGAAACAGCAAAAAGAACTGGAGCTGACGTGTCAGGACCAATTCCATTACCAACAGAACGCTCGCTTTACACAGTTATTCGTGCGACTCATAAATACAAAGATTCACGCGAACAATTCGAAATGCGTACGCACAAACGTCTAATCGACATTGTGAACCCAACACCAAAAACAGTTGATGCTTTAATGAAGCTTGACTTACCATCTGGTGTAAATATTGAAATCAAACTATAAAATCAAGATGATGGAGGTGTACTCATGACCAAAGGAATCTTAGGAAAAAAAGTGGGAATGACACAAATCTTTACTGAGTCTGGTGAATTAATTCCAGTAACAGTAGTTGAAGCTACGCCAAACGTAGTTTTACAAGTAAAAACTGTTGAGACTGACGGATACGAAGCTATCCAAATCGGTTACCAAGACAAACGTGAAGTTTTATCGAACAAACCTGCGAAAGGTCATGTTGCAAAAGCAAACACGGCTCCTAAGCGCTTCATTAAGGAATTCAAAAATGTTGAGCTAGGAGAATATGAAGTAGGTAAAGAAATTAAGGTAGATGTTTTCCAAGCAGGAGACATTATTGATGTTACAGGAACTTCGAAAGGTAAAGGATTCCAAGGCGTTATCAAACGTCACGGACAAAGCCGCGGACCAATGTCTCACGGTTCTCGTTACCACCGTCGTCCTGGGTCAATGGGTCCAGTAGCACCTAACCGTGTATTTAAAAATAAAAAACTTGCCGGCCGTATGGGTGGTAACCGCGTAACAATTCAAAACCTTGAAATTGTTAAAGTGGACGCTGAAAGAAATGTAATCATGATCAAAGGTAACATTCCTGGAGCGAAAAAATCATTAATCACAATCAAATCAGCTGTGAAAGCTAAATAAGCGTAGGGAAAGGAGGAACTAAGGAATGCCGAATGTAGCATTATTCAAACAAGATGGAACTCAAAATGGTGAAATCACTTTAAACGAAGAGATTTTCGGAATCGAACCTAATGAAACAGTTGTCTACGATGCAATCATCATGCAACGCGCTTCATTAAGACAAGGCACACACTCAGTTAAACACCGCGGAGAAGTTCGTGGCGGCGGCCGTAAACCATGGCGTCAAAAAGGAACTGGTCGTGCTCGTCAAGGATCAATCCGTTCACCACAATGGCGTGGAGGTGGCGTAGTCTTCGGACCAACACCGCGTTCTTACAGCTACAAACTTCCTAAAAAAGTTCGTCGTTTAGCAATGAAATCTGTATTGTCAGATAAAGTTGCTGAAAACAACTTGGTAGCAGTTGAAGCTTTAGGCTTTGATGCACCAAAAACAAAAGAATTCAAACAAGTTCTTACAAACTTATCTATTGATACGAAAGTATTAGTTGTTTTAGAAACAGGCAATGATTTCGCAGCATTATCTGCTCGCAATCTACCAAACGTTTCTGTAGTAACTTCTGATAACGTAAGTGTTTTAGATATCGTTTCTAATACTAAAGTATTGGCAACACAAACTGCTCTTACTCAAATTGAGGAGGTGCTTGCATAATGAACTTACTAGACGTAATCAAACGCCCAGTGATCACTGAAAAATCCATGCTTGCTATGGACGAAAAGAAATACACTTTCGAAGTAGACACTCGCGCAAACAAAACTTTAGTAAAACAAGCTGTTGTAGCAGCATTTGATGTTAAAGTTAAAAACGTAAACATCATTAACGTGCGCCCTAAATTTAAACGTATGGGCAAACACGCTGGTTACACAAAAAAACGTCGCAAAGCTGTTGTGACATTAACAGATGATTCAAAAGAAATTCAAATTTTCGATGCTGCTGAATAAGCAGTCCATGTTAACTATTAAATGGGAGGGAAAAAGACGTGGCGATTAAAAAGTATAAACCTACCACAAATGGCCGTCGTAATATGACAGCATCTGATTTTGCTGAAATCACGACATCAACACCTGAGAAATCGTTGTTGGCGCCATTAAAAAACCATGCCGGTCGTAACAACAACGGTCGTATTACAGTTCGTCATCAAGGTGGCGGTCACAAACGTCAATACCGTATGATCGACTTCAAACGTAATAAAGATAACGTTGTAGCGGTTGTCAAAACTATCGAGTATGATCCAAACCGTTCTGCTAACATCGCGTTAGTACATTACGAAGATGGAATCAAAGCATACATTCTAGCACCAAAAGGATTGGAAGTAGGCATGCGCCTTGTTTCCGGTACTGATGCAGATATTAAAATAGGGAACGCATTACCATTGGAAAATATTCCAGTAGGTACTGTTGTCCACAACATTGAAATGAAACCTGGTAAAGGCGGTCAATTGATCCGTTCTGCTGGAACAAGTGCTCAAGTACTTGGTAAAGAAGGCAAATACGTATTGATCCGTTTGAACTCTGGTGAAGTTCGTATGATCTTAGCAACTTGCCGTGCAACAATCGGTTCTGTTGGTAACGAACAACACGAATTAATCAACATTGGTAAAGCAGGCCGCTCTCGTTGGATGCGTAAACGCCCAACAGTTCGTGGTAGCGTAATGAACCCGAACGATCACCCACACGGTGGTGGTGAAGGTAAACAACCGATTGGACGTAAAGCTCCGGTATCACCTTGGGGTCAACCAGCTATCGGCTTGAAAACTCGTAATAAAAAAGCTAAATCAGACAAACTTATTGTTCGTCGTCGTACTAAATAATTTTTTTGACCATGTGTCGTACATTTTGAGAGGAGGTTCACCATGGGTCGTAGTTTGAAAAAAGGACCTTTCGCTGATGAGCATTTAATGAAAAAAGTAGAAGCTCAACAAGGTGCCGAAAAGAAGAAAGTAATTAAAACTTGGTCTCGCCGTTCTACAATTTTTCCAACATTCGTTGGATTTACAATTGCCGTATATGATGGACGTAAACACGTTCCTGTATACATCCAAGAAGACATGGTAGGACATAAATTAGGTGAATTTGCACCAACTAGAACTTATCGTGGCCACGGTGCCGACGATAAGAAAACTAGACGTTAATTTTGAGGGGAGGAAATGCAAATGTCAGAACAAATTACATCAGCTAAGGCAACTGCTAAAACAGTTCGCACTTCACCTCGTAAAGCCCGTTTAGTAATCGATCTTATCAGAGGTAAAAGCGTTGCGGATGCAATTTCTATCTTGAAATTCATGCCAAACAAATCTGCTGGAATCATTGAAAAAGTTTTAATGTCAGCAGTTGCTAACGCAGAAAATAACTTTGACTTAGACGTTGAAAACTTAGTAGTATCTGAAGCATTTGTTAACGAAGGACCAACAATGAAACGCTTCCGTCCACGTGCAAAAGGTTCAGCATCACCAATCAATAAACGTACAAGTCATCTTACAGTAGTAGTATCAGAAAAATAATTCTGTTTTAAACAGACGTCACTTAATAAGAGGAGGATCATTATCTTTGATACCTAAGTATTAAAAGATAGTGACTACCGAACCTTAAAAGATTAAGAGGAGGGACAATCAGTGGGTCAAAAAGTACATCCAATTGGAATGCGTGTAGGCATCATCCGCGACTGGGATGCAAAATGGTATGCTGAAAAAGAGTATGCTGAGTTCTTACACGAAGATTTAAGAATCCGTAAATTTATCGCGACAAAACTTGCTGATGCCGCTGTGTCTACAATTGAGATCGAGCGCGCTGCAAATCGTGTGAACATTTCAATCCACACAGCTAAACCAGGTATGGTTATTGGTAAAGGCGGATCTGAAGTCGAAAACCTAAGAAAATCATTGAATTCACTAACTGGTAAAAGAGTTCATATCAACATCATTGAAATCAAAAAACCAGATTTAGATGCAAAATTAGTAGGCGAAGGAATTGCACGTCAATTAGAAAACCGTGTTGCTTTCCGTCGTGCTCAAAAACAAGCGATCCAACGCACTATGCGTTCAGGCGCTAAAGGAATCAAAACACAAGTATCAGGTCGTTTAAACGGTGCTGATATCGCTCGTTCAGAAGGTTACTCTGAAGGTACAGTTCCACTTCACACTTTGCGTGCTGATATTGATTACGCATGGGAAGAAGCAGACACAACTTACGGAAAATTAGGAGTTAAAGTGTGGATTTACCGTGGAGAAATTCTTCCAACGAAAAAAAACACTGAGAAAGGAGGGAAATAATCATGTTAGTACCTAAACGTGTGAAACACCGTCGTGAATTTAGAGGTAAAATGCGTGGTGAAGCCAAAGGCGGAAAAGAAGTAGCATTTGGTGAATGGGGTTTACAAGCAACTGAATCTCACTGGATTACTAACCGTCAAATCGAAGCTGCCCGTATTGCTATGACTCGTTATATGAAACGTGGCGGGAAAGTATGGATTAAAATTTTCCCTCACAAATCATACACAAGTAAAGCTATCGGTGTTCGTATGGGTAAAGGTAAAGGGGCACCTGAAGGCTGGGTATCACCAGTTAAACGTGGCAAGATCATGTTTGAAATCGCAGGCGTACCTGAAGAAGTAGCTCGTGAAGCACTTCGTCTTGCATCCCACAAATTACCGGTGAAAACCAAAATTGTAAAACGTGAGGAAATGGGTGGTGAATCGAATGAAGGTTAAAGAAATCAGAGAATTAACCACTGCCGAAATGCTTGAAAAAGAAAAGCAATTCAAAGAAGAATTATTTAATCTTAGATTCCAACTAGCAACAGGTCAATTAGAAAACACTGCACGTATTCAAGAAGTACGTCAATCGATTGCACGCATCAAAACAGTATTGCGTGAACAAGCTAACTAATAGTGGAAGGAGGCCAAACGCGTATGACTGAAGAAAGAAATCAACGCAAAGTTTACCAAGGTCGTGTTGTTTCAGATAAGATGGATAAAACTATCACTGTTGTCGTAGAAACAAAGAAAAACCATCCTATTTATGGTAAACGTATGAAATATTCTAAGAAATACAAAGCTCATGATGAAAACAACACTGCAAAAGTTGGAGACATCGTAAGAATCATGGAAACTCGTCCATTATCAGCTACAAAACGTTTCCGTTTACTAGAGGTAGTCGAAGAAGCAGTTATTATCTAATAAAAACGAGATTTTCCTATATAGATTGAAACATAAAATCTGAAAGGGGGATACACATCGTGATCCAACAAGAAAGCCGATTAAAAGTCGCAGACAACTCAGGTGCTCGTGAAATCTTAACGATTAAAGTACTAGGTGGTTCTGGACGTAAAACTGCTAATATTGGTGACGTGATTGTTGCTACGGTTAAACAAGCAACGCCAGGTGGGGTTGTCAAAAAAGGTGAAGTCGTAAAAGCCGTTATCGTTCGTACTAAATCAGGAGCTCGTCGTACAGACGGTTCATACATTAAATTTGATGAAAATGCTGCTGTAATTATTCGTGATGATAAGAGCCCGCGTGGAACTCGTATCTTCGGTCCTGTTGCACGTGAATTACGTGAAAACAACTTCATGAAGATCGTTTCTCTAGCACCAGAAGTATTATAATCAGGACACGTATCAAAGGAGGTGCGAAACAGTAATGTTTGTTAAAAAAGGCGATAAAGTGAAAATTATCACTGGTAAAGACAAAAATAAAGAAGGCGTTGTATTAGCAGCGTTTCCTAAAAAAGACAAAGTCATCGTTGAAGGTGTTAACATTATGAAAAAACACCAAAAACCAAATCAAGCAGCGCCGCAAGGCGGAATCCTAGAAGTCGAAGCGCCGATTCATGTTTCTAATGTAATGGTGATTGACGGAACAGGTGTAGCTGGTCGTGTAGGTTACAAAGAAGTCGATGGTAAAAAAGTCCGTGTTTCTAAAAAAACCGGTGAAGTCTTAGATAAATAGATTAATAGGAAGGAGGGGCTTACTAAATGAACCGCCTGAAAGAAAAATATATTAAAGAAATTACTCCAGCATTAGTGGAAAAATTTAATTATAGTTCAGTTATGCAAACACCAAAAGTTGATAAGATCGTTATTAACATGGGTGTGGGTGACGCTGTTTCAAACGCAAAAAACTTAGATAAAGCAGTTGAAGAATTAGCATTGATCACAGGTCAAAAACCATTGATCACTAAAGCTAAGAAATCAATCGCTGGTTTCCGTTTACGTGAAGGAATGCCAATCGGTGCGAAAGTTACTTTACGCGGAGAAAGAATGTACGAATTTTTAGATAAATTAGTATCAGTTTCTCTACCTCGTGTACGTGACTTCCACGGTGTAAGCAAAAAAGCCTTTGACGGACGTGGTAACTACACTTTAGGTATTAAAGAACAATTAATCTTCCCAGAAGTTGATTACGATTTAGTAGATAAAGTACGCGGTATGGACATCGTTATTGTAACAACAGCAAACACAGATGAAGAATCTCGTGAATTGTTGGCACAATTAGGTATGCCATTCCAAAAATAATAAAAGGAGGCGAACTACGTGGCTAAAAAATCAATGATTGCTAAAAACAAACGCCCTGCAAAACATTCAACACAAGCGTATACTCGTTGTGAACGTTGCGGACGTCCACATTCAGTTTATCGTAAATTTCATCTTTGCCGTATTTGCTTCCGCGAACTTGCCTATAAAGGTCAAATTCCCGGCGTGAAGAAAGCTAGCTGGTAAACAAGTAAACTCGCATAAAGGAGGTAAATAGTTCAATGGTCATGACAGATCCAATTGCAGATTTTCTAACGCGCATTCGTAATGCAAACATGGTTAAACATGAAAGCTTAGAAGTGCCTGCGTCAAAAATCAAACGTGATATCGCTGAAATCTTGAAACGTGAAGGTTTCGTACGCGATGTAGAATATATCGAAGATGACAAACAAGGCGTGATTCGTGTTTTCCTTAAATATGGTAAAAACGAAGAACGTGTTATCACAAACTTAAAACGTATCTCTAAACCAGGTTTACGTGCTTATGTCAAATCTGACGAAGTACCTAAAGTATTGAATGGTCTAGGAATCGCGATTATCTCTACTTCTGAAGGTGTTGTAACTGATAAAGAAGCAAGAGCTAAAAACATCGGCGGCGAAGTAATCGCCTACGTATGGTAATTTAAAAAAACACACAAGGAGGTGTCTCTAAGTGAGCCGTATTGGTAATAAAATCGTTGTACTTCCTGCAGGCGTTGAAGTCAAACAAGAAGGAAACAACATTACTGTAAAAGGACCTAAAGGTGAATTAACACGTGAATTTTCTGCTGATATCACTATGAATATCGAAGGAAACGAAGTAACATTCACTCGTCCAAATGATAGCAAAGACATGAAAACAATCCACGGAACAACTCGTGCGAACTTCAACAACATGGTTGTTGGTGTAAGTACAGGCTTTGAAAAAGGTCTTGAACTTATCGGGGTTGGGTACCGTGCTCAAATGCAAGGAACTACATTAGTTCTTAACGTTGGGTATTCTCATCCAATCGAAATTACACCACCAGCTGGTGTAACTGTAGAAGTACCTTCGAATACACAAGTAGTTGTAAAAGGCGCTAACAAAGAACACGTTGGTGAATTAGCAGCAAACATTCGTGGTACTCGTCCTCCAGAACCTTATAAAGGCAAAGGAATCCGTTATGTTGGCGAATTCGTACGTCGTAAAGAAGGTAAAACTGGTAAATAATAGCAACTTGAGAGTTATTTTTCAACTCTGTTTGAAAAATAACGATCCGTTGTCTATCGCAGCTTAATAGCTAGCAAATATAAAGAGGTGACAATTGTGATTACAAAACCAGATAAAAACAAAACACGTCAAAAGAGACACCGTCGTGTACGTAACAAAATCTCTGGTACTGCTGAGTGCCCACGCTTGAACGTATTCCGTTCTAACAAAAACATCTACGCGCAAATCATTGATGACGTAGCGGGTGTAACGCTAGCAAGTGCCTCTGCCTTAGATAAAGAAATTTCAGGTGGAAACAAAACAGAAACAGCCGCAGCTGTTGGTAAATTAATCGCTGAACGTGCCGCTGAAAAAGGCGTTAAAGTAGTAGTCTTTGACCGTGGTGGATACCTTTACCATGGCCGCGTGCAAGCTTTAGCTGAAGCAGCGCGTGAAAATGGACTAGAATTTTAGGAGAAGGAGGAACACCATTCATGGTTTATATTGATCCAAAACACTTGGAATTAGAAGACCGCGTAGTTGCTATCAACCGCGTAACGAAAGTTGTTAAAGGTGGACGTCGTCTACGCTTTGCAGCATTAGTTGTTGTGGGAGATAAAAACGGTCACGTTGGCTTTGGGACTGGTAAAGCACAAGAAGTGCCAGAAGCAATCCGCAAAGCTATCGAAGACGCGAAGAAAAACTTAGTTGAAGTGCCTATGGTTGGTTCTAGTATCCCTCACGAAGTGATCGGGGTATTCGGTGGTGGCCGTATCCTTATGAAACCTGCAGTAGAAGGTTCTGGGGTAGCCGCTGGTGGACCAGTTCGTGCCGTATTGGAATTAGCTGGTGTAGCAGACATTACATCAAAATCATTAGGTTCAAATACACCAATCAACGTTGTTCGCGCAACAGTTGAAGGGTTAAAACAATTAAAACGTGCCGAAGAAGTGGCAGCACTTCGTGGTAAATCTGTAGAAGAAATCTTAGGATAAGGAGGACAAAATAATGGCTGAATTAAAAGTTACATTAAAACGCAGCGTTATCGGACGTCCTCAAAACCAAAAAGATACAGTTAAAGCATTAGGTTTAGGTAAACTAAACAGCTCTGTTGTGAAACCTGCGAACGAAGCAATCAAAGGTATGATCAACACTGTGTCACATTTAGTGGACGTTGAAGAAGTTTAATTTACAATAGTACATTGTTAAGGAGGTGCCAAACCAATGAAACTTCATGAATTGAAACCTGCTGAAGGTTCACGCCAAGTACGTAACCGTGTTGGACGTGGTACTTCATCTGGTAATGGTAAAACTGCCGGCCGTGGACAAAAAGGGCAAAAAGCTCGTTCAGGTGGTGGTGTAAGACTTGGATTTGAAGGGGGTCAAACTCCATTATTCCGTCGTTTACCAAAACGCGGCTTCACGAACATCAACCGTAAAGATTATGCAGTCATCAACTTAGATGTCTTAAATCGTTTCGAAGATGGAACTGAAGTAACACCTGCAGGCTTGATCGAAGCTGGAATCGTGAAAAACGAAAAAGCTGGAATCAAAGTTCTTGCTAATGGTGAATTAACAACTAAAAAATTAACTGTGAAAGCAGCTAAATTCTCTAAAGCAGCAGAAGAAGCAATTGTTGCAGCTGGTGGATCAATCGAGGTGATCTAATGTTTAAACTATTAAAAGATGCTTTTAAAGTCAAAGACATTAGATCAAAAATTTTGTTTACTGTATTCATTCTTTTTGTATTTCGTTTAGGTGCGCATATAACTGTACCTGGCGTAAATGCAAAAGGATTGCAAGACTTAAGCAATTTACCATTTTTAAATATGTTGAATATGGTCAGTGGTAGTGCAATGCAAAACTTCTCTATCTTCTCGATGGGGGTTTCGCCTTACATTACAGCATCGATCATCATCCAATTATTACAAATGGACATCGTACCAAAATTTGTAGAATGGTCGAAGCAAGGTGAAGTTGGACGTAAGAAATTGAATCAAGCAACAAGATATCTAACGATTGTCTTGGGTATTGCTCAATCTATTGGGATTACTGCTGGATTTCAAAGCTTAAGTTCAGTTGGGATCGTAAAAAATCCGAACATCAACACTTTTGTGATGATTTCTGTAATTTTAACTGGTGGAACAATGTTTGTTACATGGTTAGGAGAACAAATTACTGAAAAAGGCATCGGTAACGGTGTTTCAATGATTATCTTCGCAGGGATTATTTCCCGTTTACCAGAAGGAATCAAAGAAATCGTTGACGATTACTTTATCAATATTGAGTCTTCTAGAATTTGGCAATCTGCCATTTTCATCGCAATTTTAATTCTTGCAATTTTGGTTATTGTTACATTAGTAACATTTTTCCAGCAAGCAGAACGAAAAATTCCGATTCAATATACTAAACGTGTTTCTGGTGCGCCGACTAGTAGTTATTTACCGTTAAAAGTAAATGCTGCCGGTGTTATCCCAGTTATCTTTGCCAGTTCATTGATCGCAACGCCGAACGCTGTTTTACAAGCCTTTTCTAAAAGCTATGCTGGTGAAGGCTGGTATGATATAATGACACAAATTTTTAGTTATAATACCGTTCCAGGTGCAATTATTTATACTGTACTGATCGTCGCTTTCACATTCTTCTATGCGTTTGTTCAAGTTAACCCTGAGAAATTAGCGGAAAACTTGCAAAAACAAGGAAGCTATATTCCAAGCGTTCGACCAGGTAAAGGGACAGAAGAATATATTTCTGGAATGTTAATGAGACTAAGTGTTGTCGGTTCTATATTCCTAGGACTAGTTGCCTTGCTACCAATCATTGCTCAAATGATCTGGAAGTTACCGCAATCTATCGGACTAGGTGGAACGAGCTTACTGATTGTGATTGGTGTTGCTTTAGAAACAGCGAAACAATTAGAAGGTTTAATGTTGAAACGTCAATATGTTGGCTTTATCAATAAGTAAGAGTCGTGTGTTGAGGATCATCCTCAGCACCATTCTCTCGCTAGGCTAGCTTCAAAAGCCAGCCTTTAAAATTAGGAGGAAATGAAATGAACCTCATTTTAATGGGACTGCCTGGGGCAGGCAAAGGTACTCAAGCAGAACAGATCGTGGATACTTATGGTATTCCTCATATTTCTACAGGAGATATGTTCCGTGCCGCTATGAAAAACGAAACTGCTCTTGGCTTAGAAGCGAAATCTTATATCGATAAAGGTGCTTTAGTTCCTGATGATGTAACGAATGGAATTGTCAAAGAACGTTTGGCAGAACCTGATACTGATAAAGGATTTTTATTAGATGGTTTTCCACGTACTTTGGATCAAGCAGAAGCATTAGATAAAATGTTAACAGAGTTAAATAAAAAAATTGATGCTGTCATCGACATCCATGTTGAAGAAGAGATTTTAGTTGAACGCTTAGCTGGTCGGTTTATCTGCCGCTCATGTGGTGCAACTTATCATAAAATCTTCAATCCTCCCAAAGAGGAAGGAACATGTGATCGTTGCGGCGGACATGAATTTTATCAAAGAGAAGATGATAAGCCTGAAACGGTCAAAAACCGTCTGGCAGTCAACATCAAAAGCAGTGCGCCAATTTTAGACTTTTACAAGGCTAAAAACGTATTGCATACAATAGATGGGAATCGCGAGATCGATACTGTTTTTTCTGAAGTGAAACAAATCATTGAAAAAAAATAGTTTTCTGATTTGCCGCAAGCTTACCATTTGTGTTTGATTCAGATTCTCTTGCCAAATAGAATAGTTTATGATAGAATATATCAGTCCGACTTCTACCTTTTTGTAGAGGTTTAATTGAAAATTCTAGGTGGGGGCTGAAGTTTCCGCCATTTTATCGTGTGAAAATGCGAAACAAGTACAAGGAGGTACTGTGCGTGGCTAAAGAAGATATGATTGAAGTCGAAGGTACAGTCGTCGAAACTTTGCCGAATGCAATGTTTAAAGTTGAACTAGAAAATGGACACCAAGTTCTTGCTACTGTTTCCGGTAAGATCCGTATGCACTATATTCGAATTTTACCTGGAGATAAAGTAACTGTTGAGTTATCTCCATATGATTTAACTCGTGGTCGAATCACTTATCGCTTTAAATAATTGTACTCCGTAAAATTCAGGGAGGTATTATCATGAAAGTAAGACCATCAGTAAAACCAATGTGTGAACATTGTAAAGTAATTCGCCGTAAAGGACGTGTTATGGTCATTTGCCCAGCAAATCCAAAACATAAACAACGTCAAGGATAATAGGAGGTGTAACGAATAATGGCTCGTATTGCAGGAGTAGACATCCCTCGTGATAAACGTGTAGTAATTTCTCTTACTTATATTTTTGGTATTGGTAATACTACTGCTAAAAAAGTTTTAGCAAACGTTGGCGTATCTGAAGATATTCGTGTTCGTGATTTAACGAATGATCAAACAGATGCCATCCGTGCGGAAATTGATAAGTTAAAAGTTGAAGGTGATCTTCGTCGTGAAGTGAACTTGAACATCAAGCGTTTGATGGAAATCGGTTCATACCGTGGAATCCGTCACCGTCGTGGATTACCAACTCGTGGACAAAACACGAAAAATAATGCACGTACTCGTAAAGGCCCAGCTCGTACTGTAGCAGGCAAGAAAAAATAATTCCTAAGTGAAGGAGGTTAGATCTTCATGGCAGCAAAAAAAGTTAGTCGTAAACGCCGTGTGAAAAAGAATATAGAAACTGGGATTGCACATATCCATTCTACATTCAACAATACAATTGTAATGATCACTGACAGTCATGGTAATGCATTAGCATGGTCATCAGCAGGATCATTAGGTTTTAAAGGAAGCAAAAAATCAACACCGTTTGCAGCTCAAATGGCCGCAGAAGCTGCAACTAAAGCAGCACAAGAACACGGACTTAAAACTGTTGATGTAACAGTTAAAGGACCAGGTTCTGGACGTGAAGCAGCGATTCGTTCATTGCAAGCAACAGGTTTAGAAGTGACTGCAATTCGTGACGTGACTCCAGTTCCTCATAATGGATGCCGCCCTCCAAAACGCCGTCGTGTTTAATGAGTGCCACTCATTCTGAGTTTGAATTAAGAACGTCATTGAACAAGACACTTTTCGTTTTGAAAGGGGTATAGATAAGAATGATTGAATTTGAAAAACCAAGAATCGAAAAAATTGATGAGAATAGAGATTATGGCAAGTTCGTCGTTGAACCACTGGAAAGAGGTTACGGGACTACTTTAGGTAATTCTCTACGTCGTATTTTATTATCTTCTCTGCCGGGTGCGGCTATTACAAATATTCAGATCGATGGTGTGTTGCATGAATTCTCTACCATTAAAGGTGTAAGAGAAGACGTAACTCAAATAGTTTTGAATATTAAAGGTTTAGCTCTTAAGCTTTATGCAGAAGAAGAAAAAACCCTTGAGATCGATATTACAGGACCTGCTACAGTAACTGCTGGCGATATTATCGTCGACAGCGATGTTGAGATCTTGAATAAAGATTTAATTATCTGTAGTGTCTCTGAAGGAGCTACTTTCCATGCTCGCTTAACAGTGAAACCTGGTCGTGGCTATGTTCAAGCAGACGAAAACAAAAAGGAAGATATGCCAATCGGTGTTCTCCCTGTTGATTCCATCTATACACCAGTTCGCCGTGTGAACTACCAAGTAGAAAACACTCGTGTTGGTCGTCGTGATGATTTCGACAAATTAACAATGGAAATATGGACTGATGGTTCAATCATTCCTCAAGAAGCCCTTAGCTTAGCTGCTAAGATTATGACGGAGCATTTAGACATCTTTGTTAACCTTACTGATGAAGCGAAAAACGCTGAAATCATGGTTGAAAAAGAAGAAACACAAAAAGAAAAAATGCTAGAAATGACCATCGAAGAACTAGACTTGTCTGTTCGTTCATATAACTGTTTAAAACGTGCAGGTATTAACACTGTACAAGAACTTACAAATAAATCTGAACCAGAAATGATCAAAGTACGTAATTTAGGTCGTAAATCTCTTGAAGAGGTTAAACTAAAACTACATGATTTAGGTTTAGGCTTACGTAAAGACGATTAATACTTTTTACGAAGGAGGAAAACCAACGTGGGTTATCGTAAATTAGGACGCACATCAAGCCAACGTAAGGCAATGTTGCGTGACTTAACTACTGATTTAATTATCAACGAACGTATCGTTACGACAGAATCTCGTGCGAAAGAAATTCGTTCAACTACAGAAAAAATGATTACTTTAGGCAAACGTGGAGATCTTCATGCTCGTCGTCAAGCAGCTGCTTATGTACGTAATGAAGTTGCTAGCGTACGTGAAGAAGACGAAAAAATCGTTGTTGAATCAGCTTTACAAAAGTTATTCAATGATCTTGCACCTCGTTACGCTGAGCGCCAAGGTGGTTACACTCGTATCTTGAAGACAGAACCAAGACGCGGAGATGCAGCACCAATGGTAATTATCGAATTTGTTAAATAATCAAACTATACCGTCACTTTATAGATGATTCTTTTAGAGTGTTATGATGTTGGAGGCGACTCCTAGTCTAGCTCAACGCTTTCCCTGTCGAACTTGGTTTGACAGGGGAGCACTCATCATAGTATAAGGTGTATTTTTTTGTCCTAAGAATTTTTCTTAGGACTTTTTTTATTTTTGTTATGTTATTGCATCTAGGTGTGAACTTTAGTATACTTTTATTAGTCGGAATTTTCAGACAAATACAAAGAGTTTAAAGGGGGAGTATCATGGCGCAAATGACAGCTTTCACATTACTGATGGCTATTTTATATATCGGAGATGTTGTATCAAGTAAGACAAAAGCGTGGATTTCATCCGTTTTTGTTTGTGCAGTACTATTTGTTATTGGCTATTGGACTTTTTTTCCAGAGAATATTGTTGAAATTGCAGGGATTCCACCAGTAGTCGCGACATTATTGATGTATTTATTGATTACAAATATGGGGACCTTATTATCGATCAAAGAACTAGCCAATCAATGGAAAACAATCGTGATTACACTTTCAGGAATTTTAGGTATCGTTGTATTATTATTAACAGTGGGATCATTGATTTTTGATTTTAAAACAGTCTTGGTCGCAGTTCCACCGCTAGTTGGCGGTGTTGTTTCATCATTGATTATGTCAGAGGCTGCTCAAACGGCGGGATTAACTTCGCTATCAGTATTGGCCATTTTAATTTATGTAATGCAAGGATTCGCAGGCTATCCGTTAACGTCGATTATGTTGAAAAAAGAAGGAAAACGAATGCTTGAAAAGTACCGAAATGGGGAATGGACACCCGTTCATGAACAAGAAAATGGACAAGTAGAAGTAGATGAAGATATACCAAGATTATTTAAAAATGTTCCTGTAAAATACCATACTGATTTTTCAAGAATCTTTCGTTTGGCAATTGTGGCCTTGGCCGCCTATTATGTTTCAGTATGGTGCGCACCTTTTGTTTCAATTAGCCCATTTGTTTTATGTTTATTCTTTGGTGTTGTAGCTTCTTCAATAGGCTTTCTAGAGAAGCAACCATTGAAAAAGGCGAATAGTTTTGGCTTTGCGATTTTAGGGTTAATGTTATTTATTTTTGATGGACTGAAAAAAGCAACGCCAGAGATGTTAGAAGAATTATTTTTACCTATGATTGGTATTATTGTTATTGGCGTTATTGGGATGTATGTTTTTTCTGCGATTGTCGGGCGTTTGTTAGGTGTTAGTAAAGAAATGGCCTTTGCTGTTTCACTGACAGCGTTATACGGCTTTCCAGCGGATTACATCATTACCAATGAAGTTATTCAGTCATTGACAGAAGATGAAAAAGAAAAAGAAGCACTGACCAGCCATATGATGCCGCCGATGCTAGTTGCTGGTTTCATAACGGTTACCATTGTATCAGTGATATTAGCAGGCGTTTTTGCAAGTATTTTATTGAGTTTATAGAATAGGAATGAGGGAATAAAATGAAAGAAATAAAAGCGTTGATCCAAAAGTATAAAGAAGAGATGATTGATTTTAGACGAGACTTACATCAACATCCAGAATTGCAATTTGAAGAATTTAGAACAACTGAGAAGGTTGCTGAAGCGTTAGATAAAATTGGGATTGCTTATCGCAAGACGGAGCCTACAGGTATTATTGCGGAACTTGTTGGCGCTCAGCCTGGAAAGACTGTTGCTCTACGAGCAGATATGGATGCTTTACCTGTTCAAGAACTAACGGATGGACTTTCATATAAGTCGCTGGAAGATGGGAAAATGCATGCGTGTGGACATGATGCACATACGGCGATGCTACTAACAGCAGCCAAAGCTTTAAAAGAGGTTCAAGCGCAAATAAAAGGTACTGTCCGTTTTATTTTTCAACCCTCAGAAGAAAATGCACAAGGGGCAAAAGCGATGGTTGCACAAGGCGCAGTAGAGGGTGTAGATGATGTTTTTGGAATTCACATCTGGTCACAAATGCTTTCTGGAACAGCATCTTGTGTTGTGGGTTCATCATTTGCTTCAGCTGATATCTTCTCCATTGATTTTAAAGGACGCGGTGGGCATGGTGCTATGCCGGATGCTTGTGTAGATGCTGCCGTTATGGCCTCATCCTTTGTTATGAATGTACAAACGATTGTTTCAAGAGAAACGAACCCATTAGATCCCGTTGTAGTGACTGTGGGTAAAATGGATGTTGGTACGCGATTTAATGTTATTGCTGAAAATGCTCGATTAGAGGGGACTGTGCGCTGTTTTAGTATAGAGACGCGAGATCGTGTAGAGAAAGCTTTAAAACGTTATGCAGAACAAACTGCCGCGATGTATGGAGGAATAGCTACTCTGAATTATGATTATGGGACAGTCCCGGTAATCAATGATGAAGAAGACGCATTGTTTGCCCAAGGCATTATCAAAGAAAACTTTGGTGATTCAGCACTTATTCAAGAACCGCCAACTACTGGAGGAGAAGATTTCAGCTATTTTACTGAAAATACACCAGGTTGTTTTGCTTTAGTCGGTTGTGGAAATCCAGAAAAAGATACACAATGGGCTCATCATCATGGTCGTTTCAATGTGGATGAAGACGCAATGGAAGTTGGCGCAGAACTATACGCGCAATATGCTTTTGAATATTTAGAAAAAGTAGATATGGATTAATTACATCTATAAATTAAATGTCATATTGAAGAAATAGGTATGTTAATAAGCTAAGCGTATTTGTATAGTGAAAATACTCCACGGTAAATGAAATTAGTATAAAGAAAAATACTGTATTTCTAGTAAAAATTGAAATTTTTCTTTGGCATGTTTATTGTATACTTTATTTAAATCAAAAACGTTTCCTGTTTTTCTATAAAACAGGAAACGTTTTTAATTTGATTTTTAAAGTAACTAGTTTAACAACACAATTAATTCTATTAGAGTATTTGATAAAAATCAAGTAGCTAATCGGAAAATATCTCATAATTATTTCCAGTTTTTTTGTTAAATATGGAAAAAAATGAGAATTTATATAATTATATCGTTTTTTTTGAGAGAAAAAAGTAGGAATCTGGTCTAAATTTTTTCAGTAGATGAAATTCTATAGTGACTTTATTTAGAAAATCAGTATCGAAGTGTACAAGAGGCGGTTCGTTTTTTTCCGCCGTCAGTTCCGCCGTCAATACAGATAGAAAGGATTTGATTATTTTGATTAAAGGTGAAAATATTTATAAGCGAAAAGATGGACGGTGGGAAGGACGTTATCCAAAGGCTAGAAAAGCAGATGGTTCTATTTATTATGGCTATATCTATGCACGCTCCTATCGAACCGTCAAAGAACAGATGATTGAGAAAAAAGCACAGGCAATTGTATCTTATGAAGGGCATTCAAAAGAATTTCAAGGAACTTTTGGTCACTGGGCGCACCTTTGGCTGACAGAGATAATGGCGAAAAAAATCAAAGAAAGCACATATGCTAGCTATAACAATAAACTTCAATTACATATTTTACCCTTTTTAGAAAGCTATCCGCTAAAAAAGATTACTTCATTAACGATCAATCAATTCGTTCAATCGTTAGCGAAGTCATTGGGATCAAGTTCGATCAAAATTGTATTTAGGATCGTCAAAAGTTGCTTTGAAGCAGCAAAAGAACGAGGATTTATTTATTTGAATCCTTGCGAGAACACAGCTTTACCTAAAAATTCAAAAAAAAATATACAAGCTTTGACTCGTGCTCAACAGAAAGCTGTAGAAGCAGAGAGTTTAATGGATGAAAAGGGGTTACCTATTTTATTAGCATTAGAAACTGGGATGCGCATTGGTGAAATCTGTGCATTGAAATGGACGGATATCGATTTTGAGTCCTCTTTATTAAGAGTTGAACGGACAAAGCAACGAATTTGTTTACCCAATAGTACTACTGGGCAACGGTCAAAAATTGTAGAGACAGCGCCAAAAACAGCAAATTCGACTAGAGTTATTCCCTTAACGACAAAAATAAAAAAAGTACTATTGTATTGGAAAAGTCATTCTTCAGCTGAGTATGTCGTGACTAGTGATAATCGCTCAATAGAGCCTCGTACAGTTAGTTATCGCTTTGAAAAAATTAAACAAAAGCTGGGTTTATTTAACATGCCATTTCATGCTCTTCGCCATACCTTTGCCACACGTTGTGTAGAATTAGGAGTAAATATAGCAGCCATTAGTTCATTATTAGGCCACTCATCTATAAAGTTAACATTAGATACCTATACCAACTCATTTTTAGAAGAACAACGAGCTGCAATAAAAAAATTATCACTTATTTAATCTGTTTTTTTAATTTCATCTCAAATACATTATATTTGTGTTTTTTTAAAATAACTAATGTTTTTTATTAGGATAATATTCTTATGATTCGCTTTACTCAGATGAGTAAGGTTATTTTTTTGCAATCCGCCGTCAAATTAGTCGTCAAACGAGAAAGGTAAATAGTTTTATATAAGGCTTTTTCAGTGCTGTTTCCTGTTTTATAGAAAAACAGGAAATGAAAAAGTATCTTTCTAAAAAAGAAATAATTCAATGGCTTTGTTTAGCTGTCTGGAATTTATAATTAGGTATATATTTTTATTACTTTTTTTTCAGTATAAATTGAAAAAATAAATTTGATAATGTAACGATATAAAATTTTGGCATAAAATAATTTTTGTAGAAAATTCGTGAAAAGTGACTAATTTAATAATACTATAAACCAGAAAAATAGAAAAATATTTCGAATACAACTATTCTTTGTTTTCAATTTTTATACCAACCATCGTTTAAAAGAAGCTAAAACATATAAGGAAGTAACTCTTGTATGGTCGGCAAGGTTTCCTTTAAATGTAGGCTGCTATAAAAAATGAAATATATATTAAATGGTGAAAGGAGGAAAAATGTGAGTAAAAAAAGTCAGACACTTGTTGTCTTAATTCTATCGCTAATCTTTATCTGGGGGGGACTCTGGGGAGGGACGGCTGCTTTAGCGGCGAAATTACCAGTTGCTATACCAGATACGCCAGATACAACTCTAGGATGGCGACTATTGGATCAAGACGATAATATTGATTTATCTTCATTTACTAAAACAGATGTAAATACGCCTGCTAAACTAACAGGAGGGGCTTTCGATCGTGGTATGAGAGACTACTATCTGTTTTTTGGTCATGTAGGATCTTCGAATAACTATACCTACGCAACAAGCACATTTTCTACAATTGGTAATATGTATGCTCGGTTAGGTAGGGCTTTCGAACTCCCACTTTTAGGGCCTATGATAATAGGAGTGAAGAAACAAACTGATGCATCTCAAAAGTCTACTCGTGTTTTTGGATATGATTTTGACTATAGTAGGACTTATACGGGAGAGACGGGAAGTAGATTTGACATCGGCGATGTAGAACAGAATCTAATGACGGGAAAGTGGGAAGTTAAAAGAGCTGGACGAACAAGCGGAAGTTCAAATGTAAATGACATTTATATTATGGAACAATACGTGAAAGACAATGAAATCGTTGCGTATGGTTATTATGGTCGAGGTGTAAGTTCCTCAGGTACCTCTATGGAGTACATGCCAGTAAGAGTTCATGGATATGTGGTGGATTTTGAAACAGGTCGAGTTCGTTATGATATAAGTTACTATAATAACAGTGGTCAAATAAAAAATTACGCAATGACTCATGCTTCTCACATGGATGTTGGTGGGAATCATATGAGTTCTAAATTATATTCTTACGGCGATGCGGGAATCTATTTCGATGAACCAACTAAGACCATAGTCGATGGCATTCCAGCAAGGATTTATTTTTATACTAATGCTGGATACAATCAAATGAAAGGACCTAATGCAACAAAAATTGGAGATCTGGGCCCTACTTTCCAAGTGGGCAACTGGTTTGCTATACACAAGGGGGGGTGGAAGCTTCCAGAGAATACAAAAATGGCTAGTAAGTTGACTGGTGCTACAGATGCTTATCAAGCTTGGGACGCGCCTATGCCAAAAGACACCTACTACTCGTTGACTCATCCAATCTTTGCATTGAGATGGGAGATCAACACCATAGAATCCAACAAGATTGGAACTGGTTCTTTAGATTTGTCAATTGAAGAACCAGCCGAACTTAAGCCAAAGGCAATAAAAACATTTGACAATCTTACCGAATTGACACCGAAGAAAAATGTAGTAGGAGATATCCTTGAATTTACATTAAGTGCCACAAACAGTGGCGCTGGAGTGATTCATGAGTGGTCGCAACTTACACTATCAGATACGATGCCTAAAGAATTAGAATTAGTGAGGGACTCACTGAGTGTAACTGATACTGATGGTACTGTGACAAATCTGGCTCCTACGGATTACCAATTTGACCAAAGACCAGAAACAAGTTCTTTTAAATTAAATAAATTGTATAGCATTGCTCCTGACAAAGAAGTAAAAATCAAGTATAAAGCAAAAATTATCAGTGGCACGAATACAACTATCATCAATCGATTTTTTGCTAGTAATCCAGTAGACCAAAATGCTGTAGGGGAGGTTAAGATCCCTATTAGTGAGGAACCCGCCAAACCAGAAGCGGCTAAAACATACACAAATAACACGTCAACGGACGGAAAAGATCGAATGGATGACAGTCTTACTTTCGAATTAAGTGCATCAAATACAGGAGAAGCCCCTTGGCAAGAAGTGGGTTGGAAAGATGAGTATCCAGCAGAATTAGAATTAGATAAAGAGTCCTTCGTCTTAGTAGATGACAAAGGCGTAGAAAAGAAAGTTACACCTATTTTTCATGCATCACTTCCTTCATTTACAGTAAGTGATACACCACTAGAGGTACAAGCAGGGAAAAAGATAACCCTAAGATATAAAGCAAAAATCATCTCTGGTGAAGGAACGACGATTACCAATAAAGTTACAGCTTATACAGTGAGTGATTCGACCAAAAAAGCAGAGGCTCAAGTGGCGATTCCAGTATTTCCCAAAAAACCTTTGATCAAAGACCTCACTATCCACTTTGTAAATAAGGCCGGTGAAAAAATTGCGGAGCCGATTATCCGAAGTGAAACGATTGGTTCGATTGTCAAGTTGAAAGAAGAGGCAGAGACTGTCGGTTCAGCTCTTTACAATGCGATCAAAGCGGTCGAAGCGAACCAATTTAAACTCGTTGAGCGCCCCGCGAATGAAGCCTCTGTTGAAATTATTGACGGAGTCAATGAAGTGACCTATGTATTTGATGGAAAACTTCTGCTTTATTCTGCACCCAATAGAATTAATTTCAGTACCCACAAATATGATGGGAAAACCACAAGGGTGAACGCCCCGGCATACGACCAAGATTTGGTGGTCAAAGATGGCCGTTCCGTCAAAGATAAATGGACCTTAACGGCGAAATTAACAGCTGAAATGACCCATATAGATCCTGCTCATAAAGACAGTGTCTTAAAAAATGCGATTCGTTATGTATATGAAGGGAAAGAAATCATATTAGACAAGGGTGCTCAGCCGATCATGGTTCATACAAATGAGGCAGAGAAAGAACTCTATAACATTAGTACCACATGGAATGGCACCAAAGCAGGCGACGGCTTCAAGTTAGAAGTTGACCCAGGCGATGTTAAAAAATTAGGCAGCTACCAAGGAGAAATTCTATGGGAACTCGCAGCGACGCCGGATCCGTAAGAGAAGGAGGAGAGATATGAAAAAAAGCTATAAACGACTATTTTTCGCTCTGTTACTTCTTGTAGGAATTGGAGCGGCGAATACCCAAAAGGCCTTGGCCGAGGGTGGCCAAGTCACGACCAATGGTGTAGTTGGTTTCTATGAAGAATCGAGTACTGAACCGACACACGCTAGTACCAGTGAACCGTCAACGGCAACCAGTTCTTCTAAAGAGTTGCCCATTACAAAACCGAAAGGCCGCTTGCCGAGTACTGGTGAGCTCATTCAAAGTCCGTATACATGGGTGGGCGTGTTGTTAGCTGTCGGAGCCTTGATCTTGTTTCGACGAGCGAAGAAAAATCGGTCAGCGAAGGAGGGGAATCAATGAGTGATTTAAAAACAATTATTCCTCTTTCCTGCTTGGCTCTCTTAGCGCTAGGCTTACCCCTTACTAGTTATGCCGAAAGCAGTGATGTAACAGGGACTGGAAACATCGAAATGACAGGGGGCATCCCGAAACAGCCGATCGATCCAGAAAACCCAGAAATCCCCGTTGATCCGGGGCCAAGCCCGTCAACAGACGGTCCATTACGCATCGATTTTGTGTCATCATTCCACTTTGGACATAATAAAATCGAGGAAAAAAACCGACAGTTTTACGCGAATGCCCAATTGTTTCACGACGGGACAACGCCCAGAGGGAGTTATATCCAAATTACAGATGAGCGTTCGGATAAAAAAGGGTGGACCTTACAAGTACGCCAAGAATATCAATTTAGAAATACGATCATTCAAGAAAAAGAAGCCCAAGAATTAAAAGGAGCGACCTTGTCTTTAGACCACGGTTGGGCCAATAGTATCTATACGTGGGAAACCCCGCCGATCGTGACGAAAGATACCATTGAAATTTCAGAACTGGCCATGACGCAAAACATTGCGATTGCCGAAATAGGCAGTGGGAAAGGTCAATGGACGATTGAATTTGGCGCATCGGAAACGAATAAAAACCAACAAAAAAATACTCTATTTCCAAAAACGACCCCATCTGGTGATGCCATCGTAGACCCAGAATTTGAGAATCAACCAGTTTATGGAAATACCGCTATTTTCTTATCTGTTCCAGAGAGAACAGAAATCAAACCAGTGCAATATGAAACAGAATTGACCTGGATCTTGGCAGCCTTGCCAACTTAATTGGAGTTCACTTGTGCAAGCAAGTAACTATATATAAAACACACATATATCTTTAGGAGGAAAACACAATGAAAACAAGAACACTATGTACCGTTGCTTTAGCAGCCATCGTTTCAGCATCACTAGCAGGAAGCGCAACAGCTTTTGCGGATGAGCACTCATTAAAAGGAAAAGGAATCATTGAAATCATTGAAGACAATGGGGACAATGAAGACATCGATCCAGAGAAACCAGGGACGATCAAGCCAGAAGATCCAAACACTGTAGATAAAAACCCAGTCTTTGGTCCAATTACGATTGACCGTGTAGCGGTGTTGAATTTTGGGCAACAAAAAGTATCGACAAAAACAGAAACATACACAGCCGCAGAAATTCCAGTAACGGAAGTGGCTCCAGATGGGACAGAAACAGCAGGAAAAGTACGTGGACCCTACGTACAATGGACAGACAAACGTGCTGGAGATGACCACACGTATTCTATCAAAGCTGAAATGACAAAACAATTTACACACACAACAAAAACAACGAAATCACTAGATAAAGCAACGATTGCTTACACAAATGGCTTATTAAATTCAACACAAGAAAATATTAACTATTGGCCAGCAGGAGAACCAACAAACTTCACATTAGGAAATGGTACAACCAATCCAGGTGCCGGCAAACAATTGGTCTTTGATAACACAGCGTCTACAGGAGCTGTTGGTTTAGGCACGTATTCTGCGGAATTCGGACAATCCGCTGACTTTACTGCAGCGAATATCTTACGTCCAGGTGCTTCTACTGCAGGTGTTGGTAAATCTGCTAGTTCAGTTTCCTTAAACGTACCAGCTCAAACCATTGAATTAGGCACTTACGAAGCAGATATCACATGGTCAATTGAATACACACCAGCACCTTAATTCGTGATACGAAACGAGGTGAACTACTCAGTCTAGTACTGAGGCGTACAAGCGGTTGGCAGTTTCTAACTGTCAGCCCTTGTTTATCTTATAAGTAAAGGAAGAAGATCGAATGAAATTAAAACGAACATACATGTTATTTTTGATGATGGCAATGATAAGCATCATCAGTACCAATCACTATACATATGCCAAAGAACCCTCCGCACAAGATGCACAAGGGGCAACTGGTTTTTATTATGAACTCAATTATCCAGAGAATCAGAAAGAAGAAAATGGGTACTTTGATTTGAAGATGACACCAGGACAAAAACAAGAAGTCAGCCTCTTGATGAAAAATTTAGGGGAGAAAGAGCTAACGATCGGTATCAGCTTAAACGGCACAAGAACGAACTCTAGTGGTGTGATTGAATATGGCCCTAGCCAAATTGAAAAAGATGCGTCGTTAAAATTTGATTTTGTGGATTTAGTGAACGCCCCTGAAACAGTCACCTTAGCGCCTAAAGAAGAGAAAACGGTCCCGATTACGATTACAATGCCGGAAACGTCATATGATGGGATTATTGTTGGCGGAATTCAATTAAAAACGATTGAAGGGGAGAACCAAGAAGAAAAACCCGCAAAAGAAGGGGCGAATATCGCCAATAAATATGCCTATGTCATTGCGATGGTGCTGCAAGAAACAGACAAAGAAGTCAAACCAGAACTAGCCTTGAACAAAGTAGAAGTAGGCCAATTCAATTATCGTAATACGATTTTTGTGGATGTCTCCAATACTCAGGCAGCATTTTTACGAAAATTATCAATGGAAGTCCAAATAACGCCAAAAGGCAAAGCGGAAGTGCTATACGAAACCAAGAAATCAAGCATTAATATCGCCCCCAACACCTTTTTGCATTTCCCCGTTACGATGAATGGGGAAAAGATGGTGCCAGGAACCTATACAGCGAATATCCTTGCGAAAGCTGGGGATCAAAAATGGACATGGCAGGAAGACTTCACTATTACAGACGAACAAGCAGATAAATTTAACCAAGATGATGTCGATTTAGTGCGGGAAAAAGGCGTGAATTGGCCCTTGATCATAGGGGTAGCGGTAGGAATATTTGTGCTCGTCATTGGTCTTATTGGCGGAATCCGTTTCATGAATACCAAAAAGAAGAAAACAGAAAGAAAAAACAGAAAGAAATAGACCGAAGTAAGGTAGGGTAAAGAAATGACTGTATTGGAAATAACCATACTCGTCCTTCTAACGTTGACGATACTGAGCGGATTGCTTTTCCTTCTGTGCGTATTGATTTCTGTCAAACTAACCAAAGAAGCCAAACAACTGGCAAAAAAACGAGGAAAAGGGGCCAAACGAAAACGACAACTTGCTCGAAAACGGAAACACTTACAAGGTCAAAAGAAGAAAAACAAGCGTCGAACACTCCTTTTTTTGGTCGTCACGTTTCTATTTTTTGGAGGAAGTCAATTGGTAGCCTATTATCAATCAATGAGCCTAAGTCATGAAGATGAAGAGTCCGTTGTAAAAAGTTACTTTTTATTGAATGATTTTGATGAGCAGTTGGAAAAGGCGAAAACAGAAAGTGAAAGTAAGGAAAAACTAGATGGAAATATCCGCTACTTAGCGAGCGCTATTACGAGTTATGGTGCGAATCGAGCGAGTGATTTGAACACAGAAGAAGGTCAGTTGATCTTGAATCGTTACTATAAGGCGATGTTGGATCTTGGCACGAATGCGATGCGCATGACGGATGGTTTTTATGGGAATGAAGAAGTGATCGCAGGGTATCAAGAAGATATCAACCGAATACGTGGGTACCAAAAGAAAGTCTTTGAATTGTATAAAGTCGATGAAGCAGCCCTAAAAAAAGCCAAAAGCAATTCTTGAGTAGGATCGGATCATGAGCGCAAAAAAACAAACAGGTAAACCGAAGAACAAACGAGCTAGAAATAGTCAATCCATTCAGCGAACGAAGAAGAACAAGCAGGCACTAAACAAACTAGTTCGTCGTAAAAAGCGGAATAGACTGTTTATAGAAGTAATCTGTGGTATGGGCCTCCTTATTTTATTGATATATGCACAATCCTATTTCTTCTTCAGTTTAGCGAAAGTCGACAGCTACGCAATGAGTCCCACCTTGAAACTGGGGGAGTATGTCTTGATTGAAAAACAAGCCCCCATTCAGCGTCAAGCGATCGTGTTGATTAAACGCAAAAGTGCACAGAAATCAGAGTTAAGACGTGTTATTGGGTTGCCCACAGAAAAAATAGCCTATCAAAATGACCAACTGTTCATAAATGAAGAAGAACGAGCAGAACCGTTTATCGCTTTGGAAAAAAAAGCAGCGTTTGAGAATGGCTTTGTCTACACGAAAGATTTTAGTTTATATGAAGTAACTGGAGTTGAAACCATCCCAAAAGATACCTATTTTGTGATGGGAGATAACCGCTTGTATTCAACGGATAGTCGAGAGTACAGTGTGATAAAAAAAGAAGAGATTATTGGTGTGGTGAATACAAGTCAGTAATAAGAGAGGTGGAGAGGAGAATAAGATGTACAGAGTAGGAATAGTGACGTTTGGAGAAGAGAACCTGAATGACGTACAATGGCCAAACGAGTGGCAAGTGGGAGTCATTGACACACAAGAACCGTTAGAAAAAAATACGTATGATTTACTTCTTTTTTATGAACAATCGATGGAACAGATTGCGAAGATTTGCGAATATATACTGCATACAAGAAAAGTGACCAATGCCTTATTATGGGTTTGGACAACGTTAGAAAGCGAAAGTACCCGAAAAGTTTACCGAAGTTTGGGAGTCGATGGAGTAGTGACGGATCAATTGACGGTAGAAGAGTGGTTACTGACATTGACGAATCATTTAAACCGTTTTAAGACGAAAGGAACGCCCCGAGAGGAAGAGCTTTTTGTGAAAGCACCAGCAGGAGAGATCTTGCTTAACGGAAGAAATAGCACAGTAAAGATTGGGGATCAAAAAGCGATACGGTTAACCCGATTAGAATACCAAGTATTGGACTTATTATATCGAAATGCGGGACAAGTCGTAACGTACGAGGAAATCTGGGAAGAGATATGGCAACAAGACGGAGAAGAGTCTAATCTATATCGAGTCAGTAATATCATTTTTCACCTACGAAGTAAAATCGAACAAGACATCAAACAACCCAAAGTGATTAAAACAGTTCGTTCTAGAGGTTATTGGTTGGATAGGGTTTAAATAACAGTGAATAACAAGTTTAGGAAACTGAAAAAGTAGCATAGATATAACTGGAAAAGTTATATTTATGCTATTTTTGTTGAATCAAAGAAATAACGTAAAAAAGTACTATGTTTTTTCTAAGAAAAAGTTGTTTGAAAGTTTACTGCTTATTTTATAAAAAATCGCTCTTGGTAGGTTCATTTCTCCCTTAACGGAGTTATTTTTGTTATAATGAGTATTGTTGTATTTAAAAGAATATATGATTGAAAAAACACTGATTTTTTGTTAGTGTTAGTAAGACTAAATAATTGAGGGAGTACGCGATGCAACCGATAATTGAATTAAAAAATATTGATTTTAACTATCAACCAGAAGATGCTTCTCCCGCTTTGAAAGATGTATCTTTTTCCATCCAACAAGGTGAGTGGATTGCGATTATTGGACACAATGGGTCAGGGAAATCAACGTTGGCCAAAACGATCAATGGGTTATTACTACCTGCTTCTGGCAGCATTTCAGTTGGCGGAAAAGAGCTAAATGAAAACAACGTTTGGGATATTCGCAAAATGGTAGGGATGGTGTTTCAAAATCCTGATAACCAGTTTGTTGGGTCAACAGTAGAAGATGATGTTGCATTTGGTTTAGAGAATCAAGGGATTCCTCGCGAGGAAATGCTTGTTAGAGTTAAAGATGCGTTAGAGAAAGTTCGAATGAGTGCCTTTGCCACACGGGAGCCAGCTCGATTGTCAGGCGGACAAAAACAGCGTGTAGCAATTGCAGGTGTAGTTGCTTTACGTCCAGATATCATTATTTTGGATGAAGCTACAAGCATGCTTGATCCAGAGGGACGAGAAGAGGTTATTTCGACAATTAAAAAAATTAAAGAGGAAAGTAACTTAACCGTTATTTCTATTACACATGATATTGATGAAGCTGCTAATGCGAATCGGATTTTAGTAATGAAACAAGGAGAACTTGTTAATGAAGGCACTCCAGAGAAAATTTTCTCTGCTGGAACGGAATTGATCCAGATGGGCTTAGATTTACCTTTTCCAGAAAAACTAAAAATTTCTTTGAAGCAGCGTGGTATCGAGGTGCCAAATGAATATTTGACTGAAGAAAGGATGGTGGATTGGTTATGGACATCCGTTTTGAAAAAGTAGATTTTACGTACCAACCGAATACACCATTTGAACAAAGGGCATTATTCGACTTAAATTTGACGATAGAAAATGGCTCTTATACAGCAATCGTAGGGCATACTGGTAGTGGTAAATCCACTTTGTTACAGCATTTGAATGCGTTAGTAAAACCAACAAAAGGAACTGTAACGATTGGTGATCGAGTGATCGTTCCTGAGACAAATAATAAAAATTTAAAGCCGATCCGTAAAAAAGTTGGTATCGTATTTCAGTTTCCGGAAGCTCAGCTATTTGAAGAAACGGTAGCCAAAGACATCGCTTTTGGTCCGAAGAACTTTGGCGTATCAGGAGAAGATGCTGCGAGATTAGCTGCTGAAATGCTTGAGTTAGTTGGACTAGATGCTAGTTATTTGGAACGCTCTCCATTTGAATTATCAGGAGGTCAAATGCGTCGTGTGGCGATTGCTGGTGTTCTGGCGATGGAACCGGAAGTGCTCGTTTTGGATGAACCTACAGCAGGACTTGATCCACAAGGGCGTAAAGACATGATGGAAATGTTTCAGCGTTTACATGAAGAACGCGGTATGACGATTGTTTTGGTGACCCATTTAATGGATGACGTGGCTAATTATGCAGATCATGTGATCGTATTAGAACAAGGCCAAATTGTTAAGGCTGGCACACCACAAGAAGTTTTTCAGGATATTGATTGGTTGAAAGAAAAACAATTAGGTGTACCAACTGCTGCGATCTTTGCAGAGAAATTACGAGCGAAAGGTTTTTCTTTTGAAGGATTACCATTGACTGCGGAAGCTTTAGCGGATGATTTATTAAAAGGCTTCAAAAAGGCTGGTGGAGATCTATGATGAATAAATTGATTTTTGGTCGCTATATCCCAGGAACTTCTTTTATTCATACGATGGATCCACGGGCAAAGCTGATCGCTAGTTTTTATTTTATTGGGATCATATTTTTAGCGAATAATTGGCAAACATATGCTATTTTAGCTATTTTTACTTTATTTGCGATTTTTCTATCTAAAGTGAATATTCGTTTCTTTATTCGCGGTATCAAACCGCTGATTTGGTTGATTTTATTTACAGTGGCTTTACAGATGCTGTTTACTCAAGGTGGGGAAGTTTACTTTAGTTGGGGAATTTTTACGATTACCGAATTTGGTGTGATCAATGGTTTATTTATATTTTGCCGTTTTGTATTGATTATTTTTATGTCTACATTATTGACATTGACAACACCGCCTCTTGATTTATCAGATGCGATCGAATATTTATTGCGTCCCTTGAAAGTTGTTCGTTTCCCAGTTCATGAAGTTTCATTGATGTTATCGATTGCGTTGCGCTTTGTGCCAACATTGATGGATGAGACTGAAAAAATCATGAATGCGCAGCGAGCACGTGGAGTAGATTTTGGAGAAGGAAATTTGATCCAGAAAATGAAAGCTGTCGTTCCTTTGTTGATACCGTTGTTTGTTAGCAGTTTTAATCGAGCAGAAGATTTAGCGACTGCAATGGAAGCTCGTGGATATCAAGGCGGAGATGGCCGAACGAAATATCGGATTCTTCATTGGCACTTGAAAGACACAGTAGTGATGTTGGCGTTTGCCATTTTAACTGGAGTGTTAGTTTTAATAAGAAGTTAGAAGTAAAGGTGGAAAAGAAATGCCGCGCTATAAAGCAATAATTGCGTATGATGGAACGAATTTTAATGGATTTCAAACTCAGCCAAATGGCCGAACTGTTCAGGAAGAGTTTGAAAAAACATTGAGGAAAATGAATAATGGCAAAACAATTACGATTTTTGGTTCTGGTCGAACAGATGCAGGGGTTCATGCTGCAGGACAGGTCATTCATTTTGATTATCCACAAACGAGAGATTTAGAGAAGATGCGTTATGCGTTGGACACCCAAACACCAGAAGATATCGCGGTGAAAAGTGTGGAGATCGTTTCAGATGATTTTCATGCCCGTTATCATGTTGTTGAGAAAACCTATCAATTTCGGGTAGATATTGGGAAACCGAGAAGTCCGTTTAGTCGATTCTATGCGAGTTATTTTCCTTATGAAGTAGATACAAAAAAAATCAAGAGAGCGTTAACTGATTTAGTGGGAACTCATGATTTTACTTCATTTTGTGCTTCTGGTACTGAAATAGAAGATAAGGTACGTACGATCCATGAAGTGATTTTGGATGTTAATGAGGCAGAAGATGAGCTGCTTTTCACGTTTCGAGGTGACGGCTTTTTATACAAAATGATTCGAATCTTGGTAGGTACACTGCTTAAAATAGGGAATGGGCGGATGGATGAAACAATAATTCCAGAAATTCTGGCAGCCAAAGATCGAAATTTAGCTGGACCCACTGCGCATCCAGAAGGATTGTGTTTAGTTGAAGTAAAGTATGAATAGTGTGAATAAAAAGTTCTCAGCTTATAACTTAGCTGAGAACTTTTTTATCTGTATCTATTTAAGTGTTAAACATGAAACATGCTTAACGAGTGAAGTCATAAGATTGTAATCCATCGTTATCATGAAAAAGAATATGTGCTTGGTTTAGTACGATCAATCTACTTTGTAAGACCTTAACGAAATCATCGCTAAATACATTCTAAAGTCCTCCAAAACAACGATTCGTTGGACAAGAGTTTTGACAAACGATAAGTGGGAACTGTACAACTAAAGGGTCTGAAAGATTGTAAAGTGTCCAGTGGACGTTTTTATCTTTCTTGAGTGAATAACGAATAACGGGCAATTCATTGCCGTCATTAATAACATCACAATCACCAAATGTCGCTAGTTTTTTCCTGAAAAGTTAGCAACGACGCGTGTTTTTTGATGGATTTTCTGATATCCTTCAAAAACAAAGCTCAAAAAATTATAGTATTGACCGATAATAGGAGATGCACTATGTGAAAAATTGATAGCCATTGCTGGCATAGTTCCACCCAAATGACTAACTTCAAAAATTAGTTCTTCTGGAAGATATTTCTTCCCACGCCAGATAACCCATCCAACCCCAGGGGAAACTAAGCCATATTTATGACCAGACGTATTTATAGAAATAACATTATTTAATCGGAAATCCCAATCAGGTTCTGAATCAACAAAAGGTGTGAACAATCCGCCTGATGCAGCATCTACATGAATAAATACTTTATAGCTCGTTGCTTGATTGTATTGTTCAACCAAGTTGTTTAACTTTTTTATATCATCATATTTTCCTGTATAAGTGATCCTACAATGCCAATTGTATATTCATCCTTGATAACCAGAAGATATCACTAAATTTGGTTTTTCTTTGTAATGTTTAAGCCTAATTTTTGCACACGATTTTGCCATGAAAATTTCATAGCCAAGCCTACAAGCATGCAGGCTTCAGAAGAGCATATTGTTGAGGTTTCTAGATAGTCTTCCGCTTCATTGCATGCCATAAGTCAGCTTGTCGATAGCATTTTTTTCTAAGGTACGCGTCATCAAACCGATTGCTTCTGGTTCCATAAATGTTTGGCAGAACGTGGCTAAGTTTTGGCGAGCATTGCCTTCATCCAACAGTTCATCTTCTACTAATTACTGTGTAATACGTGGCTCAACTGATTTTTGAGCCAGATGGTGCTTTGGTAATACAGTGCTTTCTGCTCTTGTTCCAAAAATTGGTTCTAAATAATCTGTTTCTTTTTTTTGCAGCATTTGTCTTCACTCTAAAAAAATTAGTCAAAAGCATCCTTCTATAATCAGTGTATAACGTTTAAAGGAATAAGTCTTACCTTAACAATTTAGTTGTGATTGAAACCAATACTACTTTTTGAAGCAGTGATACTCTATGGTAAACATCTTAAAAGTTTTTCTTTTGATAAATTTAAAATATATAATTATAGTAAATTTATATAAAAAGTTTGAAAATAACTTTAATCTGTAGTACTATTTCTTCTATTGTAAAAATTCTACTTGAAAAATAGATTAAGGAAAGCAAGAGAACGAAATAAGTAAATAAGGAGAGGGTAAAGTATGAAGGAGTTCTTGAATAAATCAGATAATAATAAAGTGATGGTACTTGATTACTTAATCCGAACGTCAAAAGAGGTATTGGTAACGGAACTTGTTTCCGAAACAAAGCTTTCGAATAGCACAATTAATCATATCCTATACTCTTTTAAAGAAAATACATACATAAAAAAAGAAAATATACAATGGAATTATAATGAAGCTGGAAAACTACATTCTGTGAGAATCATCGATACTTCAATGATTGATGCTTCCTTTTTCTATCTAAAAAAATCGTTATTATTTATTACCATAAAAGAGTTATTTGAAGCAGGGTATATTAATAGAGTGAAAATATGTGATAAGTACTTTATAAGTTCTTCAACATTTTCAAGAGTAAGACAAAGGCTTTCTGAAATTTTATCATCATTTGATCTCGAATTAACAAGAGAAAATACTCTTGAAGGAGAAGAATACAAAATTAGGAACTTCTATTTTTTATTTTTTTCCAATGCGTGTTCTAAGTGGCTCTTTTCTAAAGAAGCTTATAGTACGTTAGAGGCTTCTTTAAAATCTGACTTTTTAAACTCTTTAAATTTTGATCCTTCACAAAAAGGTTTAGTCCGTTTGTTTATGCATATCTGTAATACAAGAAATGCGCAAAAGCACTATGTACCCGAGGTTACTTCTATTAAAATCAAAGGGAAAGGCAAATTACAAAAAATATTTCTGGATATTTACCAATATTTAAATAGCTATTTTCCTTTTTATGAAAATATAGTAGAGGAAGCAAAATTCATTTTTGTATTTTGTACACGTCATCAAATTATTAAAATCGATTTAATGATAGAAGATGAAATTACGTTTGAGACGAAAGATATCGAATACTTTGATTATGTAAAAAATTATTTAGTGGATGCTGTGCTTATTCATTTTTTTGATGGAGATGAACAGTGGTATAAAATGATAAATTTTGAGATCACTACTTTTCTACTCTTTGCATACACTAGTTTTTCAGATGCAAGAAGATTTCTATATAATTATGACAATGATAATTATGAAAATAAGAACAATTATGAAAAGCAAATTTACAATAGGGTTATTGAGATACTGAATAATATGGAACAAGACTTATTATGGAGCTTCTTCGGTATTGCGCTGAATGAGTTCGATAAAAAAAGTGGGATGTATAATAAATTATTTGTTTTAGTTTATAGTTTTTTGTCGAAACAAGAGATGAACAAAGTCAGTAGAGAAAAAGTGATAGTTTATGTTCAGAATTCTAGAGTGTATACAGGAGAGATTATAAAGGCCAAAATAAAGAAAATGTTTTCGGATAAAGTAGAGATCGCCTCGGTATATTCAACAAAAATTGATCTATTTGTCACAGACAAAGAATACGATGATCAGATAAGTTTTCCTAAAATAGTTTATATTACTACATTTTATGATACTCAAGCGATGGACAAACTTTACAATGAAATTTTTTTAGAAATTACTAAGCAAATGAATAATGAACTTCTATAATTTTAATGGAAAAGGGTGATTTTTATGTCAAAATCACCCTTTTTTTTATTTTAAAATGATAAAAATTAATGTTTTAAGGTTTTATATGTATTTTTTTTAATTTATTTACGGAAGTAGAAACCTTTGTTTTACAACGATTATATGGGGTTTTATTTTTTTTACATATTTGTATTTCAATTAATTTGTTTTTTAGTGAAAAAAGTGAAATTTGAACTGTGGTTAAAAATGATATAAATAATACATGAGATATTAATATTTCGTATATGAATTATATAAAAAAGAAAACATAAAAACATGAATGGTAGAGCGTACATATTTAGGAGGAACAAAATGATAAAGTTAGGAATAATTCTACTGTCTGGTGAAGTGGATTTTCAAAATTTAGAATTGTCCAGTACAGGAGAGATTGAATTTCTAGAAGTTGATAGTAACGATTTCTCAATGTTACAGGCTATAGATGGGGTTATTATTGTTGATGAATACCAAAAAAGTATTAGTAAAAGTTGTGGCTTGATTACGCAATTAAGAAATTATCCAAAACTTTTAATTTGGATGTATGGAAAAGAAATTTCTGAAGTAAATCGCCTAATTTATCTACAACTAGGAGTGGATGGGAATATTACTGAAAAAGAGAAACAAGAACTATTTTTAATAGTGCGTAATACTATCGGTAGAATTAAACAAAGTAAAAAGGAAAAAAAAGAATGTCATTTATTCAAATTGCACAAAAAAAATCAAAGTATTCTAACAGCTGAGGGAGAAGAGATTGGCTTGACAAAGCTAGAATTCAAAGCGCTGACTCATCTTTATCAGCAACCTGGACAAGCATTAAGTTATAGAGAATTATCCCAAGGGATTTGGGGAGATGATATTGAACAATATCGACCACGACTTGCTAATATTATTTTCCATCTAAGAGAAAAGTTAGAAAAAGAACCTTATAACTTTCATGTTATAAAAACGGTTAGAAGCATAGGCTACAAGTTTGTTCCTCCAGTATAATGGAACGATTTTCTTTGTTTTCTCATCTCTTTTGCTTAGTTCTTATATAGATAGAAACCTTTTAGGTGCAAAAGAGATTTGAAATATATCTTGTATAACCAGACTATGGTTTACAGCAATAATCGAGGGAGGAGGGAAAAAATGAAAAAAATAAAAATCAGCTTAGTACTATTAGCTGGACTAGTATCAGCCGTTTATTTGTATCAGACAAGTGAGATTAAGGCGAATGATGAATCTAATAGAATTTCTGAAGAAGTGGATGGTAGTAAGGGAGTAGAGCTAGATGCAAAATCTGCTTCATTATTAGCTGATGAATATCCAAGAGATGAAAACGGAGATATCCCATTAGATTATAAAGAATCTGCTGAAGTTGATACAACAAAAATCCCAGCTTCTCAAATAAAAGATATTCGTAATGATGCAGATCTCCAAGCTGCTTTTAAGGATCCAAATATTGTTGTATTCAATATTGTAGCAGATTTTGCAATCACTGAATCTACTGGTGACGCAAACTATGTGACAAGTTCTGCTGCCTGGAACCCAACTGGAAATCGAACCATTGTCATTGAAGGGAACAACCACATTGTTGATTTTCGTGGAAGAGCTTTTAGAACAAGTAACGGTGCTTGGGATATAACGTTGCAAAATTTAACAATGTATTCCCGTCATTATTATGGAGTGGTAACTACAAGGTTTGCTACTACTGCTAACCAGAACCTTTCAACGATTACTTATCATAATATTCAGCATACGGGTTCTCAATTGCTAAGAGCAGATGATACCCCAGTTAAATTTTCTGGGAACGTATCAACTAGTTTAGTGGCATCCTATGTTTCACCTTTTGGAGGAGCAGCTTTTGCAACACAATCTTTTACTACTCAGCAAAATTTAGAAGTTGGAAATGCAGTTGCTTTGGCTGGAACAACGTTGAAGCTAGTAGCAGGTAATGTTGGTAGTACTGATATCAAGGCAGGAGGTACTTTTGAAGTAAGTCCGAATGCTAATGTAACAATCGACAATACAGCTTCAACGGGGACTACTACAGGAGAATTAGCAGAAGCATTGTTGATCTCTGGAAATCTGGATATGAAAGAACAATCCAAGCTGTTAGTTAAAACGGTCAGACCTTATTCAGCAGTACATTTGGCATCAGCAGGAAGCTTTTTAAAAATTGCAAGAAAAGCAAATCTTGATATAAACGCATTAGCAAATACACAAAATGACGGTGCGAACAGAAATGTTATTCGTTTAGGAACGAGCGCTATGTTATCTGTAGGAGAGGAAGGGAAACTATCAGTTTCTTCTACTTATACCGGAGCAGGAACTGGCTCTATTATTTATGCAGATAACTCTGCAACATTTACAGTAGCGAAGAAAGGAACCTTCTCTGTTGAAAGTGATGGAACCGGCTCAAAATCTTTAGTTCGTATGGGAACCAATGCAAAATTTCAATTTAGTGATGCTGAGCAAGTAGATATGAAATTTATTGGTACACCAAATGCAGCATCTTCTCTTGTTGAAATGAGTGGAAGTGCAGGTTATTTTGATGTTGACGTTCAGCGAGTAAAGCAATGGAATCGAGGGAGTTTAGGGGAAGAACCTAGCTATGATTGGTCCCCAATGTTTGGAATGCGCCTACCTTATAGTGCCCGCGTTATTAACAATGGCAGTATCCAAGCACGTTCTACAAGTTCTGCTGTGAGAACAAATTTTATGAACTATTTTAATACTGGTCCTACAAAAGGGATATCAGGAGCACAGCGTATATTATTTGAATATATTCCAGACGTAGATGTATCTTTTGATAGTGTATCCAATGATTTGATTACAGATATCAGCTCTACAACTGTCAAAGGAGTAACCAATCCAGATGCCTATGTTCGGATCAGCTATTATCCACCTGCAAATGGTAAACAGATAACCATTGAAAATACAATACCTAGCCCAGTTGAAAAACTACCTGGAGAAGTATGGGATAACCAAAATTCTCCGTTTACTGTGAAGGGAGTTGGCGGTGTAGGTGGTGTTGCAGCAACTTATAGCTATACATTACCAAATAATCAACACTTTGAAGCCGGCGGTATTATAGCAGTTTACGCTTTTAAAGAAGGTAAAGATGCAATGATTGGGCAAATAGTTCTTGATAAAACACCTCCAACTGGAGAGTCAGTAGAGTACCATGCTAAATCAGGAGATACTGCGCCAACCCCAGATAAACTTGTTAAAAATCCAGCAGATACAAACCCTGCTACTCCTGCATTCAAGTATGAATTTGCAGAAGAAAATTCAGCAGCTGATATTGCATCATTGATGAGTGAGCAAGGCGAACATGATATTTATGTTTATCTTTTAGATGGAGCGACCGATACTGCTGGAAAGCCAGTGCCTAACAGAACGAAGATAAAATCTAAACTAGTTATTCATGATAGTGCAGATTTTATTGAAGGCAATCCTATAACGGCAAAATCTTCAGAAATAAAGACAATGACCCAAAAAGAATTGTCTGATTTAATTCTACAAAGAAGTAAGGCTGTTGCGTCTAGTATTAAAGATGGTCGTTTAGTTGACCTAACAGATAACATTGAAATCACTGATTTTGGTGGTTTGTCTGTTGCTTCCACTGAGGGTGTATTTACAGTTCACTTAACGGTAAAAGCAAGTACAGCAGGCATTCCAGCAGATATTTCAGCGCCAATTCAAGTCTTTATTCAAAATGATGATACTGAAATATCTAAAGATGAAAAATATGCATTAAGTGCCTATAACTTCAATGTTGCGGCTAAAGACTATCCAACAACTGCCGAAGGTATCTTATCAATGATCCGTGACCAAGAAACAGGCGGAAAGTTACAGTTGAAACAATTGTTACCAGCTCCAGCAGTTGATATGGATATTTCTGAAATTCAAATCGACACAAGCAATTTGCCAGCACCGAAAACAGCAGGAGCAACAGTTCCAGCTGGAACATATTCAGTTCCACTTTCTTATGGTTTAGGAGACTCAGCTGTTACAAAAACAATTAACGTAACTGTGATAAAAAGTGAAGACCAGATCATGATTGACTTTGTTGATGAAAAAGGACAGCCAATTCCTGATATAACCTCTGTCACCATCATTGGAAATATTGGAGATAAAGTTAATTTGAAAGAAAACAAAGACATTCAAACCACACTTGAATCAATCTTTGCTAAAAGATATGTGTTGGATCAAGCGCCAGTTGATGAAGATGCTGTCGAAATCAAAGAAGGTGGCACAAAGGTTAAATATGTGTTCAAAGGGACATTATCAATTGCTTCGATCCCAAATAAAATCGATTTTGGATTGAATAAATTTAAGGATAAAAATGTCCGTGTTGAATCACCAAACTTTGAGCAACCATTAACGGTTTGGGATAATCGAGCTAATTTAACCAATTGGACTTTAACAGCTAAAGTCACTAAAGTACTGACAAATATTGGCGATGAGAAAACAAAATTGCCAGATGCTATCCGTTATAACGACGGTACGGACAATGAAATTATTTTAGGGTTGGATGATCCGCAGCCGATTGTTAACAATCACCATACGACGGCAGGGCTATTTGATGTCAACGCGAATGTTTGGAAAGATAATAAGGGACTAAAACTTGATGTAAAAGCTATTGACATTATAAAACTAGGTGAATATCAAGGCGAAATCACTTGGGAAATAGCTGAAACACCATAGTGGCATAAAAGGGAGCAGATAACTATGAAAAAGAAAAAAATATTTATTATCGTTCTCACTGCTGTTGCTTTTTGGGCTATTTCATTAGTTGTACCAGCACTTGCTTACGCATCTGAAAATGGCGGAGCAGTTCAAACAAATGGAGTTATCAGCTTTTATGATGAAGATAGCACTACATCACCAAGTAGCTCCCAACAAAAAGATAATCCACAATTGGTTGAAAAACCTAAAGGAAGATATCCTTCTACAGGAGAATTAGTGAAAAAAAGTCTCTCCCTAAGTGGAATTATCCTGTTGCTTGCTGCGATCATTCTCTTTTTTTGGACACGTAAAAAGTCTAAGAAAGGAGATGTAGGTCAGTGAAACGTTTTATAGAATCGTTAGTACTCCTTTTTCTTACCATTTGCTTATTTCCAGTAATTAGTTTTGCTGAACAAGCAAATGGAACAAGAGGAACAGGGACCATTCAATTTGAAAAAGGATCAGGTGATGATAATGCCATATATGATCCAGAGCGACCCGAAGTAGCTGTAGATCCTGGAGAAAGTCCTAAAACAACAGGTGCATTAAGAATTGATTTTGTACCTACATTGAATTTTAGCGCAAACTCTATAAAAAAAGGGAAAAACAGTACGGTTTATTCTGCTAATGCACAATTGTTCCATGATGAAACACCTGCTAGAGGAAGTTTTATTCAAATCTCTGATTATCGGGGAAATGCTGGCGGTTGGACATTACAGATGAGACAAGAAACGCAATTTTCAAATCACGAAACATTAAATAATATGCTCAACGGAGCAGTGATTTCATTTGATAAATCGTGGGCAAGCTCTGCTTGGCCGAATACAACTGTCCCAAATGTTCAAAAGGATGTAATAAAAATCGAAAACATTGGTGATACGTATAATCTGGCAGAAGCTCAGAAAGATACTGGTGAAGGTTCATGGGCGATTGTCTTTGGTGCATCACAAGATAATCCAAAAAGCATGCCCTCTACACTAAAACCAAAAGTAGATAAAAAAGGTAACCCAGTAACAGATCAAGCATTCGAAAATAAGCCTATTCAAGAAAATAGCGCTATTTCTATTGAAATACCGAATGAAACAAAAATCGATCCCGTTACGTATCAAACTGAGATAACTTGGATTTTATCCGAGTTACCATAAATAACACACATAAACTAGGAGGAAACACATTATGAAACACACACACAAATTATCAGGAGCAGCTTTATTAGCAGTATTAGGAGTAGCTTTAGCTGTACCAACAGCAACAAAAGCGGAAGCAAACCCATGGGCATCAAAAGGTTCAGTAGAATTTGATAAAGATACATCTGACTCAGGCGATATTACTGTTCCAGATACGGACACAGATATCACAATTACAGAACCAACACCAAATACTGAAGACAAAGACATGAAAATCAATGCTGCAACAGATTTAGACTTTGACAAGCACACTGATTTATATGATGGTAAAGCAAAAGAATACAATGCTAAAAAATTCAGTACAACAAACAAAGAAAATGGCGAAGCTATTGAAATGCAACACTTTGTACGTTTCCAAGATTATCGTGCAACAACAGATCACAAATATACTGTATCTGCAGCAATGACGTCACCTTTTACAAACAATGGTATGGTTTTAGAGCAAGCTTCTATTATTTATAACAACTTAAGAACGTTGACTTCTAAAAAAGACGCTAACCAAGATTTGATTCCTGTAGGAACTGCAACTGGAGCAGTAACATTAACTTCAGATGGTGCTTCTCAAACATTCGTTTCAAATACAGATCCTAAAAAAGGTTTTGGACAATTTGACTTATTATTTGGTACTAACGAAACAGCAGAAGACTCTGTTAAATTAAGCATTCCAGCAGGTGTTACAATTGCTAAAGGTATTTATACAGCCGATATCACTTGGACAATTGCTGACGTACCAGCAGCTGCTGAATAATTAAAGAAATAAAACGAAAGAGTTCACCAGTTCTTTATGAACTGGTGACCTTGTTTATGAATAGAAAGAAGGATTTTTATGAAGAAACAGTATATTTTTATAGTTTTTTTATTAACATACATAGGACTATTTAACTTTTTACCAGTATCAACATATGCAGAAGACTCGAAAGCTGCAACAGGATTTGTTTATGAAGTAATCAAGCCGGAAAATCAATTAGATGATTCAAATTATTTTAACTTAAAGATGAATCCAGGGCAAAAACAAAAACTACAAATAAAATTTACGAACGAATTTTCAAGTGATAACATTGTCAGCGTGAAAATCAATGGCGCAAAAACAAATAGTAATGGTGTAGTTGAATTTGGTCCAAGTAAATTAGAAAAAGATGCCTCATTAAAATATGATCTAACTTCTATTGCTACGGCTCCAGACAAAATCACCATTCCCGCAAAAGGAAGTGCGCTGTTGGACATTGATCTTACAATGCCAGACTCTTCTTATGATGGCATTATCACAGGTGGGATTCAATTGCAAGATATCACAAACGAAGGAAAGAAAAGCAAGGAACCTAAAGGAACGATTGTTAATAAGTATGCGTATATTATTGGTGTTGTATTAAAGGAAACGGACACACCTGTTGAACCAGATTTATCATTAAATAAAGTCTATCCTGATTTGAAAAATTTCCGTAATAGTATCATGATCAATTTTTCAAACACACAAGCTAATTTCTTGGATGATATGACTGTTGATGCACAAATAACAAGTAATAAAAGTGAAGAAGTACTTTATGATACAAAAAAAGCTGGAATGAGAATGGCGCCAAACTCTATGATCGATTTTCCTGTTTCGATGCAAGGAGAGAAAATGATTCCAGGCGACTACAAAGCCAAAATCCTTGTCACTTCTGGTGAGAAAAAATGGAGTTGGGTGAAGGAGTTCAAAATTACCAATGAGCAGGCAGATAAATTTAATGCCGAAGATTTAGGACAAATTCAAGAACAAGGAATCAATTGGCAAATTGTTGTTGGAATTATCATAGGTGTTGTTGTACTAGTGGTTATCGTATTTTTTGTTGTACGAAAACTGTCAAAAAAAGGCAAGAAAAAAAAGAAGAAAAAGAGCAAAAAATAATCAAGTGATTGTGTGGGATAAAAAATGAGTACGTTAGATTGGATATTTGTTGCATTATTATCTTTAGCGATTCTTTTTTGCGTATTTTCATTCATTTACTTTTTATTCTCGATTTTTTCTAAGAAACAATTGAAAAAGCTAGAGCGAAAACGTCCAAAGAATAAACTTAAGCGGAAAAAATTACGTAGAATGATTCGGCAACAAAAAGAACAAGTAAAAAAACAACTAATAGCAAGTATTATTTTTGTACTGCTTGCCGGTCTGAGTTTCGGCAGTTCCTACTATGCTTCTTACTATCAAAAGCATACATTAAATAATAGAGATTCGGATGCAATTGTTCAAGGATATTATTTTATTTCTCAAATCGATATTCAGCTGAAAGAAGCGAAGAACAGTGACAACCAAGAAAAATTAGCGAATAATATCAAGGAACTTTCTAGTCGTTTAGCTAGTTATGGAAATCAAAAGGCGTATCATCGTTTAACTTTGGAAGGTCAGCAAATTTTAAATAAGCAATACGATTATATGAAACAACTTGGGGTAAACCTTGCGGCACAAGCTCCATCATTTTTGGGTAATGAAGAAAAATTATCGGAATTTACGCAAGATTTGGATAAAGCAAAAGAACAGCAAAAGAAAGTATTTAAGTATTTTCATATCAATGAATCAGCATTGTCGAAGAAAAAATAAATGATTGAAAGGCAGTCGAGCGAGTTATGAGGGATGCTAAAATGAAGAAAAAAGTTTCTGATAACGAAAAAAGAAACCGTGATCTCAACAAAAAGCATCCCCATAAAACAGCAAAAAGAACAGTTAAAAGTAAACAAAACTCACGAAAAAAACTCATAATTTCTAAACAAAAGAAGCAGAGAAAAAAAAGAAAGCTTATGTTTCTTTCAGAGCTGTTATTTACATTTTTGATTGTAACTAGCTTATTGTACATACTGTCATTTTTTACCTTTACAACGGCTAAAGTAACTGGCTATGGCATGACACATAGCATAAATAATAATGAGCGTGTGTTGGTTGATCGTCTTGCACCAATAAAACGATTTGCTCTCATTTATTTTCGTGTTCCAGGAGTCAAAGAAACCTCTGTCAGACGAATTATCGGATTACCTGGAGAAAAGTTAGCATACATAAACGATGAGTTATATATAAATGATGCGTTAGTAGCGGAACGTTTTTTAGCAAATGAATTGGTAAATGCTAAAAGGGATAACTATATGTATACTGAGGATTTTAGTTTAGATATATGGAAAAATAACAGCCGAGTTCCCAAAGGACACTATTTTGTTCTAGGGGATAACCGGCCTTTTTCATCTGATAGTCGTTATTATGGCTATATTGATGAAAAAGACGTTATCGGGGTTGTTACGTATCGCTTGCTACCGCTACATAGAGCCACAAAATTTTAAAAAATAGGAAAGGAAAAGTCATTTGTGATCAATCGATTATCAGAAAAAAAAGAACCGCACAGGGGAAAAGCATCAGCTAAAAAGAAACCTTCTCATAAGCCGTTATCTACACAACAGCTAAAAAAACGTCAATTAAAATTACAGAAACAAAGAAGAATGAGAATAATAAAGAATGTTTTATTGGCAATTTTAGCTTTGTTTAGTTTATGGTTTTTATTTAATATACGCACGCATTACGTGGATGGAGAATCTATGATGCCTACTTTACGAAATAAAGATCGAGTACTCATCGCTAAAACAAAAAAAGTCGACCGCTATGCAATCGTGACACTAAAACCAAAGAATAAACCTAATGAAATGTATATAAAACGCGTGATCGGCATGCCAGGTGATGTGATTTGGTTAGATAAAGGTGATCTGTATATCAATCATCAGATTCCAAAAAAACCTTCATCCTTAAAAAAAGAACAATTGCCAGATGGCACAATTAAAGTGAAGATCGATCCGCTAGTGAGCATGGAATTATCTGAAAAGAAAAAAATTCCAGATGAGTATTATTTTGTTATGGGAGATAATCGAAATAACTCACTAGACAGTAGGAAATTTGGTCTAGTAAATCAAAGCCAAATTGAAGGGAAACTTATATTACGTTATACGCCGATTAATAAATTGGGGCTTGTTAATTAAAAGATAACCGAAAACATATCGTGAATTTTCTAAAAGGAGTTTTTATGAATAAAAAAATTAGTCTTTTTTTAAAAGAAAATAGTTTATCAATGGTCGCTTGTTTCTTTTTACCTATACTGATACTTGCAGTAGTATATGCCGAAAAAGGGATTTACCCTGGTAGTTCGATCAGTATTATGGCAAGTGATAGTTTTTCTCAATTTTCAGCATTCCATGCTAGTTTTAATGATATGCTTCATGGGAAACAACATATTCTATATACGTGGAATGCATCATTAGGATTAAATTACTGGTCGTTTATTTCTTATTATTTAGGTGGAATATTGACCCCGCTCGTGTTCTTTTTTGATAATCAAAATATTCCAGATGCGTTGTATTTTTTGACATTATTAAAGATAGGTCTGGCTAGCTTATCGTTTTGGGTTTATGCTAAAAATACATTTCAATTATCTAAAGGCCAACAGGTTATATTAAGCCTTTGTTATGGATTAATGGGGTTTAGTATTGCATTATCTGAAATGATTATGTGGTTAGATGCTATGTATTATTTGCCTTTGATTATTTTAGGAATCAATCGATTAACGAATAAGAAAAGACCACTACTCTTATTTTTATCGTATTTCTTGCTCTTTATAACTAATTTTTATATGGCTTTTATGGTGGGGCTTTTTTCCTTTTTCTATTTTATCGCTCGTTGGTTTTCAATAAAAGGAGAAGTAAGGGGAATCGTTCATTATCTGATTACTTCGCTGTTAGCAGGAGGAGCCTCTCTGATTGTAATTTTACCAACATTCATTGATCTAAGAAACAATGGAGAGTCATTTTCAAAGATTACAGGATTCACAACAGATAATATAGGAATACTTGATTTAATTGTAAAGAATATGGTTGGTGTTTATGACACTACTAGAAATGGAGGCACACCGTTCACCTATGTCGGATTGATTCCATTGATATTATGTTTGTTTTTCTTTTTTTCAAAGAAAATTGCTAAACGTTCTAAGCTGTCTTTGGGGGCATTGTTTCTGCTTCTAATTGCTAGTTTTTATATAGAGCCATTAAATTTATTCTGGATGGGTATGCATATACCCAATAATTTACCCTTTCGTTATAGTTTTCTTTTTTCCTTTTTAGTTTTGATTGCTGCTGGATATGGGTGGGAAAAATTAAAAACAGAAGACACTAAATTACTTTCAAGAATTATTTTTGGTTTGATTTTTGTCTTTAGTATTGTGAAGATAGTGAGTGCAAGAATGGAAGGGGTTCAGTATCTAAAAACTAGTTCCTTCTTCATTACAGTCCTTATGTTATGCATGTATTTAGCTCTTTATCTTTTCTTTCAAAAAAAACAAGGGAAGAAATGGTTATTCCTTTTATTGCTGCTATCCGTAACAGTAGAATTAGGGATGAACACAAGAGGATTGATAGAGGGGATAAAACAAGATTGGACATATCCAGAAAAAAATTTATATGCTGGACCTTATCCAGAAATAAAAAAATTGGTAGAACAAACGAAACATGAAAATGAAACGTTTTATCGAATGGAAAATCTGAACCCTGTATCAAAGAATGATGTATTCACTTATGGATATAGTGGCGTAACAATGTTCTCATCGATTCGTAATCGGAATTCCGCTGCTTATTTAGATTCACTAGGGTTTAGATCTTGGGGAACTAATTTGCAAATACAATATCCTAACAATACGCTGATGTTAGATGCTTTAGTTGGAATCAAATATAATTTATCCTTAGAAGATCCAATGAAATTTGGCTATAAGAAAGTTGGGCAAAGTGAACACTATAGTTTATATGAAAATGCCTACGCTCTTCCGTTAGGTGTGATGACCGATCGAACGATATATAATGAGGGAGCAGCTGAAAATCAAACCAATTTGTTTGAGCAGCTAAGTGGGAGAGCCAGTGAATATTATGAAATAGATGATCTTGCACCGGCGAAGGAAGAAAATAGTACGAGTGTAGAAGATGGCCCCTTTGTGACATATTCTAAATCAACTAACGGAACAGCATCAAAAGCCATGACTCTGACATGGACTGCTAAAATTCCGGCGCATAAACAAGCATATCTATCCTTGAAACCAGCAGAATATAGACCAGAAAATCTTAATGCTAGAGCTGTTTTTAATGTAGGAAAAGTAATTCGAGGGACACAAATAAGCCGTACCAACCAATATTATGATATAGGAAACTACGAAAAAGAAACGGAGGTTACTTTTTCAATTCGTTTTTATAATGGTAATCATCTGAAATTTCTCAAACCAGAGTTGGTGTTTCTTGATACAAAAGAGTTTGCGAAAACAGTTCAAGTAGCACAAAAAAATGGGGTAGCGTTTAAAAATAATAATAACACTCTTACAGCGGAAGTGGCTGTTGGCGAAAACAATGTTTTATGGACAACTATCCCTTATGATAAGGGGTGGTCAGCCTATGTTGATGGCAAAAAAGTGAAACTTAAGCCTTTTAAAGATGCATTTATATCTTTGATTGTTCCACAGGGAGAACATACAGTTAAGCTTGTTTTTATACCCGAGGGCTTAATTGTAGGAACAATAGTATCTGTGATTTGTTTTATTAGTTTCATTTGCTATTTACAGATAAATAGAAGGCTGAACGAGCGCATCGAATAGAGACGGATAGTCTAATATTCTTTCAAAGAGACTAGAACACTTGCTGCTAATTTAAAATGAAAAATAGACTTATATCTATACCTAGCAAACCTAAATTTGTAAGGGACGGATGTAAGTCTATTTTTTGAGTTTTAGCTATTTATGAAAGTGAGATCACTCATTGATAATATTTTTCTTCTCAAAAAGCTGTTGTAATGTTCGATATAAGTCAGCTAACTCCTCTTCATCATAAGATAAATCCCAGAAATAAAGTGGTAATTCTGGATATTTTTTTCTTGGCAACAAAGAAGAACTAATTACTAAATCATACTGTTCATTCAACTCTTCTTGATAAGGAGCAGAATCTACAAAACCTAGATCATTTAAAAACTGATAGATTCTCCTAACTAAAAGAAAATTATGCTCAAAAGCAATCCCGACGTTTAGATGTTCAGAATGTTTTGGTTTATCATAAGCGGGCAGTAAGACACTTTTGAATGCGTTAACTAATGGTTTTTTGATCGTATAAATAAATTTATACTCTTTCTCTTTCGCTTTTTCATCAAAGAAAGTTTGAATTCTTGCTTCAAGAAGTTCGCCTGCTTTTTTCTTTTTACGCGGTAATTCTACCAATTTTTGAAGATTTGGGAAAGGTTGACGTAAGACAAAGAAAGCAAAGGTAATATTTAGCAGATTTCCAATAATAATTGGTTTATTAAGGACGTCTGGTTCCTTTTTAAAGATGTTGATTTTAGCATAGTCTAAAAATTCCTGAACTAATTCATAGACGGGATTAGGCCGTGCGGAAAAATCCTGCAGTGTTTGGAACAAGGAAGGATCATCATCTAGCGTATAAAAAGGAGCATAGTGTGCTAAGAAGAAGATAAAGCTGCTTTCTCCTTTACTGTATTTAGCAGGCAATGCTTGGATGGGGCCAAGCTCTTTATTTAGGCGCTCAAAATCATAATAAGGGTTATCCATCATTAAAAAGTCATATTTATCATCATAGCAAACATAAATCTTTTTTCGAGTACGGCAAAGAAAAATTGCAGCAAAATAGGTTAATTCCTTTGCACCTAAATAAGTTCTGGATAAAGGAAAATATTCAGAAAAGGCACCAGCAAGGCGCTCAGCATCCTCACGTGCAACACTTTTAAATGGCCAAGCAGTTCCTCTTGTTCCTAACCATAAAGTATCAAAAAGAGCGACTCTAACAGCACGTTCATCGCCAGATAAGTTGGCTTCAGTATATGTAAAACGTAGATTATATTGCTTTACGTGCTTTTTCAAAGGCAGCATCTTTCTAGAAACTGTAGAACGGCTAACGTAATATCGTTGACAAAAATCATCTATGTTAGGAGAATCATAGTTTAGAAAATAAAGAATAAATTGAAATGGCACTGACTTTTTCAACAAAAAATAACGATATTCATCAATTGTTACAAGCAATTTAGTACTATCGATTTTCCCAGCCTTTTTTAAAATAGAGGGATGACTAGAGATTACTTTAACCAGATCATTATTTATTTCATTTACAATAATAAACGTCTGTTGATAATTTAACGAGAGTTCTTCAGATAATTGGGTAATAGAAATATCTGATTGATTGATTTGTGTGATTCGTTTGAACAATTTGAATTTTGTAAGCATTCCCGAATCCATCATCAATTCTTCATAGAGCATGCTAATCACTTCCTTGCCCCTATTCTACTGTACTTCATGGTCACTTGTCAGCTCAAACGATAACGGTAGAACAGTTAGTGATGCATCCTTAACAAAAAGGCAAGCTTTTTCCTGAAATGAACAAAAGATAGGATGTGATGAACATTATTTCTCATTTTGGTCGAAAAAAATTTCAGTATGATAGATAAGTTTGTGGTAAGAAAGTGTTAAAAAAGAGATGGATAAAACATACTGTTTTATCACATCTCTCATTTTTAATGATAAGTCGATTCTTTTTTTATCTTGATCCAAATCAACCCAGCAATAAAACCTAGAATTGCAGGAACGACCCAGCCCATACCGATTGTAAATAACGGCAAGTAGTTCTGAGCGGACTTCAAAATAGTAGCAACACCAGTATTGGATCTGATGAAATCAGGAGCACTATTTAAAGCGTCCAACAATGCAGCTATAAGAGTCACATAGGTTGTCATTTGATAGACTTCCTTGCGATGTTGAAATAGCGGACTGATGATAACTAGAATCATCAACGTCATTGCTAAAGGATAAAGAAACATTAAAACAGGAATCGAAAATTGTATAATATTGGTCAACCCAACATTTGCGAACAAACAAGGTAAAATACTAGCACCAGCGATGTAAAAGGCATAAGAACCTTTTGGAAAAAGCTCGCTAAATGTTTCAGAGCAAGCAGTGATCAATCCGATTGCTGTTTTCAAACAAGCTAAAATAACAATAAAAGCGAGTAAAATACTGCCTAAATTACCCAAATAATGGTTAGCAATCTGAGCTAAAGCAATACCACCATTCTCACTGAGAGGGAATTTGCCTAAACTCATCGTTCCCATGTAAGATAACAAAGTATAAATGATGCCCATCAAGACAATGCTGATTGCTCCTGATTTTATCGTATCCTTTGCAATATCATTTGGTTTTTCTACTCCCATTCCTCGAATCGTTGAAACAATGACGATTCCAAAAGCCAAAGAAGCTAGTGCATCTAAGGTATTATAGCCTTCTGTAAAGCCTTTGAAAAAAGGATTTACTGCGTAGGCATCCGTAACAGGTGCAGATGATACAGCTCCAAGAGGGGTAAGAAAAGCAAATAGAATCAAAATTGCTAATAAAAATAGAAATAATGGATTTAAAAATTTTCCTACATACCCTAATAATTTAGAAGGCTTACGAGAAAATGCCCAGGCAATCAAAAAGAACAGTGCAGAGAAAATTGCTAAAAATAATTTATGCTGGTCATTAGGAATAAAAGGGGCCAATCCAATTTCAAAAGACGTCGTTGCTAGACGTGGTAATGCAAAAAAAGGTCCGATCGTCAGATATAATAATACGGTAAAAGCAACGGCATAACGGCGATTGATACGAGTTGCTAAATCAAAAACACCATTACTTTTGGAGATACCAATAGCAATCACCCCTAAAAACGGCAATCCAATACCTGTGATCAAAAAGCCCAAATTAGCTAGAAAAATGCTAGCACCAGCTTCTTGCCCCATATGAACAGGAAAAATCAAATTCCCCGCTCCAAAAAATAAGCCAAATAGCATGGAACCTACATAAAGGTAATCACGACATGATAATTTCTTTGTCACACTTCAACACTCCTTAAATTTTGTCCTTAATAAAAGTAACAGAATAAGAAGCCTACAGCAAGCTGATTTTCAGAAAAAAACCAATATTTTCTGAAAACATTAAAACGATCTGAGATTAATTTGTAAAATAGGCAAATTGATAGTCATCACAGTATCGTCCATCAATAAAAAATTCATCTTTAAATAGGGCCTCTTGAGTGAACCCATTTTTACGGTAAAACTGAATTGCTTTAGTATTCGATCCCATGACTCGTAAAGAAATTTTATGAATGCCTTCTTTGACAGCAACCTTTTTTAAATGATCGAGTAATTGTCGACCGATGCCTAGTGACTGGCTGTCAGGATGAACACCAATGCCGAACATCCATTGTTTTTTATGAGAGAGTAGTGGTGTTGGATGATGAACGTCAACAAAGCCATGAACCTTGTCTTCCTCTACCGCAACAAAAATAATCCGTCCGTCTATTTTCTCTTTATACTCATCTACCGATGCATAATAATGAAGTACTGGAGAGTTTTCATTCGTCCAAATCCTATTTTCTATTTGCAGCAATGCTGGAAAATCTTTTTCTTCAACTGGGCGAATCGTTATTTTGGTGTTCATTTTGTCCCTTCTTTCCCAGTATTTTTTTCATTAAAACGCTCTTCTAATTTTTGTTTGTGAGACATTAAAATATCTTCAAAACGAATATCGTATTTATCAGCTAAAATGAATATATTATCTAAAACATCCCCAAGTTCTTCAGTCAAATCTTGAATTAATGTTTCCGAACTCTTTTCTTCTTCATCTGGTCGATCACGCCCAATTTCTAAAGCACGTACAGCGCGCGCAACTTCTCCTGTTTCTTCTGCTAAGAAACCTACGCGAATAAACGAATTAAGGGTATACCAGCCTCTTTCTTTATAAAATTCACTGATCCATTGTTGATAGTATTGAAGTTCCATTAGAATCCCCCCCAGTCTATTTTACTATGGTAGCATAAGGAAGAGAAAAATGAAAAATACTTAAGTAGGTTAGCTATCTATTAAGCAAGGTTTACTTAAGCGGAAACAAATTTTAGAGGTAAGGCAAAAAAACTTTATTTGTAGTATTATAATCAAGTGAAGGAACATTTCAAAAAAATGAAGGGAATGGAACATATGACCACATTTTATTTTGTTAGACATGGAAAGACTGAATTAAATTTAAGTTTACGCTTTCAAGGTGGAGAAATAGACTCGCCGCTGTTACCGATCGGAATTGAACAAGCGATTCAAGCAGGGCGTTATCTCTGCGATATTTCATTCGATATGGCAGCTATCAGTACTCAAAAAAGAGCAATGGACACAGCTAATTATATTCTTAAAGAAAATAACTATTTAGATGGTCTGACTGTCCAGTATCATGATAACTTGAGAGAAATAAGATTTGGTGAGCGTGAAGGTGCTGAGATCGATCAGACAGATGAACAAACCAATCATTTGCGAAAACGCCCCGATCTATATGATCCTGCAGCTTTTGGTGGTGAAACGATCGACTCGTTAGTTGCTCGATCAACTCAGGTAATAGAAAGAATCAGTAAACAATATCCAGATGGAAAAGTGTTGATTGTAGCTCACGGCGTTTTGCTGATTACATTGATCAATTCATTAGTCGGAAAAGAGAAATCGAAGTGGCGTGAAGGTGGACCTTTAGCGAACACAAGCATTACGATTTTAGAAAAAGCGAACGACCAAAGTAAGTATATGATAAGAGCGTTTAACGATATTTCATATCAATCAAAAAATGAAGAAGCATAAAATAAGTATAAGATATGATCGATAGATTTTTCTTATTTAGCTGATATACGGGGGTTTTACGATGAAAATGGCGGTTTACTGTGGTGCCAGTGAAGGCAACAAGACAATTTATCAGGAGCAAACAAAAGAATTAGGGCATTGGATGAGTAACAATGCATATGATCTTGTTTATGGTGGTGGCAATGTCGGTTTAATGGGGATTTTGGCAGATACGGTCATTGCAAACGGTGGTCAAGCAATTGGTGTCATGCCAACGTTTTTACTCGAACGAGAATTAGCGCATCAAAACATTACTGAAATGCATATTGTAAATGATATGCACGAACGTAAAAGAAAAATGATCGACTTGGCAGATTGCTATTTGGCATTACCAGGAGGTCCAGGAACATTGGAAGAAATTTCAGAGGTTGTTTCTTGGGGAAGAGTGGGAGAGCATCAAAATCCGTGTATCTTTTTTAATGTTAATGGATATTATGATTTGTTAGCAAATTTCTTTGACAATATGGTTGGAGAAGGATTTTTGACTGAAGCAGATCGAGAAAAAATTTTCTTTTCGGATGATTTGGAACAGATTCAACAATTTATCTCAGAATATACGCCACCGGAAATCCGATCTTATAAGAAATAAAAAGAACGTGTGCCAAAGTAAAAAATGACTTTGGTACACGCTTTTTTTATTTTTTTATAAATGCTGTTCGATTATTAGAAGGTAAAGGGGTGTTTTTAGGGACAACTTTTATTTCTATAGCCTCTAGCCGTTTAGAGAAACCTTGAGTGCCAGCGGAATGTCCGTTTTTAGCCCAACCTAACCAGCCATAATCTTGGGAATGGACACGATAATGCACCTCATATTGGTTTGCAATAGCGCCGTTTAGTTTGATTTGAATAGCTTCCAAACGCTTAGATTTCCCTGTCGTACCACTAAGAGCATTATTTTCCTTCCAACCTTGCCACCCATAGTCTTGAATATGGGTTTTATATTGAACCTTTCCATCAATGGTTGAATCTATTTTTATTTGAATTCCTTCCAACCTTTTCGATTGACCTACAGTTCCACTAGTTTTTCCTGAGGTTACATAAGGCTTCCAACCGTGATCTTGTACATGTGTTCGATACTTAAACTCGGTGTTTGGGTTGAATGGCGCATATTGTTTTCGATTATCGATCTTAGCATTGATTGAAATTTTTTGCTCTTTTTGATCGTTAAGATATTGAATGAAGGCCTCGGTATCGTTCGCTTGAAGTACACCTAAGAGTTTACCTTTAGAAAAAATAGGACTGAAAAAATCACTGGTATAAATATACTCGTTCACAACGACAGTAACGGTTTGTTGTAAAGTAAGAGCAGTGTTTTTTTTCTTCATTTTAGTGACTAAGTAAGGTTGTGCATTAGTAGTGTTATTAGTATATTGATAAGATATTCCCGCAATGTGAAGGGGATTTTTTTGGTTATTTTGATATTGTTTGTTCAAAATATCGGTCAACTGTTGACCCGAAAGCTGGACAACATATAGTGGGTTATTAAACGGCTGAACACGATGCGCATTACCGTAACTGATTGTTTTATCAGGATTAACAATTAAATCAGCTCTTAAACTACCATTATTTACCAACGCACCATCAACAGAAAAACCTTCTTTATTGGCAATTGTTAGCTGGGCATCCGCCACTAAGTTACCTAAAGCTGATTCTTTGAAGCGATTGTCCTTTTTTGAAATACTTGCAGTAGAAATTGCATAGCTGATTGTTTGGTTAGAAAGGCTCTCGATTCGCTGATCAGCATCTGTTACGATTGTTTCCACCGTTGGATCTTTAGCAATTGTTTTATTGACGTGAAGTATTTTGGCAGCAGGTGTTGTTCTAAAGTCGTTTGTTTCAGAATCGATTTCGCCATCAACACTACTAAAGGCACGTCCGCTTGATAAACTTTGGACGATTCGTGTGTTGCCTACAGCTGTATTGACTTCTTTATGACTATGCCCATCAAAAAATATATCAACACTATGATCGGGAGCAATTTGGTTTAGTTTATTGATGATTGCTTCTCCATGACCGGTATGAGCAATAACAACAATTGCTTGTACGCCTTGTTCTCTAAGTTCTTGACTATATTTAGCAATCGTTTCTGCTTCGTCTAAAAATGTGTATTCTTCATGGTATTTTTTTGAAACTAAATTTGGAATATTTTTAGTTACGATTCCGATTAAGCCAATTCGTATTTTATTCTGATTGACAGTCATTTCTTTTATAGCGTAAGGTTTCCAATTGTATGGAATCGTATGGTCACTTTTTTGTAAAACATTAGCAATCAACAATTGTTGCGTACTAGCTTCTCTGGGATAAGTTTCGGTTTCCAAATTAAATTGCCCTTTTTCTGGAGCAGTACCCGTGAGAATTCTATTAAATTCTGCTAATCCTTCATCAAATTCATGATTTCCTAAAGTACCATAATCAAAGTTCATTTGGTTCATCACTTTGATGGTAGGCTCATCTTGAAGCAAACTAGAGTTAACTGGGCTGCTGCCAACCATATCACCTGCTTGAATTCTGAGTGAGATACCATTAGGTGACTGTGACATAAAGGTATCTTTTTCCTGATTTAAATGACCAGCAAGAGAAGGGGCTTCATAGAGGGCACCATGGAAATCATTCGTGCCTAGCAATTGTATGGGTAGTATAGTTGATTGTTGAGACTGATTATTATTAGCTATTTCTTTAGCTTGGACAGCTTGAGGTGAAAACGAATAAGCTAGAAAAAGCGCTGTAAGTAGTAATAATAATTTTTTTTTATTTTTCATTTTATAACATCTCCTTAAAGTGAATATAACATACGTTATATGAAATTTCTAGCTTATCTCAAGACAATGGAAGGTATCATTTTATTAAATTTTTTGAGAAGTATGAATATATAATTCCAATAGAATATCAAAAGAAAAACCTGAATTGAACGATACATGTTCAACTCAGGTTTTTCTTTTGATAGAGGGCTATTATTCTTGAGCCAAGATTCGATGTAAAAACTCTTTCGTCCGTTCTTCTTTTGGATGAACAAAGATATCATCAGATGTGCCTTCTTCAGCAATCACACCTTTGTCCATAAAGATTACACGATCAGAAACCTCTTTAGCGAATGCCATTTCGTGTGTCACGATAATCATTGTTAATCCTGTGTCAGCTAAGTCTTTCATCGTTTTCAAAACTTCTCCGACCATTTCAGGATCAAGTGCTGAAGTTGGTTCATCGAACAACATTACATCAGGATTCATTGATAACGCACGAGCGATTGCGACACGTTGTTTTTGCCCACCGGAAAGTTGCGATGGTTTTGCATCAATAAAACGCTCCATCCCCACTTTATCTAGATTTTCTAAAGCAATTTTACGAGCTTCTTCTTTGCTGCGTTTTAAGACAGTGATTTGTCCAGAAGTACAGTTTTCTAGAACATTCATGTTATTAAATAAATTAAAGGATTGGAAAACCATGCCTAGATGTGTACGGTATTTAGGAAGGTTGTATCCACGTTCTAAAACATTTTCACCATTGTAGATAATTTTGCCACCAGTAGGTTTTTCTAATAAGTTGATGCAACGTAAAAGGGTTGATTTGCCCGAACCAGAAGAGCCGATGATCGTCACGACTTCTCCTTTATTTACAGTCACATTGATATCTTTTAAAACTTCATTTTCACCGAAGCTTTTTCTTAGATGTTCGACTTCAATAATTGCGTTCATCATTATCTCCTCTTAGCTTTCTTTTAGATTTTCTGCTTCTTCTAATTTTACATAAGCAGAAGGACCGTCCATTTTTTTCTCAACGACACGCAGAATGCGTGTGATCGCATAAGTCATGATCAAGTACATGATTCCAACAATCGTAAATGTTTGGAAGAATTGGAAGTTTGCGCCAGATGCAGAATTTCCTTGGAAGAATAAGTCAGCTACACCAATAACACTCAAAACAGCCGTATCTTTGATATTAATGACAAATTCATTTCCTGTTGCAGGTAAAATATTACGCAATACTTGAGGAACAACGACTTTACGCATCGTTTGTCCATGCGTCATTCCAATTGCTTGTGCTGCTTCAAATTGCCCTTGGTCAACAGCAAAGATTCCGCCGCGTACGATTTCAGACATATAAGCACCTGTATTAATAGAAACAATAAACAAAGCCGCAATCGTTCGATCTAGAGAAATCCCAAAAGCTAAGGCTAAACCATAGAAAATGACCATAGCTTGTACCATCATCGGTGTGCCGCGGAACACTTCGATATAGACCGAAAGCAAACCGTTTCCTAATTTTTGGAATAAACGAGTCACTTTATTTTCAGATTCTGGAATCGTGCGAACGACACCGATCAATAATCCTAATGTTGTTCCTACAACTGTTCCGATTAAAGCGATAAATAAAGTCAAACCTGCTCCACGTAAGAACATACCGCCGTATTGATCCCAAATATTTTTGAAGTCGGCTAAAACACCTGATTTTTCACTGTCACTTGTTTCGGCAGCGGGTTGATCTTTGACTGCTTGATCCATGATTTTTGTTCGCTCATCTGATGAAATACCTGATAAAATTTGATTGACTGTACTGATTTCCGGATCTGCTTTTCGCATACCCACTGCGATTTGAACATCTTCCGCGTTGGTTTGGAAACCATTTTCTTTAGAGAACTCAAGCATTTCTAAATCCTTATTAACACTTGTCGCAGTCACACCTTCTGGTCGTTCGCTGACATAGCCATCGATCATACCAGAAGCTAAAGCTGTTCTCATTGCTGAGAAATTATCCATAGCTTGTTGCTTATTCACACCAGGGATTTGATCGATCACACTATAATGGAAGGTATTTAACTGTGCTGTGATTTTAGCACCTGATAAATCTTTCAAATTTTTAGCGTCGGCAAACTTGCTTTTTTTCTGAACGACAACAACTAATTGTGATTCATAGTAAGGATCAGTAAAATCAATTTCTTTGCGACGTTCTGCAGTAGGACTCATCCCAGCAATAATGGCATCGATTTTACCTGATTGTAAGGCTGGAGCCAAACCATCCCATTTTGTTTGAACGATTACTAGTTTTTTATCTAATCCATCCGCAATTTTTTTAGCAATTTGAACATCGTATCCTCCTGCATAAGAAGAATTTCCTTGTATTGGTACTGCGCCATTTGCGTCCGTTTTTTGCGACCAGTTAAAAGGTGCGTATCCGGCCTCCATCCCGACACGGAATTCACCGTTGGTTTCTGCTTGACTGAATAGTGGAGCACAGAACACACTTAAAATAATTGCAAAGAGTAAGCTAAGTGAAAATGATTTCTTGTTCATGTTTTTCTTCCTTTCTTTTTAAGCACTTAATTTCTTTTACTATAATTTAGTTTAAAGAGTTTTGAAGAATGTGTCGAACATATTCTTCTTTACGCAAAAAACAACCATGCAAAAATGCATGGTTGCCTACTATCGTCAGGTACTCTCAACAAAAACATAGCGCAACTTAGCATCACTACTAAGACAGTCCGTAAGTTGTTCGCTTACGTCCCAACGCATAACAGGGAGGCTGTTATACATTTCGGCGATTTCTCCTAGACTTGCTTCGACGTGTCCTCTCACTCCACAAGATTAATAAAAATCGCAACCTCTACCTCAATTTGAGGTACTATTTAATTATTAGATTCAAGTAGAAAGTGTACGATATTTGAGCAGAAAAGTCAATGATTTGATAGAAAACGGCATGGAAAATGAGAAACCTATGTAATATTCGTTTCATTTTTTATACGTTAAAGGTCTGTAGCGAAAGTCATTTTAGACGTTCACTACAGACCTTTATTTTGTCTAAATTTAGAAATAGTTTACATCGCTCGAACGATAAAATAGTCTTTGACAATCTTAGGGTTCTTTTTATCTACATACATAATTACAATTTTGCTATTCACTAATTTTCTATCAATACTAACATCATATAATGACTGAATCATGGGAGTACCTAAAGCTAATGGTTGAACATTATATACCCCGGTTCCACCAGCAAAATCTAATTCCCCAATTTTTAAATCATACGTTTTATTGAGTTTATTTAGATGGAAGAGGATGTGTGCTTTCCCATCAGAAATCGATTTTATTTCAACAGTTTCTTTTAGATCTTGTTTAGAAAAGTATAATCCATTTCTTACTGGAAAGGTTAAGTCTGCTGATTGTAATTTTTCCTTCACTGTAACAGTGACACGTTTTTCAATTTCACCAAAATTAGTTACAGATAGTATTAAAATTTCGGTTGTTCCGACTTTTTTACCTGTGATCTTACCATTATCATCAACATCAACGATTGATTCATCTTGAGAAATCCAGAAGAGTTCTTTGTCTGTGGTATTGGTTGGTAAAACAGAGGCTTTAAGTGTTAAGGAACTGCCTAAACTTAATTCTACATTCTCTTTGTCAACAACGATTTCTTCTGGCGCAACTTCGTTTACATTCACTTCAATATACTTAACGATTTTTCCATCGGCTGTACTTACATCGATAATTGTAGAACCTGGGGATACGCCTGTAATTTTACCATTTGCATCTACTACAGCAATATCTTCAGCGGTAGTATCCCAGTGCAATTGTTTGTTTGTCGCATTAGCTGGTAAAACGGAAGCGTTAAGAGTTAGTGATTCACCAACATTCAAATCTACTTCATCTTTTTCAACAACAATTTCTTTAGGTGCAATTTCAATAGGATTCGATGTTTCGCCAATATGTTCTAGTACGAACGCAAAGTGTTCTGAATTTAGTTTTACACCAACATTTCTATTTCCTCCTCCAGCGGAGTGAACGGCTATTACTTCTTGCTTGTCATTAAAAACGGATGACCCAGATTGACCGCCGAAGGTATCGAAATCATAGTCGATTAAGTTAGTTGTTTCTTTCCCGATGATTTTTCCTTTAGTTTCCCATAATGTTCCCCAAGGCTTATCACCAGGATAACCCATGCTCGAGACTTCTGAACCAAGTGATATGCTGTCAGTTAAGGCAATAGGGTTCTGTTTGACGATATCACCGATGCTTTTCCCCTCATTAGGTTCAAGTGTAATCACTGCATAATCATCATCTGTACGTCTGTTATCTAAATACCCTTGAGGAATGTGGACCTCTTTGATTTTAAATTTTCCATAAGGAAGGTTTGCCCCATTTCTTCCAGGAACAACATAACTAGAATCCGTATTTGGATTGTCTTTAATCCCTATTACGACGTGAGCTGCTGTTAAAACAGTGTTCTTTCCAATAACTGAACCAGAACCTGAGGCGCCGTTTGCGCCAATAAATACTGCACTTTGATAGGGTGCTACAGTAGTATCTGTAATCTGAACGCGGTCATCTGCACCAATGATGGAGCGAGATTCTACTGCTGTTGCTGCTTGAGGAGACAAACTAACCAGGGATGCTCCTAATAAAAAAATACCAATCAAACCTAATTTTAAATTTTTCAAAACAAATAATTCCTTTCCCATTTTAAATTGTCAGTCTAATATTCATAGAATAATAGCTAGAGAAATTATAGTATAAATCGTAAAAAATAGCAACATATACAAATAAATTTACGACAATTCGTTTATTTAACTTCATAGTTGAAGTTTTCCATCAGCTTAGAGCTATTTATCTTTGAGTTTGATAATTGTTTTTTATAACCTTTTGCTGGTGGAAAAGGTTACGTAACGCTTGGATTTGTCGTTCTAATTTTTATGAAACAACTAGACCAAGCTTTTTCTTATGTTAAACTGATAACTAGTATGTTTGATTAAAAAAAAGAGTTTTGAGAATAAATAAGGAGGAATTGGTATTATAAAATTTAAAAAGTTAACAAAAACTGCGGTGTTGTTGCCGCTTCTGATTTTTATTGCAACATTTATCTACGGGTTGTTGAAATTTGATTTTTCAGGGAATACACCCAACCAGTCTTATGGATTGATTTATTCATTTTTTGTATTGTCGTTTGTTTTTATCGGTTATATCTTTTCTTTTTTTGTGAATGCGGTCGTGGTTGTATTTTTTCTGAGAAAATTTAAACAAAAGAATAAGCAATTACAATGTCTGATCAGTATCTATGTGACATCGTGGCTTTTACTGCTCGTTCTATTTTTTAGGATAGGTTACTCTGCCTTGTTTCCATATAAAACATTCTTTGAACCTGGAACAATTGGCGTAGGGTTAATGGCGATATTTTTAGCTGTAATAGGCTGGCAAATTGTTGATTGCTCAACGGATATTATTAGCGACAAACCGAAAATAGTTAGTATAAAATCTGTAGCTTTTGGCGTAATGATTCCAGTTGTAATTGTTATATTAACGGTCGGAACACGCTTAGGTTTTCTTATTCATGCCAAAAATGATCGAAATGATGAGTATCAACAAGTTATTGAACAAAAACTTCAAAGTGTGGGAACAAAGGGGGAGGTAAAGATCGTTAAAGCTTATGATTCTTCAAAAAAATCGACACATGTCCAGCTAGATTACACTGTAACTCAAGAAGGAATTTCTGTTTATGCCAAAGGAGTTCTACAACGATCTAATGCGAAAGATAAATGGGAGTTAGTAGATAGTAGTCTGACTACCTATGATAATTCCATTCAAACCATTCTTCAAGTGCCAGCGCATTCAAAAGAAGCAGAAACATTTTTAGATACATTCACAGTAGAAGTTGAAAAGAGTATTGCGAAAAGTGACTTGACAAAGAAAATTGGTATAAATACACCGCTAGAAAAAAATGAAACTCGAACAGCGTATGACTTGCCGTATCTAGCTTATAATAACGAGCTTGCTCCCAAAAAAATCAAACAGTGGGCGAAAGAAAATAGCCGTTCTACAAATAAAAAAAAGGCAGCCTTTGGTGGATATGCAGCAGTGACGGTCAAACAGTTGATGAACAGCCATATGATCATTGCGAATGTTCCAGTACAGTATCCTTATATAGAAGAAAGTGACTTTAATGAAAGGACAGAAAATGCTACGAAGTATCAGGAACAAGTGATAAAAAATCTTGATTACTCAAAATTAATGAATGGTTATTATAAAATAAATATTGACTCAGCAAATTCACCACAATTGTTTCTTGTGAAAGATCATCAGATGATTGAAGTAAATGAGCTTTTAAGTAGTTCGATGTTAGAAGAACCAACGGATGATCTGGGGAGTTTTAGTTCTTCGGATTATATGGAATGGTGAGGATATTTTTAATATAAAATTGAAAATGTAGAAAGTTAAATGATAGTAATATATTAGAATTTTCGGACACAAAATATACTAAGAATATAGAGGAGAAAGTCATCTACAGATAACTTTCTCCTCGAATCTTACTATATTTTTTAATTCTTAAGTCTGTTGAAACTGACTATTATACAACGATGCATACAACGAAGGTTTCGCCAATAACTCTTGGTGATTCCCTTTCTCCACGATATCGCCATCTTTCATCACTAAAATCAAATCAGCATTTTCAATTGTAGACAACCGGTGTGCAATCACAAAACTAGTTCGATTATTGGTTACTTCGTCCATCGCTTTTTGAATATGAGCTTCCGTTCGAGTATCCACGCTAGACGTCGCTTCATCCAAAATAACCACAGGAGGATTTGCCAATATGATTCTAGCAATCGTCAATAATTGTTGCTGTCCTTGTGACAATGAGCCATTTTCGCTGGAAATGATCGAATCATAACCATTTGGCAATGTCCGAATAAAGTGATCACATTGGGCGATTTTAGCAGCTTCGATGACTTCTTCTCGTGTTGCATCCATTCGTCCATACGCGATATTCTCCGCAATCGTTCCTTCAAACAGCCATGTATTTTGTAAAACCATTCCAAACATAGAGCGTAGATTTGTTCTTGAAAGATCTGTGATATCCACGCCGTCAAAGGTAATTCGCCCACCATTTAATTCATAAAAACGCATCAGTAAGTTTACTAAAGTCGTTTTACCAGCACCAGTTGGCCCAACGATTGCCACCATTTGTTTTGGTTTAACAGTAAAATCAACTTGTTTCATCAATATTTTTTCTTCTGTATAACCAAACTGAACCTTATCAAAAGCAATGGCGCCAGTTGGTTGATCGATGAGTTGTAAGTTTGCTTTTTCTGGAACATCATCTTCTGCATCTAAAATCTCAAAAATCCGATCAACAGCTGCTAAGGCTGCTTGAATCGAGTTGATAACATAAGAAGCAGTAGAGATCGGTTCAGAAATTTGATTGATATATTGTAGATAAGCTTGAAGTAATCCAATCGTGATTCCACCTTGTAAAACTAAGAATGCACCGATGATCGCACTGACGATAAATGCTAATTGATTGATCAAACGAATCGCTGGATAAATCGCAAAGTTCATAAATTGCGCACTTAGAAAGGCTTTGTAATGCTTTTGGTTCGTTTGTGAAATGACATCTTTAGCATGATCTTGTTGATTAAACGTTTTCGTCACTAAGTTTCCAGATAAAAATTCTTCTGTCTTATTATTTAAAATCCCGAGCTCTGCCTGACTTGCTTCGGCTAGTTTTTTATTTTTATTAGCAATTTTACCCGTCAAATAAGAACTTCCAGCAATTAGTAAAACCACGATCAATGTTAATTTGACATCAATATAAAACAACATGATCCCAGCAAAAACGATCGTCGAAATCGATGTGAAGAATTGATTGATCCCTGTTAGGAAAACTTGAGATAATTGATTTAAACTGGTTGTTGTTCGGCTCAAAATATCGCCAACTTGGTGTTGGTCAAAAAAGGCCATCGGTAATGATTTGAACTTTTTCGTAACTTCTTTTCTGACTCTTAACGTGATCCTTTCACTTAGAGAAGCCATCACACGCTCTTGTGTGTAGGACATCAAACTACTAATGATCGAAAATACAATCAGAATCAAAACGGGTGTTAATAAAGCTTCTTGGATCATTGGAAACGTGATGTGACCAACTCCGTGTGTTTTAATCAGAGACAGCAAATCATCAATAGCGATACCCATAATAAATGGCATAGCAATAACTAAGGCATTGCCGAGCAAACTACATAAAATCAAGCCGAAAAATATCGGACGTTCAGGTCGAATCAATTGAAAGAATCGTTTTAAGGTTTGTTTATTTAATTTTTCCATCAGACTAGCGCTCCTTCCATGATAATCCCTTGTGAGCGGGCGAATTCTTGGTACGTTTTATTCGTTTGTAGCAGTTGGCTGTGTGTTCCTTGACCAACGATTTTCCCTTCATCTAGGACAATAATGTTGTCTGCTTGCTGGATCGTGCTTAATCTTTGAGCGACGATCAGTAAGGTTTTGTCCGCCATTTCTTCTTTTAATGCGAGTCTTAATGCGGCATCTGTTTGATAATCAAGCGCTGAGAAGCTATCGTCAAAGATATAAATATCTGCAGGCTTGATCAAAGCTCGAGCGATACACAAACGTTGTCTTTGACCACCTGAGAAGTTCGTTCCACCTTGTGCCACAAATGAATCGTAGCCATCTTCTAGTGTGGCAAGATAAGAAGCGAGTTGAGCGATTTCGGACGCTCGATCCATATCTGCTTTTGTTGCTTCAGGGTAACCCATCAATAAGTTGCTCTTGATCGTTCCGCTAAATAAGAAAGCTTTTTGCGGAACGTAACTGATTTTAGAGCGTAATTCTTCCTGGGTAACGTTTCTAATATCCACACCATCGAATAAAATTGCTCCCGCGGAGACATCGCTAAGTCGTAATAATAGCTTGGCAACAGTACTTTTACCAGAACCTGTACCGCCGACGATTGCAGTTGTTTTTCCTTTTGGAATGCTAAAATGGATATCTTCTAAAACAGGTTCATCCGCTTGGTCATAACTGAATGTTACATGATTTAAATCGATCAAGGTATCTTGTGAATCAGATTTTTCAAGTAAAACAGGTTGGTCAGTATCAAGAATTTGGTCTTGTGTATTCAAAATTTCTTCGATTCTTTTTACTGAAGCAAGGGATCTAGGCAACATAACTAAAACCATTGCTGCGATCATCAAGTAAGCGAGCGTTAGTAAAGAATATTCCACGACAGCTGAAACAGTTCCAATTTGCAAAGTCCCAAGCGCAACTAAATTTCCACCAAACCATAGAATAGAAGAGAAAACGATTCCCATAAGCAAGAAGGCAACCGGCGTAATAAAAGCAAAAATACTATTTACTCGAATCATGCCATTCGCATAGTCTGAAAATGTTTTATTTGTTCGTTCTTCTTCATAATCTTGATTGTTAAAAGCCCGAATCATATTGATCCCAGTAAAAAATTCTCGTAAGGTCACGATGATCTTGTCCATTTTAGGTTGGATCAATAAGGAAAGAGGTGTCCCTTTTTTCATTAAGATATAAACGATCAATCCAAAAGCTGCAATTGCGATCAATGGAACTAAAGCTAATGTCGCTGAGTAAGTGAATGTCATATAAAGTGAGAATATGGCAATGATCGGGGCTGGTAAAATTAGCTGTAGAAACAACACGATCATTTGTTGAATATTGTCAACGTCATTTGTCATTCGTGTCAGTAGCGAGCCAGTTCCGAAATTGTCTGCATCTTTAATAGAGAATGTTTGGAGTTTGTCGAAAAACATTTCCCGTGTTTCTAAACCAAATTTCGCTGCTACTTTAGCTGAAAGATAACTTCCAGCAATTGCTGAGAGCGCACCAAATAAAGCCATTGCGAGCATTTTAAGCCCAATGATTTTGATCGATTGTTCGTTGCCGCTCGCAATCCCCACATCGATCAACTGAGCAACGAGTAACGGTACACCAAGTGTTCCGATAATTTGTAAACATAAACAGATGATTGTAGCAAAAATAAGTGTGCTATTCTTTTTAATGAAAAACTGAATGATTTTCATGTGAATTCCTCCTTTTCAAGACTCAAAATGAATTCTACACCTTCAAGTTACTTGAAGGTCAATGTTTTTTGTTTATAATTAAAATAAGAGGTGAGTTTATGGAAAAAGAGAAATTATTGACGGTGGGACAAGTGGCTGAAATCATGAAATTACCAAAGTCGAAGATCCGTTATTGGGATGATATGAATTTACTAACATCCTCCAGAAATAGGGAGAATGGCTATCGAATGTTTGATATGGAGGATATACTGACAATCAGTGACATTGATTTTTATCGCAGACTGGATATTCCCATCAATAAAATGACGAACCTTTATCGAAAATCGCCAGAGGAATTATGGACTATATTAGATGAAACAGAAACGAGAGTAGCTGCAGAGTTAACTGAACTAGAGAAAAAGCAACAAGGAATCAAACACAGAAAAGACCAATTATTGAGCTTGATTGAGTTGAAAGAAAAAGAATTTATTGACGAGCCATTAGATGTGGAAAGAATTATTCCAATTGATTTAAAAGATCCCAATGAATTACAGACATACATTGATAATCCTTCCAGTTTAGTAGTTTATATCGATTCTAAAAATGAAAAAGAAATCATCTATGGTTTTGCCGTAACTACAAAAGAATTTGTAGAAGAAGCCACGATTTGGCAACAAATAGAGCAACCAAAATATTCATACAAACAATTCCTGCTGACAATCAAGTCAGACAATCCTTCAGAAAATAATTTCCTATCAATGAAAGAAAAATTGAAGAAAAATGGATATCAGACGGGGACAATGATTGGGCGCTATATCATGACGGCAGAGGACCAAGAAGGATTTTACCGTGATTATTACAAAGCTTGGATCGAAGTGGGTAGGTAAAGTTAGGCATAAATATCGTAATCTTGCTGAGAAGGTGCTATGATTTAGCCAATCAAAAAAGGATGATCGACCAATGAAAAAATTACAAAAAATTCAAGAGGTAATAACCTTTATAAATGAAACACACCTTGCTTTTTTATATGTTTCACAAGAAGATTGTTCGGTGTGTCATGTGCTCAAACCTAAATTGATTGAGCTATTAAAAAACTATCCTAAAATCGATTTGAGAGAAGTTGAAGCGGATAAAGTTAAAGAGATTTCAGCTGAATATTTGATATTTTCAGCACCGACCTTACTTTTTTTCGTTGATGGAAAAGAGTATCTTCGTGAAGGGAAGTTTGTTCAATTTAAAAAATTAGCCAATTCTATTGAGCAAATTTATTCGTTCAAAGAGAGCAAAATGTAAGGTGAGAAGCCATCTGTCATCAAAATGTAAGCGTACTATTGACAAAGGAAATAAGACGTTGTATACTTTGGTCAACGGATCGTTACTGGTTAAGCAGGCGTGACCTCTCACATTACTTTTTTTGGTGATGTTTGATATGGTCAGGTCTTTTTTCGTTTTTCAAGTCAAGAACAGGAGATAATTTCAATGAAAATACTGAAAGTTTTTAATAATAATGTTTCTTTGGTTTTAAATGATGACAACATCGAAGAAATCATTATGGGCAAAGGTGTCGGCTTCAACAAGCGTGAAGGTGATGTGATCGATTCAGCCCTGATTGAAAAAAGATTTGTTCTTGAAGGTAACAATTCCGTTAGCAACTTAGATAATCTGCTTGCACGAATCGATATTGAAGATATTGAACTGGCCAGTGATATTATTCAATTAGGGGAAGCAGAATTAGAACAATCAATCGATGATTCCATTTTGCTGACATTGTCCGATCATATTGGTTTTGTCTTAAATCGAGCTGCAGAAGGATTACAAATGCGCTCGCCATTAGAATGGGACATCAAACAAATTTATACAAAAGAATATGCATTTGCGTTGAAAGCTGTTCAGATGATGCGGGAGAAAACAGGGATTGAGATTCCAGACCAGGAAGCAGCCTTTATTACCCTTCATTTTGTAAATGCCTATAACTCTACCAGCAATATGAACGAAACCATGCTGACAACGAAAATCATTCAAAGCATTATCGATATTATTAAATATCATTATGGCAAAGAATATGACGAAACATCTTATGATTTTACTCGTTTCATTACCCATATTCGTTACTTTGTTAAAAGACAGTTAGATAAAGAAATTTCCTCAAATGAGGATTCGTCCTTGATTAATTTGATCGCTGTCAAATATGAACAAGATTATCAGTGTGCAGTCAAAATCAAAACATTTTTGGAACAACAATATGATTGGACGATTTCCAATGATGAATTGATGTACTTAACTCTTCACTTAAATCGCTTATCAAGCAATCAATAGGATCGTTACTGGTTAAGCAGGCGTGACCTAAGAAAAACACTTAGTTTCTAAGTGTTTCTTAGGTCACTTTTTTTATAAAAAAATGAATCAAAGAGAGGAACTATCATCATGCGTTATGAAGAAGAGAGTAAAAAAATCATCGAACTTGTCGGTGGTAAATCGAACATCAACAGTTTAGTTCACTGTGCCACACGTTTAAGATTTAGTTTGAAAAATACAAAAAAAGCAGATAAAGAATCCTTAGAAAAACTTCCTTATGTCATGTCAGTGGTCAACAGTGGTGGGCAATATCAAGTGGTGATCGGCAGTAAAGTACCAGATTATTATGCGGCAATCCAATCACTCGCTGATTTAAACGAAGATGCACCTAAGACTGAGAAAAAGCTAAGTTTTAATTATGTATTTGAAGTGATTTCTGGTGCTTTCTCACCACTGATTCCAGCGATGGCAGGTTCTGGAATGATCAAAGCTGTTTTAACGATTTTAGTTGAAATGAAATTATTGGCGGATACTAGTTCAACTTATATGGTACTAAGTGCAGCAAGTAATGCGATCTTTTACTTCTTACCTGTTTTCTTAGGGATTACCTTAACGAAAAAAATTGGTGGGAATATGTATGTTGGTGGTGTGATCGGTGCGGCCTTGCTGGAACCATCATTCACGGGTATGATTGGTCAGGAAAAACTTGATTTCCTTGGAATCAATTTAAACGTTGTTGATTATGCAACGACGATTTTCCCGATTTTTGTCGCAATTTTTATTTATTCATTCGTGGATAAAATTTTACGCAAAATTATTTTTAGAGACTTGCAATTATTTGCAGTACCAATGTTTAGTTTGATGATCATGGTTCCACTAACGGCTTTGCTGTTTGGCCCATTTGGAACGGTTATTGGGGATGCATTATCACAAGGTGTCATGTGGTTGATCGGTAAAAGTGCCTTACTTTCAGGAATCGTTTTAGGTGGCGGAATGCCGTTTATGGTAATGTTTGGTCTGCATTGGGGCTTTTCTCCTATCACACTTGAAAACTTGACTGTGATGGGCGGCGACCCAATCGAAGGAATGGCCGTTGCAGCAGTATTTGCTCAAATTGGGATCGCGATTGGTTTCTATCTAAAATCTAAAAAACATTCAAAAATGAAAGCTTTAGCTGGTCCTTTAGCCTTAACTGGTTTATTTGCAGGGGTAACAGAACCAATCGTTTATGGCTTGATTTTAAGATACAAACGTTTATTGCCAATCGTAGCAATTTCTGGCGCCATTGGTGGAGCAATTTGTGGTGTGACAGGTGTTACGATGAATGCTTATGTATTCCATAACATTTTCTCTATACCAGTTTATACACCAAAATTAGGATACTTTATTGGCGTTGGTTCTGCTTTGATTGCAGGAGCTGTATTGACGTATTTCTTTGGTGTTAAAGACGATGAAATGACTGATTTTTTACCTGAAACAGATCAAGGTGAAGATGATTTTCAAGAAACAACTGATGAAAGACCAATCCCAGCTGCAAGTACAACTGAAACGATTGTGTACGCACCGCTTGAAGGTACGGTAATTCCTTTAAAGGAGGTTGATGATGATGTTTTTTCTAGCGAAATTGCTGGTAAAGGTGTTGCGATCATCCCATCAGATAATAAAGTTGTAGCCCCATTTGACGGAACCGTTGTCGCGATTTTCCCGTCAAAACATGCGATTGGATTGAAATCAAAGGGCGGTAGTGAACTATTGATCCATATCGGTATCAACACCGTTAATTTAAATGGCGAACATTTTGAAACAAAAGTTGAAATGGGTGATACGATCACACGTGGTCAAACATTACTAGTCTTTGATCGTGAAAAAATCGAACAAGAAGGCTATGCGATGACATCACCAGTGATTTTAACAGATGGCCCAAGTATGGATACAATGAATATCATCAATACAAGTGAATCAGTTACTCCCGCAACGAAACTATTCGTTGTAGGAACAGGTTTGGAGGAAGCACATAAATGAGAAATGATTTTTTATGGGGTGGCGCAGTAGCCGCCCATCAAGTAGAAGGCGGTTTTACTCAAGGTGGAAAAGGCGTAAGTATTGCGGACGTGATGACTTCTGGCTCAAAAGATCATGCTAGAGAAATTACAGACGGTATTATAGAGGGAAAATTTTATCCTAACCATGAAGCCATTGATTTTTACGGACATTATCAAGAAGATATTAAGTTATTTGCCGAGATGGGGTTTAAATGCTTAAGAACTAGTATCGCTTGGACTAGAATTTTTCCAAAGGGTGACGAGCAAGAACCGAATGAAGCAGGTCTTGCTTTTTACGATAATTTGTTTGATGAATTATTGAAATATGGAATCGAGCCTGTGATCACATTGTCCCATTTTGAAATGCCGTATCATTTGGTTAAACATTATGGTGGTTGGCGTAGTCGTGAGTTGATTGGTTTCTTCACTAAATTTGCTGTAACTGTGATGGAGCGTTATAAAGGTAAAGTAAAGTATTGGATGACTTTTAATGAAATCAATAATCAACGAATCTTAGAAAATCCAATTTATTCATTTACCAATTCAGGTATCCTTTATCAAGCAGATGAAGACAAATTAAAGACAATGTATCAAGCAGCACATTATCAATTTGTGGCCAGTTCTATCACAGTTGCTGAAGGGAAAAAAATCAATCCTGATTTTCAAATTGGCTGTATGTTGGCGGCCACACCGAATTATCCGCTGACAAGTGATCCAAGTGATATCATAGCAGCCCAACAAGAAGATGAGAAACAATTATTTTTCACAGATGTTCAAGTAAGAGGAAACTATCCTCGTTGGGCAGTCAAAGAATGGGAAAGAAAGGGCTATGATCTGGATATTACGGAGGAAGATTTACAGTTACTAAAAGCTGGCACAGTAGATTATATCGGTATCAGCTACTATTTAAGCAATACAATCTCAACACGACCAGAAGCAGTTCGCTTAGACGATGACTTACTTGGCGATAGTTCCCTTGTGGAAAATCCTTATGTCAGTATGACAGAATGGGGCTGGTCGATCGATCCTGCCGGCTTACGTCATTATCTAAATCTGTTAAGTAATCGCTATGAACGGCCAATCTTTATTGTAGAAAATGGTTTTGGCTATGCAGACACATTAGTAGAAGAGAAAGTCCACGATGTAGAAAGAATCGATTTTCTTAGCCAGCATATCAAAGAGATGAAAAAAGCGATTGAGATAGATGGTGTAGATGTTATCGGCTACACGGTTTGGGGCTGTATCGATCCTATTTCATTTACGACTGGAGAAATGCGTAAACGCTATGGTTTCATTTATGTCGATCGTGATAATCAAGGAAATGGCTCATTGAGACGGATCAAAAAAGATTCCTTCGATTGGTACAAGCATTTGATCCAAACAAACGGAGCAGAAATATAAACAATAATATAGAAGGTTCTCTCACTGGATTTTAGTAAAATAAAAACAGTGAGAGCTTTTTTGTGCAAAAAAGCATAAAATAGAAGGGAACAAAAGAGAATGGGGAATGACGAAATGAGAAAAAAGATAGGATTTGTGTTACTGAGTATAATCATTGTGTTAGGTGTAACGATTTACTTTGGCCGAGATAAAGAACAGAAAGAAGAAACTTTATTTAAAAAAGAAGCAATTGAATTTTGGGTAGTCAGTGATCCTCATTACATTGATAAAAGCCTAACTGATTCAGGTATTGCATTTAAAAAAATCAAACAAACAGCGGCTGGAAAAGAGCTAGATTTCCAAAAAGAGAGCTGGCAAGCTTTTATCGATAAAGCAATCAAGCAAAAGCCAGAGATGTTGATCATTACAGGTGATTTAACTTTGAATGGGGAAAAAGTCAGTGCGGAAAAACTTGCAGAACTACTGAAACAATTGACCGACAAAGGAATCAACGTTTTTGTAATCCCTGGAAATCATGATATTAATGATGGTTGGGCTAGAAAATTTGTCGGTGACCAGCAAGAAAAAACTGAAGTAATTTCGATAGCTGACTTTAAAAAAATATTTGCCGATTTTGGGTATCAAAATGCAACAAGTTATGATAAAAGTTCGTTAAGTTACTCAGTATCAGTCAATCAACGGTACAACTTTCTGTTCCTTGATTCCAATATTTACCCTGAAGATAGTCAACCTCAAACAAGCCCGACAACAGGTGGGACGATTCGGGGTAAGACCATGAAATGGGTCAAAAAACAATTAAAAAAAGCAAAAGAAGAAAAGAAAAAAACAGTGGTTTTTCTGCATCATAACATCTTTGCGCATAATGAACTATTATCCAATGGATTTGTTCTTAATAATGCAGAAGAATTCAAGAAAGTTTTAGCTGATTATCAAGTCCCAATTGTATTTTCAGGTCATATCCATGCTCAAGATATCATGACAGAAACGGTCAATGATCATCCGTTAACTGAAATCGTCTCTAGCTCTTTTTCGATTGCACCTCAAGGATATGGTGTGGTGACATTAAATGGAAATTCATTTGACTATCAAAAACAAGAAAATACCCACAAAATTCCACAAGTAGAAAATTATCCAGAGTACATCAAGGAACTTTTTATCGAAGATGGGAAAAGATTAGGCTACACTCAGTTGACCGACGCAGGCCTATCTGATAGTAAAAAGTTGGACATAGCGTCTGAATTTGTGGGGCAAGTAAATTATCGCTTCTTTTCAGGGAATGATTTTATTTCAGATGAAGAAGTAGAAAAAATCAAAGCAGAGCCAGGCTATCAGATCATTGCGGACAACAGTAAATTTTTAAAAGACTATATTGATTCTATTATTCAAGATAAGAACCAAAAAGATAATCAATTAAAGAAAAATCTATACTGATAATTAGCTTCCTAAATTCCAAGTGAATGAGGGAAGTTTTTTTATTGATAGCTTTTTGTTATCATACCTGCTAATTAACTATTATAAGTTTGCTGGAATTTGTACTATCATAGTAAGATAAAGAAAACGCTATAAAAATAGAGAAACAGAGGAGTGTAAAAAATGGAATTGATTCCAAGTGAAAAGGGATTTGAATTAGTCCATCAAAGTGGTAACTGGGTACTAAAAAAAGAGATTGGTTTTTCTCCTGTTGAAATGCTAGTCGCGTCCATTGGTGCATGTGGGGCTTATGTGTATGAAAAAATATTAAGCAATTCTCATGTCGATTTTACAATCAATAAGGTAGAGATTTCTTATGACCGAGCAGAAAATAAGCCAGCGAAACCGCTAAGTCGTGTTGTCATTACTTTTTCGCTCCGTGTTTCAGAAGAAGAACAAGGAAAAGCAGAACGAGCGCTGAAATTGATTGGGAAAAACTGTCCAGTCATGCAATCATTAGATCCTGAAATAGCTGTAGTTGAACAGGTGATTTTTGTTTAGTTGATCATTGATTATGACACAAGGAGGAAGAAGATGAAAAAGTTTTTCGCAATTAGTGCGCTGGCACTGTTATTTTTTGTGACCGGTTGCAATTCAGCTGGAAAAAAAGAGTCGAATGAAGTAAAAAAAGCGATCGTTCATTTCACAGAACCAGCAGAACTATTAACGCTAGATACCACACAAGAAGAAGACTTTACCAGTTTCAACGCACAAAATCAAGTTCTTGAAGGACTTTACCAATTAAATGAAAAAGATGAAGCCATACCTGCGGTAGCTAAAGAATTACCAGAAATCAGTGAAGACAAGCAAACCTATACGATTTCTTTAAGAGAGGATGCAAAATGGTCGAATGGAGAACCTGTCATAGCAGATGATTTCCTTTATGCTTGGAGACGAGCAGTCACACCAGAAACTGCACCGTCATATGCTAGTTTATTTGTTTCTTCTATAAAAAATGCAGACGCCATTTATCAAGGGAAAATGAAACCAGAACAACTCGGAGTAGAAGCACCAGATGAGCATACATTAGTGATTCATCTTATCAAGCCGATTCCATATTTTACTTCTTTACTAACTTTTGAAACCTTTTTCCCAATCAATCAAGCTTTTGCTGAAAAACAGGGGAGTAATTATGGCACTTCGGCAAAATCAACGCTTTATAATGGAGCGTTTATTTTAGAAGGTTGGGAACAAAATTCTGATACTTGGAAGTATGTCAAAAATCCGAAGTATTGGGATCAAAAGAATGTAAAGGTCGATGAAATCCAAACAACTGTTGTGAAATCAACGAGCACAGCTGTTAATTTATATCAGACAGATGAACTTGACCGAGTTGTTTTAGATGGAGAATTTTCTAAACAATATAAGAATGATCCGGATTTTCAAAATCAAAATGATACAAAAATGGGGTATCTACGCTTTAATCAAGGTCAAGGAAAGCTATTGGAAAATACCAACCTCCGAAAAGCAATCTCTTTAGCAATCGACCGTGAGACCTTTGTAAAAAATGTCTTAGGAGACGGTTCAATTGCAGCTACAGGTTTTGTCCCTCAAAATTTTGTTCAAAATCCTAAAACCGGAGAAGATTTCCGTAAAGAAAATGGCGTACAACAAACATTTGATAAAGTAGAAGCACAAAAGGCTTATACGGAAGCCAAAAAAGAGTTGAGTAAAGATGAGATCACCTTGGTTTATTTAACGAAGGATACAGATACAGAGAAAAAGACAGCAGAATATTTAGCTAGCCAAATTGCCGAAGTGTTGCCTGGAATCAAATTTGAGCTGACTACATTACCAAGTAATAATTTACAAGAGCGCTATTTATCAGGTGATTATGACATTGCTTTTGGTCAATGGATGCCGGACTTTAAAGATGCTATTACATTTTTAGATATGTTCGCTTCAACTTCTGGCTTAAATCATGTCAATTATAAAAATTCTGCATACGATCAACTAATTGAAGCTGCTTCTCTTACAGACGCAGCAAATGAAGAAAAAAGATGGTCGGATTTACTACAGGCAGAACATTTGCTATTGGCAGAAGATTACACAATCGCGCCAATTTATCAGCAACAAACAGCATTATTGCAAAAGAAAAAAGTTAAAGGTGTGGTAAAACATAGCTTTGGGTCACCATATAGTTTTAAATATATCCAAGTAGAAGAAAAATAAGCTAGAAGCTAGAGTGTAAATCGTAAAAGATTTGGCTCTAGCTTTTTTTATGCAAATAAAATGCAGTTTTCGCTTGACACATGAATACTCGTTCATGTATTATGGATATAAGATATATGAATGGATGTTCATTTGAAAAGAAGATGTATCTTTTCAGAAAACAATCAAAAGGAGGACGAATAAAATGGAAACAACAAAAGCACATGAACACAATTGTTCAACTGGAAAAGGCCATGATCATAAGCATGAAAGCGAACATGGACATAGTCATGATCACGGGAAATCTCCAGTCATTTTATTTTTTTCAGGTTTAGCTATTTTTATCGTTGCATTTTTCATCAATGAAGGCTCGCTATTACAGAATATTCTTTTTATAAGCGCAATGTTACTATCTGGATATCACATTATCATAGAAGGTATTGTTGATACGATCAATGAATCGAAAGAGCAAAGGAAATTTGTGCCAAATGTCCACATTTTGATGACACTAGCCGCTTTTGGTGCAACGATCATTGGGAATTATGAAGAAGGAGCTTTGCTGATTATTATTTTTGCTGCAGCACATTTTCTTGAAGAATACGCAGAAGGCCGCAGTAAAAGAGAAATCACGAATTTACTTAAAATGAATCCAACAGAAGCGCGTTTGATCCAAGCTGATGGTAGTGTGAAGACAGTTGAGGTTGCTACATTAAAGATTGGTGACAAACTACAAGTATTAAATGGCGATCAAATTGCCACAGATGGGATCATTTTATCTGGGCGAACATCAATTGACGAATCTTCTATTAATGGTGAAAGTATACCTAGAGAAAAAACGGTTGGTGATGAAGTGTTTGGTAGTACTATCAACGGTAGCGGTACTTTTACCATGGAAGTTACGAAGGATAGTAGTGATACAGTTTTTGCTAAAATTCTTCAACTAGTCAACCAATCACAATCCAATTTATCGAAAACTGCAACGAAGATTCAAAAACTAGAACCTTATTATGTAACGATCGTCTTGATTTTAGTACCGATTTTTATACTAGCAAGTCCATTTCTATTTAACTGGTCATGGAATGTAAGTTTTTATCGTGGTATGGTATTTTTAATTTCAGCATCACCGTGTGCACTTGCAGCAAGTGCTGTTCCAGCAACATTATCAGGTATTTCAAATTTAGCGAAAAGAGGAGTTTTATTTAAAGGTGGTTCGTACTTAGCAAATCTAGCTACAATTAAATCAGTTGCTTTTGATAAAACTGGAACATTGACCAAAGGCAAGCCATCTGTTACTGATTTTTATTTCTTGACGGAGACAGCACAATTAACGGAACAAGCATGTATCGATCTAATCGTTGCAATGGAAAAAACAGCGAATCACCCATTAGCCAATGCAATTCTGGATAAGTTCAAAGCAGAAACGGAATTGACTTTGACAGTCGAAAATGAAATTGGAAAAGGACTAATAGCAGAATATCGTGGTGATACGTATCAAATCGGTAAACCAGAAATTTTTGATCGAGTAAACACCCAAATCACTGCTCATAATGAGCAGTACGCTAAAGAAGGTAAAACCGTGGTTTATTTTGCGAAAAATAATGAAGTGATCGGTTTGATTGCCATGATGGATGTACCAAATGAAAATGCTAAAACAGTGATTCAGTATCTTAAATCACAAGGGATTCACACAACAATGATTACTGGCGATGCAGAATTAACAGGTCAGGCAGTTGGTCGTCAAATTGGGATCGATGAGGTGGTTGGAAATGTCTTGCCAGAAAATAAGGCTGCAATCATCAAAGATCAGCAAGCTCGTTTCGGTAGTGTAGCTATGTTAGGTGACGGAGTCAACGATGCTCCTGCATTAGTAACAGCCGATATTGGTGTGGCAATGGGAGATGGTACGGATATCGCTATTGATGTAGCAGATGCAGTACTGATGCAAAATGATTTAACAAAATTCAGTTATGCCCATAAAATTTCTAAACGATTAGATCGGGTCGTTTGGCAAAATATTATCTTTTCTATGTTTATTGTAGTTCTATTGATTACTTTGAATATTCTTGGGAAAATGGATATCACAGTTGGAGTTATAGCTCATGAAGGCAGCACGTTACTTGTTATTTTGAATGGCTTACGTTTGTTGATTCCATCAAAAGATTAGCAGGATGAAAATTTGTTTAATTCTAAAAATTGTTTTATAGTGAGAATATAATAGGTTAAATCGGGAAAATGTGAAAAAAATGAGTATTTTTTATGAAAAAATAGTGAAGGACCAAAAAACATAGTTACGGGTAATGCTTAATTAAAATTAATTTAATAACAAATAAACAATGAAATATAATTTTCATTTTTTAAGATAATATTGATTTTGAAATTTGAAAATTTCATTTTGAAAAGAAGTGGTTTCTTATTTTATCAGAGAGCACTTCTTTTTGTGTACGTTTTAACCCTTTTTTTAAGAAGTGTAAGTCAGCTATATAAAGATTTTGTGGATATAGGAATGTGGAAATCAATTTTTTTCCGAACAAATGGAAAGACGATTCAATATATGAATAAAATGTATAATTTTTCGATCATATATATAATTTTGAAATTAACAAGTTCTTTTTTTTAGAATTTTATAATAAAAAAACATATATATTGACAGGAGTGGATTTGTTTATTTTGAAATTATAAGAGAATAGGATTTGCATTTTGCGAAAATGAAAATAATCCACTAAATCGGTTTGTTTGTTTAGTCTTTATCTGATAAAATAGAAAGAGGTAGGCACGTTTTTGCAAGGAGGTTAACATCTTTTTTTATCAAATAAAATAATAACTAACTTGTGTTGAACATGATGACTCAAAAGTATGATGTACTGTAGCTGCTAGAAACAGTACACATTAGAAGTGAAGCTGATTATTTTTACGAATAAAAAGATTACCGCAACTTGTCACTATAGTTACATAATAGACAATTCACATAATTTACTTAGTATTTAAAATTAGTACGTTAAAAATAATCAAAGAGATAGTCCCATTTATATTAGAAGGAAGTGAGCATATGCTAAAAATTTTTGGCAAAGGTAAAAAAAGAAAAAAATACGAAGATTACGATGAATATGATGACGACGATTATGATGATGAAGATTACGATGATTATGACGAAGACGATGAAGATTATGATGACGACGATTATGATGATGAAGATGACGACGATTATGACGACGACGATTATGATGATGAAGATGACGATGATTATGACGACGATGAAGATTATGATGACGACGACTATGACGACGATGATGAAGATTATGATGACGATGAAGACGACGATGAAGATGCCCGTCCATTATTCTCACTGAAAAAGAAAAAACAAAAACAAACGCCACCGCCTAAAAAAGCTCAACCAAAGAAAAAGAGACCGCCAGTCAATGTGGTCATTGATGATGATGAGCTAGAAGAACTTCAAGAAGAAAATGAACAGCTTCAAAGTGAACTTCGGGAATTAAAAGCTGAGTTGCGTAAGAGTAAAAGAGAAAATTCTCAATTACAAAATGAAGTTGAAGCAGCACGTCAAACAAATGAATCGTTAGAAAACGAGTTGTCGATGGTACAAGCTGTGCCAAAAGACTACGATGCTCGTATGGCAGAACTAGAGCAAGTAAGAAGTAAATATAATAGTTTATTACGTGAAAGTAATCGTCAAATCGATGAAACTGATTTAAATCGCAAGAAAGCAGAGCGTTTTGCAAATAAAATTAGGCAATATGAGCAAGAGTTATTAGCGAAACAAGAAGAAATCGATAAACTTTCAGAAGATCGTATTGTGATCATGGCATCAGATACGCCAACAGATACAGGTGCTTACGAGGAATTGGCTAAGGTCCGTCAAGAGTTAGAAGCGACAAAACGTCAATTAGCGCAAAAAACGATCGATGTCGATCAACAATTGTCTAAAGAAGATATTGGTGAAGTTTTACTAGATGCTAAGAGACAAGCTAAAGAAATTGTGAATCAAGCAAACCAAAGAGCACAACTTATCAATGAAGAAACAAAGAAAAAAGCCAGTGTCTTAAAACGTTTAGAACGTGCCGAACAAGAATACCAAAACTACTATAAACGTATCAAGGATGTTAAGGAAGAATCAGAACAAGCATTCAATCAAATCATCAACTTGGTAAAAGAAGATCCATATCAATAAGAAAGAGAGGACACAGAATGAAAAAAAGAAATCTAAACAGTAAAAAGTTACGATTATTAAGTGTAGGGTTACTTACTTCAAGTGCTGTCCTTTCTGTTACCGATGTTCAACCCATTGTTGCTAAAGAAATTGATAATCAAGCAACTTCAGGTTCCGAAGAACATGAAGATGTAGCAATTTTATCTTCAACTAAGGAACATGAGACGACAGAAAGTACAGTTGAAGGAATAGAAACTAGTTCTTCTACCGAAAATAGTACGACTTCTTCGACTGAAGAGTCGACAGACGAGACCAGTAGTGATTCGACGAGTTCATCAGATGATACTAGTTCGACATCTAGCACAAACGATACAACAAGTACATCTGATACATCAACATCAAGTAGTACAAGTAGCACAAGCACAAGTACGACGAGTTCAACAACAACTCCGTCAAAGCCGAAACCGAAACCTGATAAACCAAAACCAAGTAAGCCAAAACCGAGTAAACCAAAGCCAAAACCGAATGAACCAAAACCTGCACCAAGTAATCCAGCACCACCAGTGCAAGGTCCAATCCAACAACCAAGTGTCACAGCTCCGCAACCAAGTAGGCCAAACGTTGGCTCTACTGTTGGAACAACAACAGGTAGCAATACTGGTGGATCAGATCAGGTGTTCCATATCAGCCCTAATCTAACAACGAAAAGCTTTGTTAAGGTCATTGGGGAGGATGCTCGCTCAATTGCTGGTGAGAATAATTTATACGCATCAGTGATGATTGCGCAAGCAATTTTAGAAAGTGCTTCTGGAAACAGTGCACTAGCCTCTGCGCCAAATTATAATTTATTTGGTATCAAAGGTAGCTATGAAGGAGCTAGTGCTAACTTTTTGACTAGTGAAGATAATGGATCTGGCAGTATGTTTACGATTCGTTCTAATTTTAGAAAGTATCCCTCATACAAAGAATCTCTTGGCGATTATGTGAAACTTCTTAGAGGTGGAACAGACGCTAGCAGCGGTTTTTATAGTGGTACGTGGAAAACAAACACAAAATCATATAAAGATGCGACGAAGTTTCTAACAGGACGTTATGCAACGGATACTAGCTACAATTCAAAATTGAATGGTCTAATAGATGCGTATAATTTAACGCAATATGATACCTTAAAAGATAAAAAGAAAACGAAAAAAGCTAAAAAAATCACACTGAATACTTCTTTTGATAAGCTAGAGAAGAAAAATGATCAAAAAGATCAAAATATTGAATATCTTACACACATCGTGAAAAAAGGTGAATCATTAAAATCAATCAGTGAGTTATATGATATTTCGACGTTAGCTATTTTAGAGAAGAACCAATTAGATCGACGAATGTTATTCATCGGTCAAAAATTAAGTGTTCCTAAACAAGAAGAAAAAGTTACCACTGTTGTAAAAGAAGATGCAGTAGACCGTTCATTAGATATGGTTCAAAAATTATCTAATGCATTCACAGGTCAAGAAACCACACAATCTGCTGCTAAAAAAGAAACAAAAGCTACAACAACTAAAGAAGCGAAAGCTAAAAAAGAAACAAAATCGACAACTCAAACAAGTGAAGCAGTAACCAAAAAGGAAACAAAAGATTATCAAGTTAGTGCAACACGCAAAAAAACAAAAGAAACATATGAAGTGAAAAAAGGTGATACTTTAGCGAGTATTTCCAAGAAAACAGGCATTTCAGTGTGGTCGTTAAAAGAGTGGAACGATCTAGATCAGTACTTTTTGACTGAAGGACAGCAGCTTATCTTAGCGCCAGTTTATGATCTTCAATCATAAAAAAGAAAGGAGAACGGTATAATGAATGATTATTTCGATGTTTTTTTTCATCAACAGGCAATTCCATTCACTGTGGGAACCGTTCTCTATCAAAAAGACAACACAGAAGAAATCGTTGAGGCATGTGAAACACTCTATGAACGCTCAACAGGAGATTTTCTTACTTTTCGGGAAAATGATGAACTTTCCCGAAAAGTTATTTCTTCGCCTATTAAAAAACATGTGGAAATTCAGTTTTTTCAAACTCAATTAAATTGGGATGTTTTATTGGAAGAGTTGGAAGAACTTTTCCCACAATTTGTTTGGACAAAAATAGTGGAAGAAGTCGATGGGATTTTTAGTACATATTTCTGTGAATTGATTCCTGTTTCTTTTAATTCTGAAGAAGAACCGATTCAGTTTATTGTTTCAGCTAGCCTAGAACAGATGGGCTATTCAAAAAGTGAGTCTGTTAGTAGTATTTTACAAGCAAAACTCCTTTCTATTTTCCAAGAAGAAGAAAATATTCCATTAACTGGTGAAACGCTTAGTTTTCCAGTAGAAGTTTCAATAGAAGAAAATGTTGAACCTCCGTTGGACGTAGATTCAATGTTTTTGGAGAAGGATGAATCTGGGGAAGAGGAAAGAATTGAAATTGAGCCAGATAATGAAAGTGAGCTAACTGCGCTTGTTCGTTCAGATGAGAGTGAAGTACTTTTCTTAAAAGAAAGTTTAAAGCGAGAAAAGGCGTCAAAGGAACGCGTGCGGGTAGCAAAAGAAAAATTGGAGTACGAGCTGCTCGCCATAGAAAATAGTTTACTCGTTAGTGGATTAAAAAGATTCAAAAAACATCAAAAAACTTCAATTGACGAGGAAGACTGGTATAAGCCTGTTCGAATTGATTTGATCCAGTATGATGATTTGTACAAAAAAGCGAAGTTTATTGAACAATCATGGCGCTTGAATCGACAGTTGGTCACGATTACTGAAAGAATGACTGTAACAAAAGATCAATGGGTTTATGAACGAGCCCGTGTTGAAAAAATAAAAAATAGTGTATCAGAGATGGATTTACAATCAATGATGGAGCAATGTCATTTGATTAACGAACGCGTAAAAATTCGTCAAGGCTTCCTATTTTTTAAACCTAGAGTAAAATTATATCAAATCGATTATGAACAATTAGAGAAAATTAGTGCATTTTTTGATATTATTCAAACTGAAAATAGACTATTAGAATCAGTAATCGAACAGAAAGATTTTAATGGATGATCATTAATAGAAAGCAGAAACGCTAGCTAAGCTAGAGATGTTTCTGCTTTTTTGTATGAATAAAAGAGGACAAAGTGTCGATTTTAGTCTGATTTAATTTCTTAAAGACGTAAAATTGATGGAAGAAAAGTGATAATTAATAAAAGTTTTTAGCCAAAACCTTGTAATAATTCTAGAATTTTGTAATATGACAATCGTTATTGAACTAAAGAAGAGTAGAATTTCAGAAAAAAACATGATTTTTTACATTCGACAAGATAGAGACAAACTCAGTGCGAACAAGTGTTTTTTTGATTGTATTTTACAAGCTGTTACGTAATGAAAATACTCGTAACGAATTGTTACTGGATCTTCACCTATGAAATATTTTTAGATGTTAAAGTATGCAAAGTCGATAAACAAACGACGAAAATATTTTTTACAAAGGAGAAACAACATGAAATCACTTAAAACGATTTTATTAGCAACAACTTTGACTGCAGGATTTGGCATTTTTATGGGAACGACTGACGCACACGCTGATAGCTTATATACAGTAAAATCAGGAGATACATTATCTACTATCTCTCATCAATTTAATGGAGACAATAGCTTGATCGATCTAATTGCAAAAGATAATAATATTTCTAATATAAATATGATCTTTGAAGGAGAAGAATTAGTAATTCGTACAGCTGAAGAAGCAGCTCAAGCACCGACTCAACAAGAAGCTGAAACACCAACTGTAGAGGCAGTACAACAAACTCCAACTCCAGTTACAGAAGCAGCACCTGCTCCAACAGTAGCAGCAGACAGTTCTTCTGCAAAAGAATGGATCGCACAAAAAGAATCTAGCGGTTCTTATGCAGCAACTAATGGTAAGTATATTGGTCGATATCAACTAGATGCCTCTTATTTAAATGGTGACTATTCTGAAGCCAACCAAGAACGAGTAGCAGATAGCTATGTAGCAGGACGTTATGGATCATGGGAAGCAGCACAAGCTTTCTGGATGGCGAATGGTTGGTATTAAGCAAACCATTATTAATAGATTAACTTTTTTTAACTGAAGATGTTCACATCAACGTTTAGAAAATAATGTGGTAACCAAACATCAAAAGTCTAGGATATGACTCAAAGAGTCATATCCTAGACTTTTTTTGCAATGGAGAAGGTATTAGGCGACTTTATCTCAGAAGTGAGTATAATTTAATTAAATGCACTTGATCTAAGAAAGGATGAAGGAATATGCCGAAATTTTATAAGAATCTCAAAACTGGAGCTGTGATCACTGCAAGGGAATATCAAGCAAAAATTGTAAATAATATGGCGGAAACGACTGCAGATCTTAGTACAATGGGACTAGGAGCATATAGTAGCTTTGCCAATAAGGTGTTTGAAGGTGAGTTGGATAATTATAGTCAGTATGCTCCTTATGATCCAGAAGAAAATGGGAGGAGCTAAATGAAGAAGCAGACTGTACGAAATAGTGCGTTTAGGTTGGTTAGGTTTATCTTTATTACCATTATTGGTTATTTAGTTTATAAGTCATTATTATCCGAAATTTTAACAAGAAAAATCCATATCTTCCTTTATATCTTTTTTTGGTTGTTTAGTTCCTATTTGATCCTTCCTTTTATTAATAAATTAATGACAGGACGCTATTTACCAGATTATTTTATAGGTCGCGCTAGAACAAGTGATGGTCTGCTTGGTGATCCAATCAATCTTGCATTTATTGGAACAGAAGATGAACTGGAGGAACTTTTTATAAAATCAGGTTGGATGAAGGCAGAACCATTAACACTAAAATCAAGCTTACGAATGATTGTTGCTAGTGTTCTTGCTAAGTCCTACCCTAAAGCTCCGGTAAGTTCATTATTTCTTTTTAATAAAAAGCAAGATCTAGCATTTGAACGAGAGATAGAAAATAATCCCAGAAGAAGACATCATGTTCGTTTTTGGAAAACGCCAAAAAACTGGTATTTACCTGGTGGAAGAAAAGCGGATTGGTTAGGGGCTGCAACTTATGATAAAAAAGTTGGTTTTTCGCTTTTTACAGGACAAATCACTCATAAAATCAATTCTGATGTAGACCAAGAACGAGACTTTGTTTTAGAGTCGCTTGAACGTTCAGAGCAATCAGTCTCAATTGAATTAGTCGCACATTTTACTACGAGTTATCATGGACGTAACGGTGGTGGAGACGAAATTTTTACCGATGGTTCATTGCCATTTATTAAAATAGAAAACAAATAAAAAAGTACAAGAAGAGATAAGGGCACAGTTGTATTTTTTCTTGTTTGAATAGAGTGTGTGGAGTGGGCTGATTCTTAGCGTGGTCCACACTTTTTGTTACTTCAATTAATATTTTTGAAATAATAAAAAAATATCGCTTGAAAGAGTATATTGTTAGCGTTTGCAATCTAATTGTTATATTATTATAAGGGAAATGAAACGAATAGCGGGAGGTGTAGTTCTAAAAAAGTTTCCTTCTTTTAAGTGAAGGAAGCAGAGTCAAATGTGGATGTTTAAATAGCGTAAAAAAAACTTAAAACGAGGTGGAAAGTTTGAAAAAAGTGTTTAGAAAAAATATGAACGTTTTATCTGTTTTGGTACTTGTTGTTTCAAGTTTGGTTTTATCCTTATCTGTATTAGTACCCACTAAGACTGTAGAAGCTGCAGAACCGTCTCAATACCGCAATGTCATGTACTATGGGGATTGGTCGATATGGGGAGGGGAGGATAACTTTTATCCAAAAGATATTCCTGCAGATCAGTTGACTCATTTAAACTATGCTTTTTTAGATTTTGACAGTAGTGGCAATTTGAAGTTTACTGATAAAGATGCCGCAGTTGGAGCTCCCGTTGGACAAGAAGGCGTTCAGTGGAATAGTGCTAGTGCAGGTGTTTTAAATGCAATCCAAGACATTCGTGCAAAAAATCCTAATTTAAAAATCGGTATTTCAATTGGTGGCTGGTCTAAATCAGGAGATTTTTCTGATGTAGCTGCCAATCCAGCTGTACGTGCAACTTTTGTCAGCAATATCGCTAAGTTTATCAAGTATACTAATATGGATTTTGTTGACTTAGATTGGGAGTATCCTGCGTCTGTTCGTGAACCAGACAAAGTTGATAATACCAATGACGAAGGAACACCTCATGCAAAACCAGAAGATAAACAAAATTTTATCACGCTACTACAAGACATTCGTTCTGCTATCGATAAACAAGGGAAAGAGTTAGGAAAAACCTATGAACTTTCCGTTGCATTGCCAGCTGCACAAAATACCTTGAAAAATGGTGTAGATGTGGCACAATTGTTTAAAGTAGTCGATTTTGCCAATGTAATGACCTATGATATGAATGGCGCTTGGACACCAAATAGTGCTCATCACAGCGCACTTTACGGTAATCCTGCAGATCCTAATTATGCAAATGGTTTTTCTGTCGATCAAACAGTCAAATACTTACAAACAAACGGCGCCCCAGCAAGTAAAATCGTAATTGGAGCAGCTTTTTATACACGTGGTTGGAATAAAGTAGCGGCTGGAACAGATGCTGCGCATCCTGGTTTATTCCAAGCAGCAGAAAAAAATAATAAAGATGCAGACTTATCGCCAACCTATGGTGCTAACAATAAAAATCCATTGAAGTCAGGTGATGGTGGTCGTGCAGGCGGTGTTTGGCCATATCGCAACATTGCCGATCTTAAAATAAAATCTCCTGATTTAAAAGAGTATTGGGATGATGTAGCCAAAGCTCCATATATGTACAATCAAAAAACAGGAGAATTTTACACGTATGACAATCCTCGTTCGATTGGCTATAAAGCAGAATATGTGAAAAATAACCAATTAGGCGGCGTGATTTCTTGGATGCAGTCACAAGATAAAGCGACCGATACAACAAAACGTGATGAATTAACAAAAGCCATTAAAACAGGTCTATTCGGTACGGCTGTACTTCCAGGGAATAAAACCGTTTATGCTGATTTAAATGTCAAAGCAACAATCACGCCATACAATGAAAATGGTGCTGGATATGAAATCACTGTAAAAAATAATGAGACTTCAAACGAAACAAGTGATGTCTTAAAAGCAGTAGAAGCAGCTTTTGAAACAGTGAAATTACCTAAACTATACATTCCGATTAATGCAGCAGAAACATTGACTGCGGGAGATTATAAAGCTGGGACTGTAACAGTAGAAAATGGAAATGTGGTCGTAGATTTATCATCCGTTTACGATGCACAACAAATTCCACAAGGAACAAGTTATACATTTAGATTAAAATCAAGTGCCACAGCGGTTGACGTAAATCGAATCAGTAGTATTTCACTAACGCAACGAATTGCCAAAAATGGAGCAGAACTCAGCAAACAAACAATTTATGGCGGTGGCGTAGTCAATCCAGATCCATCGGATACAACACCACCATCAACACCTGCCAACCTAGCAGCTGGAGCAATTACTGAATCTAGCGTCGCATTAAACTGGACAGCTTCAACTGACAATGTGAAGTTAGCTGGCTACAAAGTATACCGCGATGGCGTATTAGTTGGAACGGTTGCTGAAACAACTTACACAGATGCAAACTTGAAACCTAACACAGCCTATAATTACACTGTGAAAGCCTATGATGCAGCCGGGAATCTTTCAGCAGATAGTAACTCAGTTGCTGTGAAAACAAAAGAAAGCACAACGCCTCCTATAAGCAAAGAATGGGATGCTGCTAAAGCCTATAATGGTGGAGATATAGTGACGTATCAAGGAAAAACGTACAAAGCAAAATGGTGGACTCAAGGAAACGTACCGGGAACAGAACAATGGGGACCTTGGGAATTAATTGGTTAGAACAAGAAAAAACAAGGTAAAATAAAGAGTGCGGGACAAAACTAAAACTCAGTTTTGTTCCGCATTTTAAAACGTAATAAACGATGGCCAAAAGTCAGGTTTTTCGGCAATTTCGCAAAAAGCGAACAATACATTTTTTGTATTGTTCGCTTTTTACTCCAATTGCTCGAACCTAATCGACTTTTATCTCAACCTCTTTATTTTGGTGGCGTATCCAAGTAATCATGAATAAAATCAGCATATTTTTCTACGATCGCTTGCCCTTTATCCATCAAAATATAAATTCCTGGATCTACCATATTTATAATATAGTCAGTTGTAAATTCTTTTTTCAATAATTGAATTGCTTGTTCTTTGGTGTCACATTGTATCAATCCGTTTTCTTTTAGAACTTCATTTAGCTGAAATAGTGACCAATAATTAATCACAGACGCGTCATTCAAAATATCCAGATAATCAGCAAACAACAACCGATCAGTATTTGTTATAGGGTCGATCCCAAACTCAAGTTCAAAAAAATCTGGAAAGACTGCAGTCGTAGAATCTTTTTCAGTGAGCCAATCAAGTAAAAGAACTTCTCCAGGCAGCAAACCATCAGCATTTCTGATCATATTTTCTTTAGGAACGATTTTAGCCGTGCCAATAGCAATCATTTTTAGCCAGTCGTCAACATTTCGGTCTGTTGACATTACTGGAAATTCAGGATAAGTTTCATAAATTGCAACGATTTTAGCAACTTCATCATCCAAGTTGATGCTCTCTTTAGGTTCTTCCTGTTTAAAAAAATCAAATATTCCCATAGTAACTCCTTTTATTTAATGTATTATTGATACAAACTAGCATACCGTCGGACAAAATAATCTAGAAAAAAAGTTAACGGATAATTACCGATTCGAACATAATTGGTCGTAGTCACATTAATAGACAGATCGAACTGATTCGTCAAGGTATTTTGTGTATGCTGCGTTAAAAGAATTGATTTTGCAGGGCTATCACTAATCATTCTCATTAATTCACTACTTCGATTGAGTAAGGAACCATAAGATGAAATCACGATCACGATAGATTTCTCGCTAAGATCTTCAACAAAGGCTTGCTGGGTTTCTTCAGTTTCTCCCACAAAAATTAGTTTTTGGCTCAGTAGAAAAGAAGTTTGGAGATCTTTAGCAAGTTCCAATGTTGCGCTATAGCCAATAAGCACAACTTCCTCTGCGCGGTGGATATCTGCCAGAATCTGATCGACCTGTTTAATATCGATCGTTTGCAAAACATCATTTACAGCTGTAATGATTTCTGCTGCATAAGAATCAAGATAAGTTTTTGGATCGTTTTTTAAGTCGGTCAATTCTTGCTCTTTCATTCTTAAGCCGCTATGCTTTTTCATCGTTCCTAATGAAACGAGTGATTCCCGTAAAGAAGCAAAAGTCGCAATTCCAAAATGACGGCAGAAGCGTGTTAAGGTTGCTGGTGAAACAAAACAGCGTTCAGCAATTTCGGTGATAGTCAATGTACGAATTTCATGAAGATGAGTAAAGAGATAAATGATGATCCGTGAATATGTCGCATCTCGTTTGTTTGTATTTAAATAATGAAGAAAATCAAAAAGATCAAGCATCAAAAAACTCCTCTGCGGTAAGATATTTTCGTGAATATGAAAATGAAATAAAATAATGAAAATAACCTCTAAAACAAAAAAATAACTTTACGGTTTCTCATGCTAAGATAAAGGTAATAAATCAATTATACACTAAATCAATGGCTGAGAGGATGGAAACATATGAGTGGATTTCCACAAAATTTTTTATGGGGTGGCGCAACTGCAGCCAATCAGTTCGAAGGTGCTTTTTTAGAAGACGGTAAAGGTTGGTCAACTGCAGATACAGCTCGCTATATTAAAGAAAACGGTATAAGCATGACAGAATTATTACGACCTACGACAAAGGCAGACGTTGAATTTGCAATGAATGATAAAGAAGGAGTCTACCCAAAACGTCACGGAATCGATTTTTATCATAGATATAAAGAAGATATCGCGTTATTTGCTGAAATGGGTTTTAAAACGTTTCGCTTGTCGATTTCTTGGCCGCGTATTTTTCCAAATGGTGATGAATTAGAACCTAATGAAGCAGGCTTGGCATTTTATGATGCAGTTTTTGATGAATGCTTGAAATATGGTATTGAACCCTTAGTAACGATTTCACATTATGAGTTTCCGTTAGGCTTGGCATTTAAGCAAAATGGGTGGGAAAGTCGTAAAACAATAGAAGCCTTTGAACGATATGCACGCGTTCTTTTCAATCGTTATAAAGATAAAGTAAACTATTGGTTGACGTTTAATGAAATCAATATCATTGGAATGACCGGCTATTTAAGTGGTGGTATTTTAGCTGATGGCGAGAAAAATATGCTTCAAGCGCAATATCAAGCGGCACACCATCAATTTATCGCCAGTGCTTTAGCGGTCAAAGCCTGTCATGAAATCATTCCGGATGCAAAAATCGGCTGTATGTTAGCTAGAATGGAAGCTTATCCGGAAACGTGCAATCCTCTAGATGTGATGGAAAGTGTTAACAGTGACCACATGAACTTATTCTATTCAGATGTACAAATTCGAGGATATTATCCAACTTATATGAATAAATTCTTCCGTGATCACAATATCACGATCAAAAAGGAAACGGAAGACGATCAAATATTACGTGAGGGAACCGTTGATTTTATGTCCTTCAGTTATTATATGAGCAGTATCGCTTCTCATAAAAAAGAGGGAGATACCACTGGTGGAAACTTGTTAGGATCTAAGAAAAACCCATATTTAAAAGCAAGTGACTGGGGATGGCAAATTGACCCGATTGGACTTCGAGTTACGTTGCATAAATTGTATGATCGTTACCAAGTACCATTATTTATCGTAGAAAATGGTTTAGGAGCTAAAGATGTCGTTGAGCCTGACGGCAGTATTCATGACGACTACCGAATTGATTATTTAAGAAGCCACATTGAACAAATGGAGCAAGCAATCGATGAAGGAGTTGATTTAATGGGATATACGCCATGGGGCTGTATTGATTTAGTCAGTGCAAGTACCAGCGAAATGTCGAAGCGTTATGGTTTTATCTATGTTGATTTAGATGATGAAGGAAAAGGAACGCTAGATCGATCAAGAAAAGATTCTTTCTATTGGTATAAAAAAGTGATTGAAACAAACGGTACGGACCTAAAATAAGGAATCAATCATCATTACAAATCCGATGAAAGCGTTGCATATTGAAATGAAATGCATTATACTAAGAACAAGAAAAAAAACGTTAGTGGCGATGTAGCCATTTTATAGAGTATGTTACTGAATGATGCAGGCAGAACTCAAATTACCTAGGAATGTCCTTTCCTGGGTAATTTGAGTTTTTTTTCTGGAAAGGAGTAAATCAAGTGAAAGTAAGTCAAATTTTAAACAACAATGTAGCAATCGTGAGCAGAGGAAATAATGAGGTTATTGTTTATGCTAAAGGCTTGGCATTCAAGAAGAAAGTTGGGCAAGTAATCTATGAAAATGAAATCGAAAAGACTTATGTTCTAGATTCGAATGATATGCTAGAGCATTTTAGTTATTTATTGTCCCATTCTGATGCTAGTCATATCACTTTAGTGAATCAAATCATTGCTTACGGAGAAGAAAAGTTGGGTGAGAAATCAAATGATTATCTCAGTTTGACCTTGCTAGATCATATTGAATTTGCATTGAAACGTGCAGCTAAAGGACAATTTATCCGTAGTCCCTTAACGTGGGAAGTGAAGAAATTTTATCCACAGCATTTTGATATTGGCATGTATGCATTGAACTTGATCAACGAACAATTCCAACTGACATTTCCAGAAGACGAAGCTGTTTCAATTGCATTGCACTTTGTCAATCTGCAAGAGGATAAGAATAATCTAGACGAAACGATCCGCTCCATGGAAAGCTTAAGAGATATCTTGTCGATCATTCAGTACCATTTTCAACTCAAATTAGATGAAGGCTCCTTGAATTATATGAGACTGATGACTCATCTGCAATATTTCATTCAACGCGTCATGACTAAAAATAGCTATGATGAAAGTGACGTCAATTTAAACGAACAAATTAAATTGATGTATGCCTCATCTTATGAATGTGTTCAGAAAATCAGAGTCTATATCAAGCAAAAGTACGCCTGTGACCTAACGATTGATGAAGAAACATATCTTATGCTCCATATCCATCGAGTGACGAATCGAAGTCAAAAAGAGAGGACATAAGACAATGAAGTATCAATCATTTAATGAAGAAATTATCCGCCTTGTAGGAGGAAAAGAAAATATTCAGGCAGTGGTTCACTGTATGACTCGTTTGCGTTTTACTTTGAAAGATCGAACAAAAGCCAACACAGAAGAATTGAAAGCGCTAGATGGAGTGATCGACGTTGTGTCTAACAATGTTGCCTATCAAGTAATTATAGGCACACATGTTAGTGAAGTACATGCTGAGTTGATCAGTATGCTAGGGTTAACGCCTAGTTCAGATGAAGAATCAAAAATTAAAGAGAAAAAAAATCCCCTGAAAGCTGCAATGGATTTACTTTCGGAGACAATGACCCCAGTTATTGAACCAATCATTGCATCTGGACTGCTTGCAGGTTTTCTATCTTTATTTTCAATAACTGGGCTAATCTCAGTTGATAGTCCAACCTATCAACTATTGGATTCAATTCGTTCAGCAGTTTTCTTCTTTTTACCAATTTTTATTGCAATGTCATGTGCAAAGCGATTAAAAGCCAGTCCCTATTTAGCAGTGGCTTTAGCAGTGACGCTAGTTTCAAGCTCAATTAATGATGTATCTGGATTGAGTATTTTTGGAATTCAACTACCGCAGATCGTTTATGCAAATTCATTTATTCCAATCATTTTAGCGGTTTGGTTTATGGGGCAATTAACTGTTTTACTAAAAAAATATGTTCCTAAGTTTTTACAATACTTTTTAAACCCTCTATTGATCATGGTGATTTGTTTACCTGTGACTTTACTGATTTTCGGTCCGATTGGTATTTGGATCGGTGATGGAATCGGCTGGTTCTTTGAGGTGCTTCACAATACCTTTGGTAGTTGGATTGTTGTGATGCTATATGCAGCGTTTCAGCCATTTTTGATTATGTTGGGGGCAGGTAATTTCATGATGCCACTAGCATTGAACTTTGTGAATAAAATGGGGTATGATCCAATTTTCTTAGCAGCAGCGACGATTTCTGATTTAGCCGTATCTGGTGCAATGTTAGGGTATTTTTTAAGAGCGAAGGATTCTAAACAAAAGCAATTATTTGGAACGGTTAGTTTTAGTGCGCTGATGGGCGTGACTGAACCAGCTATTTATGGTGCATTTATTAAATTTAGAAGACCATTTATTGCCGTTATGATCGGTGGTGGTCTTGGTGGATTGTTTGCAGGATTGACAAATGTTAAAACGTATTCTATCGTTTGGGGCCTGATGGGATTACCATCTTATGCTGATAATCAAGACTTTTCAAATTTAGTTTTTATGATCATCAGTGTTGTGATCGGCTTTGTTACAGCTACAATTTCAGCATATCTCTTAGGGATTCCTCAAGACGAAAAAGAAACACAGACTAAAGATCTGTCAAAAGAAACAGTACCAGAAAAAAATAGTCAGTTAAAGAAAGTTCCGCTAAATTCAGTAGTTGAAGGCAACGTAGTTCCTTTGGCAGAAATCAATGATCAAGCATTCTCAACGGGAGCATTAGGTAAAGGGATAGGAATTGTACCAACCGATGCTCAAATTGTTGCGCCAGTTTCGGGTGAAGTATCAGCTGTTTTTCCAACAAAGCATGCAATCGGTATCAAGACAGAACAAGGAATAGAGGTGCTGATCCATATTGGGATCGACACCGTAGAACTTGATGGAAGACATTTTGATACGATCGTAGAACAAGGTGCGATGATAGAACGAGGTCAATTACTATCAACGGTTGACTTTGCAGAGATTCAAAAAGAGGGCTATGATCCAACTGTGATTATAGTTGTTACGAACACAACAGACTATTTAGATGTGATTCCGGCTGCAAAAGAGAGTGTATTTACGGATGATGAGTGCTTAACAGTTATATTATAATAAGACTAGAAGATGTATTTTTTACTAACAAATCAAGGAGCGTTTGAAATGAAAAAAAATGAATTTTTATGGGGCGGCAGTATTGCTGCTCATCAATGTGAAGGTGCTTGGGATCAAGACGGCAAAGGTGTAGCGATCATGGATCTTGTCACACAAGGAACCTATGACAAACCGCGGGAAATCTGCAAAACGATCGAAACTGGTAAATATTATCCTTCTCATGATGGGATCGATTTTTATCATAGATATAAAGAAGATATTGCGCTATTTGCTGAAATGGGGTTTAAAGCCCTACGTATTTCAATTGACTGGTCAAGAATTTACCCTAAAGGAGACGAACAAGAACCAAATTCATTAGGCATTCAGTTTTATCAAAATGTGGTTGATGAGTTACTAAAAAACAATATTGAACCGATCGTGACCTTGTATCATTTTGAGATGCCTGTGCACTTAGTGAGAGAATATGGTTCATGGACTAATCCAAAGGTGATCGATTTTTATTTAAAGTATTGTCAAACAATGTTTGAAGCGTTGAAAGGAAAAGTACGCTACTGGGTAACGTTTAACGAGATGAATCATATCGATCCACAAACAGAAGCATCAGATATTTTTACGTACATTATTGCAGGCTTGAAATATACAGAGATGGACAACAAAAAACAGACACTAGCAACGATTAGCTATAATATGACACTAGCAAGTGTAAAAGCTGTTAAGCTAGCACGGACGGTCGATTCTGCCAACCAAATTGGGTGTGTCTTTGGTTTAACTCCCGCGTATCCTTTAAATTGTGACCCGCAAAATGTCATGAATTCATTGAAAGAAACCGATCGCGAATTTTATCAAATAGATGCCATGTGTATGGGGAAATTTCCAGAATACAAATTGAAAGAATACCAAGCGCAAGGAATCGACTTAAAGGTCTCAAAAGAAGATCAGCTCGCATTTAAAGAGGGAAAACTAGACTTTATTGGCTTAAACTATTATTCTTCCAGTGTGGCGCATTATGAAGGTGATGAAGCCAACGAAGAAACTTTATTCGGTGGTGTCCAAAATCCTCATCTCCAACAAAGTAAATGGGGCTGGGCGATTGATCCGATTGGATTACGTTATACATTAAACTACGTCTATAGGCGCTATGGACTACCGATCATTATTACTGAAAATGGTTTAGGTGCCGTAGATCAATTAGAAACAGATGGTTCAATTCAAGATGATTATCGGATAGAATATGTACAAAAACACCTAGAACAAATGGAAAAAGCAATTGTTGAAGACTATGTTGATTGTTTCGGTTATTTAATGTGGGGACCAATTGATTTAGTTAGTGCAACGACTGGTGAAATGAAAAAAAGATATGGTTTCATCTACGTAGACAAAAATGATGATCAAACTGGAACTTTAGAGAGGAAAAAGAAAAAGTCCTTTAGTTGGTATCAAGAAATCATTAAAAAAAATCAAACCTTTACTGTCTAGAAAAGCGGAAATAATAAAAAAATGATTGACTTAAAACAGGATATGTTTTAAGTCAATCGTTTTACTTTAAGCAGGTAGCTAGCAGTAAAAGGAAAAATCATTTTGTTGAGTCAATTTCTTCATTTAGGAACCAAGCCGACAATACAGAAAGTCCACCCATCAAGCAATAACTTTTCTTTTTTGCTATCAAACCATAGCAAATTGCTGTTGTCCCTAGTAATAAATTGACAGCGGAAGCTTTAGCTAAACGTTCATTGTTCGGTGTAGGCAAAGCAACATTTACATTTAATGAGTCATTGACCTTGTTTAAAGTAGAATTAATTCCAGATAACATAGTTATTCCTCCTGTCGTATAGTTATTCAATCACATTATCAATAGTAGAGTCTAAAATAAACTCAAAAATACTCTCGAAATCATCTGTTACTCTATCACGAATAATAATAATACTTAACAGAGTATTGATAATTTCAAAGGCTTTTTTTTCACTCACTTTAAGTTCTAAATTGGCAATGTGTAGTGCCTCTTCAAAAAATTTCCAGTTGTCCGTTTCAAGCTCAGTAATGAGATTTGGTGGTAGTTTACCAATAAAGGCTAAAAAATCAGGGTTTGAGAAGTCATAAAGAAAAGGTGAATTTTTGTATTCTCTGAATAAGAATTTCATTGCTTCGACAAAACCTTTTTTCGAAGGTGAGGCATTTAAAATGTTACGCCAATTTGTTTTTAAACGATTTTGTACTCTGTCCAATGTATCTACAAATAAGTCTTCTTTTGTTCCATATAGTAAGTAAAATGCACCGGTAGAAATAGAGGCTTTAGACGTTAATTCGGCAATATTCGTCTTCTTATATCCATTAGTCCCCCAGCTTTTTTCACATTCCATACATAGAGTACTTCTTAATTCTGCTCTTTTTTCTTCTGAAAATCCCTTAGTGCCTGTTTTCATTAGTAGCCTACTTTCTGACTTTGAATATATTTCTCTTAATATTCATAATTGTAGTTTAAATAAAATATTTGTCAAGTTTTTATCGTAAGCAAAATCCGTAAGTCTAGTAAAAAATCAACACATAATAACAAAAATGTTATAAACACTTGACAGAACGAATTACAAGCATTAATATGTGAATATAAAGTTATGAATATTCATAATAAAATATTCAAAAAAGAAAAGAGTGAAATTTTTATTGACTAATGTGTTGGAAATTCAAAAGTTGACGAAGTCATTTGGCGAGCAACTTGTTTTAGACAATGTATCACTTTCATTAAAAAAAGGGACGATCTACGGTTTGTTAGGTGCAAATGGCGCTGGTAAAACGACAATCATCAAGTCGATTTTTGATCTTGTAAAACCCGATAGTGGAGAAATCTCTCTCTTCAATGAGAAAATGCCTCAATCGGTGGAGCAATACAAAAAACTAGGCAGTATCATCGAAACACCTGTCTTCTATGAGAATATGACCGTGGAAGAAAATTTGTTGCTTCATTGCGATTACATGGGAGAACAGTTTAAAAGTAATATAGACAGAGTCCTACAAGATGTTGGACTATTCAATGAAAAGGAGAAGATGATCAATCAGCTGTCATTAGGAATGAAGCAGCGTTTAGGCTTAGGAAGAGCGCTTTTAAATGAACCCGAGCTATTGATCTTAGATGAACCGATAAATGGGCTGGATCCAGAAGGAATTATTGATTTCAGAAACTTGATTTTAACTATTAATCAAACGTATGGAACGACAGTTTTGATTTCTAGTCATATTCTGATTGAAGTGTTTAAAATCGCTGATATGATTGGAATTGTGGCAAAAGGAAAATTGATCAAAGAAATCAGTAAGCAAGCTTTAGAAGAGATGGATCTAGATATTGAAGAGTATTACTTATCCTTAGTTAAAGAAGGAGCGAGTGCATGATTAAATTGTTGAAAATCGAATTAAAGAAAATAAATTTAAAAAGCCAGATTATTTCTCTGGTCGTGATGAATAGCATCGTATTACTACTTTCCATTTTTACATCAACATTGTTAGCTGATCCATCAAGTGAAGTAAATCCAACAGGTGTAGCAGTTCAACTGACAACATCAGAATTAGCCTTGTTGATTACGCGAGCAGTCTTGATCGTTTGGCAAGCAATTCTAATTGTTCAAATCATTATTGAAGAATATAAAACAAAAACGATCACAGTACTTTTTACTTATCCGTATAGTAAAAAACAATTGATTTTAGTTAAATTTTTACTTATCTTTCTGTTAACTGCTGCATTTGCTGTATTTTCAACTTTATTTCAAGAAGTTAGCATTTATTTATTAAGTCAACGATTGGCATTTGTTAGCTTTGCTTCAGAAAGTTTGTGGTCTTTAATGATCGTACTTATTTCAAATATTTGTCTAGGCTTTTTGCCTTTATTTATTGGAATGAGAAACGTTTCGGTTATTGCAACAGTTGTTTCATCATTAGTGATTGTAGTGATTGGTTCTAATTCCCAAGCATCACCAACTGGGTTATTAGGCATTCCTATTGTGTCATTATTTTTAGGTGCAGTGAGTGTGATTTTAATGATCATGACCTATCGCTCAATGTTAGTCAAAGAAATTTAAATTAAAAGGAGATATACATCATGCCAAATAAACTTTTAGATAATTCATTCATCAAAATTCCAGATCAATCGGTTTTAATATACGTATGGATCGGAACCATTATTCTAGGAATTGTGCTGCTCATTATTGGATTGATTTTAGGAAAGAGAAATAAGCTTAAAAATAAAAATATTTCTAAAGTTTTGATCTGGGGCGGCATCGTCATTGTGTTGGCCCAAGGCGCACAACTGTTAACGAGTTTACTATAAATAGAAAGGACTGATTTATAATGGAACAAATGACGCGCTTTTTTGAAAATATCGGACAAAGTTTAGGTGTAAAAGTGAAGTTACCAAGAGTAACAAACAAATATTCTGTTATTAGCCTACTTATTATGATAGCTAGTCTTGTTTGTTTAAAATTCTCAGTAGCCTTTTTAATACCAGGCATTTTGGCTGGAGCTAATTTTTTCTTAGTAAATAGAAAACGTTAAAAAGAAGCATTAATGTTTTCGAGTAAGACTTCACAACAAATGAAAACTGAATGAGGGGGAACACCACTCATTCAGTTTTTCTATTTTCAGTTAGAGCTAAATAAGCTTATTTAGCGTTTGAATAGTAGGAGGAAAAAAATGGAAATTGAAAAGCATGTGATTTGGAATAGAAATTTTGCTTACATTATTATGGGACAGACACTCTCAGTTTTAGCAAACTCTGTGATGAAGTTTGCTCTATCACTGTATATTTTAGATTTAACGAAGTCAGCAGCCTTATTTGGAACACTTTTAGCTGTATCGATAATCCCGACAATTATCTTTTCACCAATCGGTGGTGTGCTAGCAGATAATTTCAACAAGAAAAATATGATGGTCATCATGGATGGCTTGTATGCTGGTATTGCGATTTTAGTTTACTTAGCAGTAGTATCAAGAGCAAATATAGCTATTGTTGCCATATGCTTATTGCTGATGTCTGTAGTGTCAGCCTTTGAAACACCAATTGTTCAGTCAAGTATGCCGTTATTATTTAAAGAAGATAACTTATTAAAAGCTAACTCAGTTGTCAATCAAATTCAGCTGTTTGCTAATTTTGTTGGACCAATACTAGCGGGTTTTTTATATAGTTTGGTGAAGATTGAATGGATATTCGTTATTTGCTTTATCTTATTTTTTGGAGCTGCTTTAATTGAGTGTTTTATTAGAATCCCGATATTAGCTGTCAAATTTGAAAATGGGGCAATTGCAACTGTTATCAGAGATTTGAAAGAAAGTTGGTTGTTTATTCGGAAAGAAGAGCCTGCGATAGTAAAAATAATCGTTGTTTTAGGTGCTATTAGCTTTTTCATTTCAGGACTATTATTTGTTGGAATTCCATATATCATTAGAATTGTTTTAGGCCTTAACAGTCAGTATTTAGGAATCAACCAAGGCATGATTTCTCTGGCTGGAATTGCTGGAGCTGTTATGGTTGGATTACTTTCAAAAAAATTGAACATGAAAAATAGCTACTTGATTGTGGGGGCATCGAGTCTTTTGGTTCTTGTTATGGGCGTCATCTTTATGATTGATATGCCTGCTGCAGTAACCTTTACATTGTTTACTTTTGTAATCATGCTTTTACAAGCTTTGTTTACATTATTTTCTATTTTTGTTATTTCAAATATCCAAGCAAACACCCCAGTTCAGTTAGTTGGAAAAGTCATGTCCTATGTAACCACTTTAAGTTTATGTGCGCAGCCGTTGTCTCAAGCAGTTTATGGTTTATTATTCGATATTTTTTCAAATTCAGTCTACATACTGTTTATATTTACGGGATTAGTTATGCTCTTAGTGAGTTACTTTTCAAAAAATTCGTTTAAAAATTTCAATCAATGAGAACAACTTGAAAAAAATCAGATTTGAATGCTGAATAAAGATCACTAATAAGGCAATATAATTCCAAGGTTTAATCCATTTTTTAATTGATTGAGTGATAACTGAAAAGTTATGGCTCAATCTCTTTTTATTTACAAAGAAACAGTTTTAACAAGTTCAGTTAGCGTTAAATGTTTTTCAACATTTTTGGAAAGTATGGATGAAGAAAGAGCAAATTTATAATGATTATCAATGATGCGAGAGTAAAATTGATAATCATTTTTTATTTGTGTTGACAGAGAAATTGACTCTCCATTCAAGATAAAATGATAGGTATCCATTGGCAGGGATAGACCGTGACCAACTGTTTTACTGAAAGCTTCTTTTAGTGTCCAAATTGAATAAAAGGCATCTAATTGTTCCGTCTTGGTTTGTCTAGAGTGTATGTACTTTTGCTCGTGAATAGAAAAAAAACGAGCGATACCGTTAACATCAATGCTCTCCATTTGCTCAATGTCTATCCCAACTGGAGCAGTGCTTACTGAACAACAAACATACTCACCAGAATGAGTTAAATTAAAAAAAATATCTGGATGGGATGCCAAAAATGGTTTTCCTTGTTTAGAAGTTGAAAAAAATAGCTCATCAGGTGGCAGTTGACAATAATTGAACAACATCGATTGTAAAAGAACTCCAGCTGTAAGTGAGCGGAGCTGATCATCAGGGAATCTTAAATTATCTATTTTATTTTGTCTCTCAGATTCAAGTGAATGATACCAGTTGTTCCAAGTATCTGAGTTTAATGAATGATCTAGTTTTAGTAAATGTGTAATTAGCATAGCGCCCCCACAAATAGTAGTAAATAGAATAGTTAAAACATCGTAAGTATATTTTACATTTTGGAAAAAGTCAACTCTATTTTTTGCTGCTTTATGTAGTATTTATTTACACAAGTTATGAAATTTAAAATATTACATTATAAAATAAAAAATAAAATTAAAGTATTTCTTTTTTTTATGACGAAAATCAATTTGACATTTAGTGAAATATTTAATAGACTTTGAATTAAAACAAGTGAATATTCAATATTTTTAATTCAAGGAGAGTTATCAAAAGAATATAAAAATATTTAGCTTGTTTTTTAATATAACAAAATGGAGTGGGTTATACGTTGGAGAATACATTAATTAATCAATTGGAAAAGGATGAATATGAAAAAGTCGTTCATACGTTTAATTCGAACAGAGATACAACCTATGATGAAGTGGATTTAGTTAGCTGGTTTGAAGAGGTAGTTCAACACTATCCACAAAGAACAGCTGTTGGTATCAGTGGTGAGACTCTGACATATGAACAACTGAATCAAAGAGCAAATCACATTGCAAAAACTTTAGTACAAGCAGGTATCGAAAAAGAAGATTTGATTGGTGTTATTTTAAATCGTTCCATTGAATTAGTTGTGACGATATTGGGGATTTTAAAATCAGGTGCTGCGTTTTTGCCGATAGATTCTGAAAATCCTGAAGAACGAATCAAATATATAATCGAAGATAGCAATGTGAAACAAGTAATAACAGATATAAGCTCGAGAGAAAAGTGGGAAAACCGATTAAATAAAAAAATGATTTGTCCAAACTTTACCAATATAAGTGAAGAGAAAGTCAATGTAACTTATTCCCCAAATCAATTAGCTTATGTTATTTATACCTCTGGAACAACAGGAAATCCCAAAGGCGTTATGATCGAGCATAAAGGATTAGTAAATTTTGTCAAATGGAAACTTGGAACAGCAAAATTTGATGAAAAAAGTGTAATGCTTCAAAAAGCTACTTGTTCTTTTGATGCCGCAGTTGGAGAAATCTTCTTAGGGATTCTAGGTGGAGCAAAGCTACAACTATTAACTGACCAAGAAAATAACAATTTCAGCATGTTACTAGAAGTGATTAAAAAAAATCAAGTAACACATATGGTGATGATCCCAACGGTTCTCTCTGTCTTTTTAGATTATGCTGTTGAAGTCGACAAAGAGTCTTATTTAGCATGTTTAAATACGTTATATATCGCTGGTGAAAAATTAGAAGAATCACTGGTGAACAAAATCTGTAGACTAACGCCTTTAACCAAAGAAAACATTTATAATCTCTATGGGCCCACAGAAGCTTCTATCGGCGCTACTTATTTTCATCTAGCTGATTTAGACAATAAATCAACTGTTTCGATTGGTAAAGGTATCAACAATGCCGCCATCTATATAATGGATGATGATAAGTTGTGTGGGATTGATGAACCTGGGGAATTGTGTATTGGAGGAGTCGGTGTTGCTAGGGGGTATCTGAATCGACCAGAGTTGACCAACGAGAAATTTGTCGATAACTGTTTTGGTCTGCCAGGAAAGATTTATAGAACAGGGGATTTAGCAAAGTGGCAAGATAATGGCAATTTAGAATATTTAGGTCGAATTGATGAGCAAGTTAAAATCAATGGCTTGCGAATCGAATTAAGTGAAATTAAAAATACGTTAGCTAGCTATCCGAATATCGATGATGCAGCGGTAATTGTTTCTGAAAAAAATCAGATCGTTGCCTATTATGTATCTAAATCAGAGTATCAAGAAACACAATTAAAAGAATTTTTAGAGAAAAAACTACCGCTATACATGATTCCAAAAAGGTTTATAAAAATCAATGAGTTGCCTGTAAATAATAATGGCAAATTAGATAAGAGTAAATTGCCTATGATTGAAGAAGAATCGGCGGTTAGGACAAAAGAAATAGTAGCACCAAAAACGGAACAAGAACGTGTACTTATTTCTGTGTTTTCAACTGTTTTAAATAACGAAAATATCGGATGTAATCATAACTTTTTCGAGATTGGTGGAGACTCGATCAAGGCTATCAGAATTGTCTCAAAGTTGCGAGAAATTGGCTATAACTTAAGTGTTCCAACGATCATGACTGAGAAAAACTTAGGAAATATTGCGACCCACATGGAATTGAACCAAATCGAGACGCAAGATCAAAACGAGCCGATAATTGTTGGCGAAACACCATTATCTCCAATTCAGAATTATTTCTTTAACAGTAAACTGCCTGTGCCAGAGCATTTTAATCAAACATTTTTGTTGGAATGTAAAAACCTGGAAATAGATAGTTTGAAAAAAGCCTTACTAGCGGTTTGTAACCATCATGACTTGCTGAGAGCGATTTATATAGAGGGGAAACAAATAATTAAGGAGCAAGACAGCTCAAATTTATTTGAGATGATTTCCTTCGATTTAATGAATGAAAAAGAGGCGCTTATTTTTGAAAAAATGGAAGCTATCAGTGACCAAATACAGCCAACTTTAAACTTAACTGAAGGACCCTTGATCAAGGTGGTTGTTTTTCATACAAGAGAAATGGACTATATCTCATTGATCGTTCATCATTTAATGGTGGATGGTATTTCTTGGCGTATTTTAGTAGAAGATATCAATACTGCCTATAGACAATCTCTAGAAGAAAGAACGATTGAATTACCTATGAAAACAGCATCATTTTCTAGATGGTGTGAGTCATTAGAAGCGTTTAGTACGTCCGAAACATTGGAAAAAGAACGCCCTTATTGGAATAAAATCAGTAAATTAGCAACCCAAGCTAATACTACTTTATGTGCACCACAAGATAACCGTGGAACAGGCATTGACGAGATTTCATTATCCAAAGAACTAACAGAAAATCTTATTTTACACTCTAATAAATCATACAATACAGAAATAAACGACTTGTTAGTAACAGCTCTATTCAGAACGATAAATAAAATGACTGCCACGGATACAATTAGTGTACGAATGGAAGGTCATGGTCGTGAGCCGATTCATAAGCCAATTCACATCGATCGAACAATTGGCTGGTTCACAACGATTTATCCAGTAGTTTGTACAGGAATCGGTGGTAGTTTACAAAATGATCTGAAAAGAGTGAAGGAGAATCTGCGTCGTATCCCGAATCATGGTTTGGGTTATAGTGTTTTAGATTGTTAC